>JAKPIQ010000124.1 GCA_029549715.1 Candidatus Atribacteria bacterium | reverse complement strand
GTGGATATCCGGCTACTTTCTATGCTCCCTTCACCACCACCGGCTAAGTCAAAAAGAACCACTGACCAATCATCTACTTTTATTTCTCTTCCTTTTCTTTCAGGGATAAAAGTTTTTCCCCAGGAAGCTTTAAGGTGGGGTTCTTCTCCCCCTAAGTAAAAGAGGAGGTCTACTAAATGAGACCCCAAATCCAGAAGCGCTCCTCCTCCAGAGAGCTTCCGATCTAAGCGCCAAGTCAGGGGGCGCTCTACATCTAGATAGCTAGAGTGAAGATATAAAGCCCGGAAACGAAGAATTTCTCCTAAAAATCCTTCTTGAATTAGCTCTTTAGCTCGCCAGAGAGCCGGAACAAAACGATTCTGGAAAACTACCCCTAAGGGAACATTCTCCTCTTTTACCACTCTCTCTATTACCTCAGCTCCTTCTAAGTTAGAGGAAAGAGGTTTATCACAGTAGATAGCTTTCTTCGCTCGGGCTGCTTCTTCTACCACCTCTCGGTGCAAGGCATTAGGAAGAGCAACCACCACGATATCGATGTCCTCTCGAGCTATAAGCTCCGAAAAAGAAGAAGTGGCCAAAGCCACACCGGTTTCTTCTTTAACTTTTTGGGCCGTTTCCGGGCGAGAGGTAGCTATTCCTCGAATTTCCGGAAGATAGGGAAGATCGTGATAGCAATAAGGAGCGGAAGAGAAAGCCAGAGCATGCACCCGACCGATAAAACCAAACCCCACTATGCCTATTCCTATCTTTTCCATTTATTGAGTCTCAAATTGGGGAGTTATAGATTTTAACCCCCTGAGGTAAGGCCGGAGGGCTTCGGGAATAGTTACTGTCCCATCCTCTTCCTGATAATTTTCTAGGATTGCTACTAGAGTTCTCCCCACTGCCAGTCCTGAGCCATTTAAAGTGTGAACGTATCGCATTTTACCTTCCTTATTGCGAAAGCGGATATTAGCTCTCCGAGCCTGGAAATCTTCAAAATTGCTGCAGGAGGAAATCTCTCGGTATCTATTCTGGGAGGGAATCCACACTTCGATATCGTAAGTCTTGCTGGCAGAAAAGCCTAAATCTCCAGTACATAACGCCACTATCCGGTAGGGAAGATTAAGAATTTGCAACACTTCTTCCGCATCTCGAAGAAGAGATTCTAACTCTTCATAGGAATTTTCAGGAAGAGCGAACTTCACCAATTCTACTTTATTGAATTGATGCTGACGGATTAATCCTCGTACGTCTTTTCCATAAGAGCCTGCCTCTCTCCGAAAACAGGCGCTGTAGGCTACATAATACAGAGGAAGTTGTTCCTCCCGGAGAACTTCTTCGGAGTGTAAATTAGTAACCGGGACTTCGGCCGTGGGAATAAGATGAAGGTCATCCTGACAGTGATAGAGGTCTTCATAAAATTTGGGCAGCTGTCCGGTACCAATCAGAGATTTAGTATTAACTAAAAAGGGAGGAAATACCTCCCGGTAATGGTGTTTTTGAGTATGGAGGTCTAACATAAAGTTAATGAGTGCTCGCTCTAAAAATGCTCCTTCTCCTTTTAATACTGTAAAGCGAGAAGAGGCAATTTTTGCTCCCCGCTCAAAATCCAGAATATCTAATCCTTCTCCAATTTCCCAATGCGGACGGGGAGTGAAGGAAAAATCTCGGGGTTCTCCCCATCGCTTTACTTCTTGATTATCATTTTCATCTTTCCCCACCGGGACGGTAGAATGGGGAATGTTGGGAATGAAGAGCAGTTTCTCTTTCCATTGTTCTTCAATCTCCCGGAGTTTTTCCTCTTCCTCCTTTATTTTCCCTGCTATTTTCTCTCCTTCTCGGAGTGCATCTTGAGGGTCTTGGCCTTCTCTTTTTAGAGAAGCTACTAAACGGGAAATCTCGTTTCTCTTCTGACGTAAAATATCCACCTCTCGCTGCACAGTGCGTCTTTTTTCATCCTCGGAGAAAAGTTCCTCCAGGATTTCAGAATCCATTCCTCTTTTTTGTAGAGCTTCTTCTGTGGCTTCCTTGTTTTCTTTTATCCATTTCCAGTCTAACATTTTTATTTTCCTCTCATCCTTTAATTACTCCTAAGGGACGGGCATAAACTACTTTTTTGGAAATTCCCGCTTTTTCTACCACTTCTACCACTTCTCCCACATCTTTGTAAGCTTCGGGAATCTCTTCTCGCAAGGTGGCTTTACTTTCTGCTCGAACCAGAACCCCTCGCTCTTTCAACTCACCGGCGATGTCTCTTCCTTTAGAACGCCGGTCAGCTTCAGAGCGGCTCATTACCCGACCTGCTCCATGGCAGGTGGAACCAAAAGTTTCTTGCATAGCTAACTCCGTCCCTACGAGAATGTAGGAACCAGTTCCCATATCTCCGGGAATCAAAACTGGTTGTCCCACATCCCGGTAATGGGGAGGAAGAGTAGGATTACCGGCACTGAAAGCCCGAGTAGCACCTTTGCGGTGGACACAGAGTTTCATCTTTTTTCCTTCCACTTCATGCTCTTCCCATTTAGCAATATTGTGAGCTACATCATAGAGAACAAACATTCCTAAAGCAGGGGCAGATTTTTGAAATACTTGCTCAAATACTTCTCGTACCCAGTGGGTAATGAGCTGACGATTAGCCCAGGCAAAGTTGGCACTGCAAGCCATAGCTTCAAAATACCCTCTCCCTTCTGGAGAGTCGCAGGGGGCACAAGCTAATTGACGGTCGGGAACGCTTATACCATAACGGCTCATAGCTTTTTGCATTTCCTGCAGATAATCAGTGCATACCTGATGTCCTAAACCTCGGCTTCCCGTATGCACCATAATAATGACCTGTCCAGGGAAAAGTCCAAAAGCTTCTGCTAAATCAGGGCGAAAAATTCGCTCTACTACTTCTAATTCTAAAAAATGATTTCCTGAACCTAAACTTCCCAACTGGTTTTTTCCTCGTTCCCGAGCTTTAGTGCTCACCGCCTCCGGGTTGGCACCTTCCATAGCTCCTCTCTCTTCTATGTTTTCTTCATCTTCCCCGAAGCCAAAACCCCGGCTGATGATGTAGCGCGCTCCTTTTTCCATAACTTTTTCTAGCTCGGGGATAGAAAAAGAGAGCTTACCTTTGGAGCCCACTCCCGAGGGGATATGACTAAAAAGAAGGGAGAGAAGCTTCTCCATATGGGGTTTTACCTCTTCTTCGGTGAGATTGGTTTTTATCACCCGTACTCCACAGTTGATGTCAAAACCCACTCCTCCCGGGGATATAACTCCCCCTTTTTCCTCGGTGGCTGCCACCCCACCAATGGGGAAGCCATATCCCCAGTGGATGTCAGGCATAGCTAAAGAACGTCCTACAATACCCGGAAGGCAGGCTACATTAGCTACCTGCTCCGGGGCTTGGTCTTTGCGGATGGCAGAAATCATCTTTTCACTGGCATAAATCATGCCATCGGTGAGCATTCCCTTTTTGTAAGTTCTGGGAATTAACCACCGCCAGTCGTCTACTTTTTGTAACGGTCCTTTCCAGGCCTCAGCCATGGTATAAGTCCTCCTTTTCAAATATCAAAATAAACCTGGGCTCGCCAGAGCTGGGGCTCTACTTCCTCTACCTTTACTTCATAGTAAGTACAGGCTTTGACCACCCGCTGAATATGATGTTTTTTAGGATCGAGAGGTTCTCCTTCCACCTGAGCTTTAAGGTAATATTGTCCTAATTCCTGAATATTAAATTGTTTTAACACTACTTCCTCAGCTTCAAAAAGATAAAGAAGCTCATTGAGCCAGGTGACCAGCAGGTCTTCATAATCACTTCCCTCTACCTCTACTTGGGTGGTAAACCCCCCGTCCACTTCTTCTACGCTACAGATGAGAGAAAACATTCCCAAAGCAGCATTAGCAAATAATTCTTCTTTGGTTTTCCCCCAGGCTACTAATCCCACATCAGCAGTATGGTCTAAAATTTCGAATTTATCCATTTTTATCCTCTAAACGGCTATAAAGGGGGTATCCCCCTTTATAATCCCCTTTCTTTTTTGTCATTCCGGCATAACCCCCTCAAAGATAAAAGCTGAGAGAATAGACTCTCATAAAGTCTCCTCTCAATAACCTAAAGGTGCTCCTTCCCCAATCTGAAAGATTTCTTTAAGCTTTCTTATTAAAACCTCAGTAGCGTTTAAAAAGGCTTCTTCTGTGCTTCCTCCGATATGAGGAGTGCAAATCAAGTTGGGAAGGCAAAGTAGCTCTTGGTCAGTGGGAGGCTCTACTTCATAAACATCTAACGCTGCTCCTCCCAGATAACCTTCCTCCAGCGCTTTTTCCAAAGCTTTTTGGTTGATAATTTTTCCTCGAGAAGTGTTGATGAGGTAAGCTCCTTTTTTCATTTTGTGTAAAGTTTCTTCTGAAATCATCCCCTCTGTTTCCTGGCTCAGGTTAACGTGAATAGATACGATATCGCTCCGCTCCAGTAACTCTTCTAAACGCAAGATTCTTTTTACTCCTCTTTTAGTAAATTCCTCATCTGGAACGTAAGGGTCATAAGCCAGTACTTCAGCTCGTAGAGCCTTAGCTATGTCCGTTACTCGCCGACCAATGCTGCCGAATCCTATTACTCCCCAGGTTTTACCTTCTATCGTTCTTCCTGTATATTCTCCTTTGAGCCATTTTCCTTCCTTCAAGGAGTGACAGGCAGGATAAAGATGACGCAAAAGGGTGATAGATAGTCCGATAGTAAGTTCCGCTACACTAGAAGCAGAAGCCTCCGGGGTATTTATTACTTTGATACCTCGCTCTTCACAGGCTTTGCGGTCAATGTTATCTGTTCCCACCCCCGAGCGAGCCACCACTTTTAGTTGAGGAGCATTCTGAATGATACGAGCGGTAACTTTGGGTTTAGAGCGAACAATAAAAACTTGTTTATCCTGAATAGCTTTAATGATTTCTTCCTCACCGTCAGAGGAGAGAAGCTCTACCGGACCTATTTCCCACTCTAACCTTTCCACCATTTCTTTAGGAACTCCTGCTGCTCCTAAGATTTTAATTTTTTCACTCATTATCATACGCCTCCCAGACCTGAGCTAAAGATTTAGCTAAATCTACCGCCACTCCCTGAGCCTTCAGGGCTCTTCCCAGAGTGGCAATTATGCTGGCAATATCAAAAGCACAAAAACAACCCGAATGTTCTATTAGAATAATTTTCTTCTGAAGTTGTGTCTCACCTCCCAGTGTGGCTATTCCTTCTTCCTTAAGGAAAGAAGTAATTTTTTCTGCTTCCACCTCTTCTTTAACCCTTATAGCGGTAACCGAAGGAGAAGCAATATGTTCATCACTAACCAGTAATTCTAAGCCTAAAGCTTCTATTCCTCGCCGCAACATGCAAGAAAGTTTCAAATGGCGAGTAAAAATATTTTCCAGGCCTTCTTTTTTAATTAGCTGGATGGCCTCATCCAGAATGAGAAGAAAAGGCACCGGAATACAGGGATTTTCCGGAATAGGGTGATGAAAATACTTTTGTAGCCGGGTTAAATCCCAGTAATAGCGAGGACAATTAGCTCTTGTATTATATTTCCAGGCTTTATCGTTTGCGCTGAGAAAGCAAAGGCCAGGGTCTGGAGTAATTAAATTTTTTGGAGAGGCGACTACCACATCTACTCCCCATTCATCAGTTTTTAAGTTAACAACTCCCAGGGAATTTATAGCATCCACTAAAAAGAGGAGATGATGTTCTCGGCACACTTTTCCCAACTTTTCGATATCGACTACTACTCCAGTTGAGATTTCATTATGAGTAATAAAAACTCCTTTTATATCCTTTCCCGCTTCGCTTCGCAATAGCAGCTCTACATCTTGAGCGGTTATTACTTCACCGCGTTCACTTCCCATACGAAGCACCTGAAGCCCAAATCGCTCTCCTATCTGAGCCCACTCGCTTCCTCCCTCTCCCATTATTCCCGCCACCACCTTATCCTGGGGAGAGAAAAAGTTAACCACTGCCCCTTCTAAAGCGCCGGCTCCTCTTCCGGGAAAGACCAAAACTTCATTTTTAGTTTGGAAAAGATATTGTAAGCCTTCCTCCACGCTCGCAGAGAGAGCTGACAAATCTTTGCTCTGGTAAGGGGAAAATCCCCTTTCCACCCCCGGGAAGGGGGTATAAGGATTTATGGTCCAAGGCACTTTCATATTTCTTCCTTTCCCTTTACGGTACATAAACAAAAAACTCTCGCCCTCTAAGGGCGAGAGTTCCTCGCTGTGCCACCTTCATTCAGTGGTTTTATGCCACCCTCATTTGGTTAACGCTAAAGCGTAGGGAATTACTTATTTTCCTTCCCTCGGCTCCAGAGCGGATTCAGGGAGAAGAAATACCGGCTTCCACATGGCCCGGCTTTCTGTGATTCCTTCTTACCCCTACTACTCTCCTTCTCAGCCTTTCCTTATTACTTACCAATAAGTAATATAGCACACTTAAAGCTAAAGTCAAGAAGATGAGGGCTCCATAATAAATTGTGTGGAAACATTCTCTCTTTGTTATAAATATCGATAATATCTATTTTATAGTTTCGCTTCTAAGTCTTTTCTCTCTATTGTCTTCTTGTCAATAAGATTACTCTACCCGCTTTTTGGAGTTCATTATAAGTTTACTTTGATTTTAGTTGAGGCAACTCGGTTATTGAAAAATCCCTATCAGTAATATAGAATTATACAGAATGCAAATCATGCTATAAAAGAAAGAAGTGCATGCTAATTGAGATACGGTTATTTTGATGACCACAACAAGGAATATGTCATAACCACGCCTCAGACTCCATATCCATGGATAAATTATCTGGGTATGCAGGATTTCTTTTCCCTCATTTCCAACACTGCTGGTGGCTATTGCTTCTATAAAGATGCGCGCTTGAGGCGCATTACCAGGTACAGGTACAATAATGTACCGGTAGATAGTGGAGGAAGGTATTTTTATATATATGATAACGGTGATTTCTGGACGCCCAGCTGGGCGCCGGTAAAAAAAGAACTAGATAGATACGAGTGTAGACACGGGCTGGGTTACACTTCTATAACGGGGGAAAGGGGTGGCATAAAGGCTGATATGTTGTTTTTTGTGCCGCTTGATTTCAATGGCGAAATACACCGTGTAAGACTTCAAAATACTGGTAATCAGGAGAAAAAAATAACGCTTTTTTCCTTCATAGAATTCTGCTTGTGGAATGCCTACGATGATATGACCAACTTTCAGAGAAATTTTAATACGGGTGAAGTGGAGATTGCTGGCTCTACTATATACCATAAGACCGAGTATAGAGAGAGGCGCAATCATTACTCCTTCTATTCGGTTAATACCAGTATAAGTGGGTTTGACTCTGATAGAGAAAGTTTTATCGGCCTTTATAACGGGTTTGATGCACCGCAAGCAGTGGTAGCTGGCAAATCTAATAATTCAGTGGCTGATGGCTGGTCACCCATAGCTTCGCACAGTCTAGATGTGATTCTGCAGCCCCATGAGGAAAAGGATTTTATATTTGTGCTGGGTTATGTGGAGAATCCAGAAGATGAAAAATGGGAATTCAGAGGTATTATAAACAAAAAGCCAGCTCTCTCTATGATAGAAAAATTTAAAACCACCGAGCAAGTAGATAAAGCTTTGGAGGAATTAAAATGCTACTGGGATGAACTTTTACAGAAATATCATATAGATAGCGTGGATCAGAGATTAAACCGCATGGTTAATATATGGAATCAGTATCAGTGCATGGTGACATTTAATCTTTCCCGGAGTGCTTCTTATTTTGAATCGGGCATAGGCCGGGGAATAGGCTTCAGGGATTCTAACCAGGATATACTTGGCTTTGTACATCAAGTTCCAGATAGGGCACGACAGAGAATAATAGACCTAGCTGCTACACAGCTTGAAGACGGAGGAGCCTATCACCAGTACCAGCCACTTACCAGGAAAGGCAATAACGAAATAGGCAGCAATTTTAACGATGACCCGTTGTGGCTCATACTCTCCACCGCTGCATATATAAAAGAGACCGGAGATTTCTCTATATTAGATGAGACAGTACCATTTGATAATGACCCTTCTAAAGCAGCCAGTATGTTTGAGCACCTGAAGAGATCATTTTATCACGTGATAAATAATTTAGGACCTCATGGCCTACCGTTAATAGGCAGAGCTGACTGGAATGACTGCTTGAATTTGAATTGCTTCTCAACTGAGCCTGACCAATCATTCCAGACTACGACCAATAAAGATGGTAAAGTGGCTGAGTCAGTACTTATCGCTGCTATGTTTGTATTTATAGGGAGAGACTATGTAGAAATTTGTAAACGTCAGGGACTGGATGATGAGGCACGAGTCGCACAGCGTTATATAGACGAAATGAAAGAGACGGTCATGAAATATGGCTATGATGGCGAGTGGTTCTTGAGAGCATATGACGATTTGGGCAATAAAGTAGGTAGCAAGGAAAATGAAGAGGGTAAGATATTTATAGAAACGCAGGGGTTTTGTGTTATGGCTGGCATAGGGTTAGAGGATGGTTCGGCTGTGAAAGCACTGGATTCGGTGAAAAAATATCTGGATACGCAATATGGCATAGTACTTCTCAATCCAGCTTTCACTCAATATTATGTCAATCTGGGTGAAATATCCAGTTACCCACCGGGATATAAAGAAAATGCGGGTATTTTCTGCCACAATAATCCCTGGGTGATGATAGCTGAGACGGTTATCGGTAGAGGAGATAGGGCCTTTGAATATTACCAAAAAATTGCGCCGGCCTATATAGAGGAGAGGAGCGATATACACCGCATGGAGCCCTATGTGTATTCGCAAATGATAGCCGGCAAAGATGCAAAAAGATTTGGTGAGGCCAAGAACTCGTGGCTCACTGGTACAGCGGCATGGAATTTTGTAGCGATATCGCAGTGGATACTGGGCATAAAACCGGATTACGACGGTCTGGTCATAGACCCGTGTATACCGGCTACATGGGACGGTTATACGATAAAAAGGATATTCAGGAACACAAAATACACTATAACAGTAGAAAACCCTGAACATGTGTGCAGAGGCGTAAAAACGATAACTGTAGATGGTTACCCCCTTGAAGGCAATGTGTTACCTGTGTTTGCGGATGACACAGAACACGAAGTGCATGTAATATTGGGCTGATGGGTGATAGCTATCTATTAAAAAATATAAATGTTATCAATCAGCCAATAATTCCGCTAAAGTTAAAACCCGCATTAAATCTGAAATCTTGAAATGAAAATTGAGCATTTTGCCGCTGCATTATCCTGGTAACTTACACGGATCGTTTCCCCATCAAGTTAATATTTTTAGAGGCTTAATTTTTAACAATTGTAAGAGCTTGTTGCTTAGCCCTGTTCCCTTAGTTTTGATAAGATATTGGTAACCATCAAAACTCTTATCTCGGGTAAATAGCTTTTTCATCCAAGGCTCAATTTAAGCTTTCTCCTCCTACTTTCTTGATATCCTTCCTGTCACCTCTTTTCTGGCTGGAATCTGGGGTTCTTTCCCAAAAGTAATTTAGCTTTAGTTAGGGTCTTCTTCTATCTTTTTTTGAGAGATTATATTAAGTCTTCTATTTTAAGGGCAAATCTACTTTTGTCTTATCGGGGGTCATGAGCCTTCTCATGATAGACGCCCATGCTGCTGAGCAGCACCAGATGACAATGAAAACACGGAGGTCTTTCCCTCCATAGGTTTTTCTCCTTTTGTCTTTATCTTTTGTTTACGCCGTAGGCACGCTGAGATGTTTTTCCCCAGCGTTATAGTTTGTAGTATTTCTCATCTATTTTGCCTTTAATCTTACGCCGTAGGCCGTCTGTTTTTTGGGGGTTGATAAGGGGGCTTTGCCCCCTCATTGTCCACCCTCACCCTGACCCTCTCCCGTCGAGGGAGAGGGAAAAATATGTAGAGGGTTTTCTCTTATTTAGATTCCTGATAAATACATTCAGGAATGACGGCTGAGGGGATGATTAGCGTATTCAGGGGTGACAGAGGATTATTGCGGCAACAAAAAAGAAAGGGATTCACAAGGGGAATTCTTTCCCCCCTTGTACCGAGGAGGTGCTTTTTCCTCGGTGTCTTTTCCTTTTTATATTTTTTCGATTCTTTTCTGCTTGCGCCGCAGGCCGTCTGTTTTTCCTTCCTCGGTTAGTATTTGTCTTTTATGTATTTTTAATTTTTTTTTGGGGTTATAGGGGTTTCCCCTTATTGCCGTTTTCAGGATAGACCCTCATGTCCCTTCGGGGCACCAGATGACAATGAAAACAGAATTCAATATAATGAATCTTAGAGAAACAATGATGGTCTATCCTTTCAGCTTTTCGTTTTTTAAGTCTTTGCCTTTTATTTTTAGTTTTAGTCTTTTGGGGGG
>JAKPIQ010000090.1 GCA_029549715.1 Candidatus Atribacteria bacterium | reverse complement strand
AGAAACCCGAATTGCTATTTTAAGTAAGAAGGCAGAGACGGAAGGGTTGGAACTCCCTCCTGATATCATCTATTTTATAGCCAATAACATTCCTTCAAATATCAGAGAACTGGAAGGAGCTTTAATAAGAATTAAGGCTTTCTGTAGCCTGAACAAGATAGCTCCTACCTTAGATATTGCTCAGGAAGTCCTGAAGGACTTTTTGCCTAAACCAGAAATTTCTCAGATACCTATATCTTCCATCCAGAAAGTAGTAGCAGAGCATTTCAATATCAAACCTGCTCTTATGAAAGCAAAGAAAAGAACCAAAGAGGTAGCCTACCCTCGGCAAATTGCTATGTATTTAGCACGAGAGTTAACTAACTATTCTCTTCCCTCTATTGGTGAGGAATTTGGAGGAAGAGATCATACCACTGTGTTATATGCTTATGAAAAGGTTAAGAAGGATATGGAAAATAACCCACAGCTTTTCCAAGAAATAAATAAGTTAATAGAAAAAATCCGAGAAGAAAAAAGTTAACCACAGGATATAAACTACTTATCCTAAGTTTACAACCAGGTTGTGGAGAAGAGAAAAGAAAAACAGGGAATGAAAATCTATCACTTTTTCACAAAATTACCTTTTCCTATTACTACTACGTCTTTTATTATTTTAATAATTAATAATAGTAGTAATAGTAAAAAATAGAAGTGGGGGTAAAAACATGAATGTAGTAGCCAAAAGTAAAGAGCTGGGAAGAGCGCTAGGTAAAGTTTATCGAGGGATAGCTTCTCGTCCTCCTCACCCTGCTCTATCAGGGGTACTTTTAGAGGTGGAAAATACTTTTTTAAAACTTACCACTACCGACTTAGAAATGGGTATTGTCTCTTACTGTCCCGTTGAAGTCCGGGAAGAGGGAAGTATAGTATTACCGGGCAAAGTATTGTATAATTTAGTAAGGAGTTTAAGCAGTTTGGAATTGGAAATTGTTTCTTTACCTGATTATGTTGCCGAGATTAAAGGGGGGAAGAGTTACTACCAGTTATCTGGTTTTTCTTCTGATGATTTTCCTTTCTTTCCTCCCCGATCTTCAGAATGGTGTTTTTCTACTGCAGGGATAGAGCTTAAGGGGGCTTTATCAAAGGTTTATTTTACTGCTTCAAAAGATGAGAGTAACCCTTCTCTCAACGGAGTGCTGTTTTGTTTTAAAGAGGGAGGGAAGTTGGAGCTGGTAGCCAGTGACGACCACCGTCTGGGAGTATGTAGCATAGAAATTAGCGGAGAGGTAGAAGAGGAGGTAATCCAGTGCATCGTTCCCTTAAGAGGAGTAACGGAGGTCATTCGTCTACTAAAGGAGGGAGAAGTAAATATCATTCCTGGGAAAGGAGAGATTTCTTTTCAGCTGGAAGACACCTCTCTCTTTTCTCGTCTTATTGAAGGAGAGTATCCTAACTACGACAGGGTTATCCCCCGGGATTTTGTAACTCAGGTATATATTCCTCGATCAGAGTTTGAAGAATCTCTGAAGAGAGTAACACTAGTTTCTCCCGAAAGCCCTATAGTGGAGATCTCCGTGGGAGAGAATAAAATAGAGCTTACCTCTTCCTCCCCGGAGATAGGGATAGCCAAAGAAGAGGTAGACGTAGAGGTAAAAGGGGAGGAAATAAGAGTATTTTTTAATGCTCAATATCTCCTGGAGGCTTTACGAGCTTTCTCGGAGGAAAGAGTGATACTGGGGATAAGTGGAGAGTTTACTCCGGCGAAGTTATGGGAGGTGGAAGATTCTCTACAGCATATTATAATGCCAGTAGAAATCAAGGAATAGTGATGTATGTAGAGGAAATAGAGTTAACTAACTGGAGAAATTTGGAAAAGGTTAAGTTATGTTTTCCAGAAAAGGTCTCCGTAGTGGTGGGAGACAATGCCCAGGGTAAAACGAATTTTCTGGAGGCCTTATTCCTTTTGGCTCGGGGAACATCTCCCCGACGAGCAAAAGATGAGGAGATGATTAGATGGGGGGAGGATTTTTCCTACTTGAAAGCTCGATTCAGGGAAGAAAATCTTTACTTTACCCGGGAGGTAGTGGTAAGAAAGGAGGGAAGAAAGGAATGGAAAAGAGACGGGAAGAGAGAAGCTCGAAAGACCACCCTTCCTGTGGTGGCTTATTTTCCCCACGACCGAGAGATTGTAGAAGGTCCTCCTCAAGAGCGGAGAGATTTTTTAGACGAGGCGATTTCTTTTCTTTATTCTCCTTACAGTCGGTGGCTCAGAGAATATGAAAAACTTCTTTATCGCCGCAACTTTCTCCTTCGAGAGGGGGCTTCTCAGGATGTGGTGGAGGTATATGGGGAAAGATTGGTTAATCGGGGAGCTCAGATAGTGGAGACCCGCCTTCGGTATCTCCGTCAATTTGTTCCCTCTCTTCAGAGCTTTTACCATCGACTCTCCGGAGAGAACACTTCTCTTTCAGTAGTTTACCATTCCTTGGGGTACCGATGGGAAGAGGGAGTAGAAGAAGGTCTGCGTCGAGCTAAAGAAAAAACTCAGGAAGAAGAAAGAGAAAAAAGAGTTACTCTTTTTGGTCCTCATCGGGATGATATAGTGTTTCTCCTGCAAGGTAGAGAAGCTCGAGGTTTTGCCTCCCAGGGGGAGAAAAAGAGAATGGCTGTCTCTTTACGTCTGGCAGAGACAGCTCTTATGAGGTCTATTTACCGGAGAGAAATAGTGATATTGGTGGATGATATTTTTTCCGAGCTGGATAGGAAAAGAAGGCACTTGCTCTGGCAGGAAATAGGAAGTAAAGGCCAAATATTTTTAACCACCACTGAAGAAGAGGAAATAAAAAAGATGAGAGGTGCTCATTCTTTATCTATGTTCCGGGTGGAGGGAGGAAAGATCGAAAAAGAGGAATAAATGAGGGAAAAAGAGGTTAAATCTTCCTTTGGCAAGCCTACTCCTTTAGGAGAGGTGTTAGAGAGTTTCTTAAAAAAAGAGGGGCTTTTTTCGCCGGTACATACTTTTATTTTACTTTCTCGCTTTGGAGAATGGTTTCCTCAGTTAGCTGATTTTTGTCGTCCCGGCAAGTTGCGGGAAGGGGTTCTCTATCTGGAAGTAGATGACCCCCTGTGGACTTTAGAGGTGAAGAAATGTATACCAGATATTATCCAGCGCTTCCAGGAGGAAGGCTTAGAGATAAAGAAAATTAAAATTCAATGTCATTGATGGGGTGATAAAGTTTTGGTGGAAAAAAGAGAACAAAGCTATGGAGTAAGTGATATCCAGGTTTTGGAAGGATTAGAGGCGGTTAGAAAGCGCCCCAGCATGTATATCGGTAATCTAGGAACAGAGGGGCTGCATCACCTGGTGTTTGAGGTGGTAGATAATAGTATTGATGAAGCAGTGATGGGCTTCTGTAGTCGGATTGAGGTAACTCTTCTCAAAGACGGCAGCGTAAGAGTGGTAGATGATGGGCGAGGTATACCAGTAGAGACCCACCAGGCGGTGGGTAAATCAGCAGTGGAAGTGGTTTTAACCCGCTTGCATGCCGGGGGAAAATTTGATGGAACGGCTTATCGGATCTCCGGGGGTTTGCACGGAGTGGGAGTATCAGTGGTTAATGCTCTTTCGGAGTGGTTGGAAGTGGAAATTCATCGGGAGGGGAAGGTGTGGAAGCAGAGATATAAACGGGGGAAGCCCCAGGGAGAGATAAGAGAAACAGGGATTAGCGAACACACCGGAACGGTGATTCACTTTAAGCCTGATTCTTTGATTTTCCCTGATACTCGTTTCCGGGGAGACATAATATCTCAGCGACTCAAAGAGCTGGCTTTTCTAAACCCGGGGTTGACCATCGTTTTTCGTGATGAGACACAAGCCGAGGAGCCCGAGGAAAAGGTCTATCATTTTGAAGGAGGGATTTCCGCTTTAGTTTCTCATCTTAATCGGGGTAAAGAAGTACTACATCCCGAGCCCATTTATTTTTCAGGGGAAAAAGAAGGAATAAAGGTGGAGGTAGCTATCCAGTACAATGATGGATATGTAGAGAACATTCTCTCTTTTGCCAATAACATTCGCACCGATGAGGGGGGAGCCCATGTTACTGGGTTCAAGAGCGCTCTCACCCGGGCAATCGTCCACTATGGAGAAAAGCGGGGTATCCTGAAAGACAAGGAGGAAACCCCCATGGGAAATGATGTTCGAGAAGGGCTGTGTGCGGTGGTCAATGTTTTAATCCCCAACCCCCAATTTGAGGGGCAGACTAAAACTAAATTAGGCAACCCCGAAGCTAGAAGCCTGGTGGAGGAAGTTACTTTTTCCTCTCTTTCTTCTATTTTTGAGGAAAATCCGGACCTCGCTAGATCTATCATGGAAAAAGTGATGCAGACAGTGAGAGCGCGCCTGGCCGCCAAGCGTGCTCGGGAGCTAGCTCGGAAAAAGGATAGCCTGGATTCTATTTCTCTTCCCGGGAAATTGGCCGATTGTACAGAGAGGAATCCGGAGATAGCAGAAATTTTCATCGTGGAGGGTGATTCGGCAGGAGGCTCAGCTAAACAGGCCCGGGACCGGAGGTTTCAGGCCATCTTGCCTCTCCGGGGTAAAATTCTGAATGTGGAAAAGGCCAATATTCACCGCATCCTCTCTAACCAGGAAATCAGGAACATTGCTGCTGCCCTGGGTTGTGGCCTGGGCTTTGATTTTTCCCGGGAAAAATTGCGTTATCATAAAGTTATCATTATGACCGATGCTGATGTAGACGGGGCTCACATCCGCACTCTTCTTCTTACCTTTTTCTACCGGTATATGAAGCCTCTGGTAGAAGGAGGGAACATTTATATTGCTCTTCCTCCTCTTTATCGAGTGCGAGAGGGGAGGAACGATTACTATGCTTTTGATGATGAAGAGTTGGAACAGGTCTTGCAAGGATTGCAAGGGAAAAAATATACCATCCAGCGCTATAAAGGTCTGGGAGAAATGAACCCCGAACAGCTATGGGTTACTACTATGAACCCAGAAACCCGCACTTTAAAGCAAGTTGCGGTACAGGATGCCATTGAAGCGGAAGAAATTTTTAGTGTTTTAATGGGAGATGCAGTAGAACCTCGTCGAGACTTTATCCGGGAACACGCCCGGGAAGTGGTAAACCTGGACATATAAGGAGATAGTTTATGAAAGAAACAGGAAAAGTTGTTCCAGTAGATGTAAATAAGGAAATGAAGGATGCTTACCTGAGCTATGCTATGAGCGTCATCGTGGGGAGGGCTCTCCCCGATGTGCGGGATGGCTTGAAGCCAGTGCAGAGGCGTATCCTCTATGCTATGGCGGAGATGAATCTCCGCCATAACGAGCCTTATAAAAAAAGCGCTCGGGTGGTGGGAGATGTGCTGGGTAAATATCATCCTCATGGAGACATGGCGGTTTATGATGCTTTAGTGCGCATGGCCCAGGACTTCACTTATCGTTATCCTTTAGTAGATGGGCATGGTAACTTTGGTTCCATCGATGGAGACCCTCCAGCAGCCATGCGCTATACTGAAGTCCGAATGTCTCCTATTGCCTCAGAAATGCTCCGAGACTTAGAAAAAGATACGGTAGATTTTGTTCCTAATTTTGATGAATCGCTAGAGGAACCGGTGGTTTTACCAGCGGCCTTCCCTCAACTTCTAGCCAATGGTGCCTCAGGTATCGC
>JAKPIQ010000120.1 GCA_029549715.1 Candidatus Atribacteria bacterium | reverse complement strand
AGGTAAATCTGACACTATAACCTCCAATCCACTATCTCTCAGGTTCTGGGCTTGAGCGCTTCCCTGGCTTCCAAAACCGATTATGGCAATTGTCTTACCTTGCAAAACCTCGAGATTGGCATCTTCATCGTAGTATACTTTACTCATAATAAAACCTCCCTTTTTATTTTATAAGTTATTTTTCTTGTAAAGATTGGCTTCCTCGAGCCAAGGCAATTCGCCCCGTTCGAGTCATTTCTATGATGCCGTATTTGCGCAATAGCTGCTCTAAGGCATCAATTTTATCTGGAGTACCGGTTACTTCTATAATCAAACTCCTTTCCTCTACATCTACTACCCGGGCTCTAAATATCTCCACCGTTTGCACTATTTCTGCTCGGACATCCGAGGAGGCGTTTACTTTAATCAGGGCTAACTCTCGGTCTACATAACTGGCTTGAGTGAAATCTCCCACTTTTATAACATCGATGAGCTTATAAAGTTGCTTGGTTATTTGTTCTAGAGTATCGGTATTTCCTTCTACCACTAAAGTGATACGAGAAATAGTAGGGTCGTGAGTAGGGCCTACGGCTAAGCTTTCTATGTTATATCCTCGCCGAGCAAAAAGAGAAGAAACCCGGGCTAAAACACGGGGCTTGTTCTCTACTAAAACAGAAATGATGTGTTCCACTGGGCACCTCCTTCTCTTTTTTATTCCAGAATCATCTCTTCCAGTGACTTCCCAGGAGGAACAAAGGGTAGCACATTTTCTTCTTCCGTTACTCTACAATCCACCAATACCGGCTTGTCCTTCACTTCCAAAGCTCTGGAGATAGCTTCCTCCAGTTCTTCTTCTTTTTCTACTTTGAAGCCTTCTCCTCCAAAAGCCCGGACTAAATTGGCTAAATCAGGATTTTGAAGCCTGGTACAGGAGTAGCGTCCTCCATAGAGGCAACCCTGCCATTGCCGAACCATACCTAAATAAGAATTGTTAATGACAAAAATCTTGATGGGTAAGCAATAATTGACTGCAGTAACCAGCTCCTGGATTTTCATAAAAATACTCCCGTCTCCACTGATTAAAACTACCAAACGGTCAGGATTACCTATTTGAGCACCAATGGAGGCAGGTAGTCCATAGCCCATTGTTCCGAGGCCCCCTGAGCTTGCCCATCGGCGTGGTGCTTCACAGCGGTATATTTGTGCTGCCCACATCTGGTGCTGCCCCACGTCAGTAACTACAATGGGGTTATCACCGTGAGTGAGCTCGTAAATTTTCTCTATCACCCGGCGGGAAGAAAGTCCTTCTTGCACTTGAGGAGTATACTCCTTTTTCCACTCTTCTGTTTTTCCTCTCCAGGCAGAACGTCTTTTCTCTTCTACATACTTTTCTAGTTCTGAGAGCACCATCTTAGCATCCCCCACTATGGGGATAGAAGGCTTAACATTTTTTCCTATTTCTGCCGGGTCGATATCAACATGGATTATCCGAGCTCGAGGGGCAAAAGTGGCCAGATTTCCCGTTACCCGATCGTCAAAGCGCATACCTACAGCGATTAAAAGGTCACAATTCATCACTGCTTTATTAGCCCAGTAAGTTCCATGCATTCCCAGCATCCCTAAAGAGAGAGGATGGCTTTCGGGGAAAGCTCCTTTTCCCATTAAAGTATGAGTAACCGGAATATCAGCTTTTTCTGCTAACTTCAAAAGCGCCTCTGAAGCTCCGGAGGATATCACTCCTCCTCCAGCGATTAAAACGGGTCTCTCTGCTTCCTGGATAGTCTGAGCGGCAGCCTTTATCTGGTTAGTATGCCCTCGATAAGTGGGTCGATATCCATTTATTTTAATTTTCTCAGGAAAGATAAATTCTCCCTCTTGTTGCTGAATATCCTTGGGTAGGTCAATAACCACAGGTCCTGGTCTTCCGGTGGAAGCAATATAAAAAGCCTGCCGGACGACAATGGGGAGTTCTTCAAGGCTGGTTACCAAAAAATTATGTTTGGTAATGGGCATGGTTATTCCAGTGGTGTCCGCCTCTTGGAAAGCATCTTTACCTATAAGGCTCGTGGCTACCTGTCCGGTGATAGCCACTAAAGGCACCGAATCCATATAAGCATTGGCAAGCCCGGTCACCAGATTAGTGGCTCCTGGGCCTGAGGTGGCCATACACACCCCCACTTTACCTGTAGTGCGGGCATAGCCATCAGCAGCATGAGCCGCTCCTTGTTCGTGTCTTACCAGAATGTGGGTTATATCGCTATCATCCATCAAGGCATCATAGATATCAATCACTGCTCCTCCTGGATAACCGAATATAACCTCCACTCCTTCTCTTTTCAAAAGCTCAATTAACATCTGAGCTCCTCTTATTTTCAACTTCATCACTCTCCTTTATTCCATACTCGCTCCTTGAGAAGTGGGGCGAGCAAGCTTGATATAGCGCCCCAGGAGCCCAGTTTTATATTTAGGAGGAGGGGGAGTAAAATCTTTCTTTCTCCTCTCTAATTCTTCTTTGCTTACCAGGAGCTCTATCTGGCGGTGAGGAATGTCGATGAGGATTTCATCTCCCTCGCGGATTAAAGCTATGGGTCCTCCTTCAAAAGCCTCAGGAGCAATATGTCCGATACAGGGTCCCCGAGTTCCTCCGGAGAAACGACCATCAGTGATTAAAGCCACTTCTTTGCTCAGACCCATTCCCACTACAGCAGAAGTGGGAGCTAACATTTCCCGCATTCCCGGCCCTCCTTTTGGTCCTTCAAAGCGAATAACTATCACGGAACCCGGAGATACTTCCTGGTTAGTGATAGCTTCCATGGCTTCTTCTTCGCTATCGAAACAAATAGCTTTTCCTCGAAACACCATCATTTCTGGCTCCACTGCCGATTGCTTTACCACCGCTCCATCGGGAGCTAAGGAGCCGTAAAGTACAGCTATTCCTCCCTCTGGGGAATGAGGATTATCCAGGGCGCGGATTACTTCTCTATCTATATCTATCTCTTCTACCTCTTTTTGAATTTCCCTCACGGTTTTTCCCGAAACCGTGAGATTGTCTTCTAAGAGCTCTCCCAAGGTTTTTTCTACGGCAGGAATTCCTCCGGCAAAATGGAAGTCCTCTAAGAAAAGCTCTCCTCCTGGCCGGAGCATCACAAGATGTGGTATTTTCCGGGATAGCTCGTCAAAAGTAGTGAGGGAAATGGCGGAAATCCCCAGCTCCTGAGCTAAGGCTAAAAGATGAAGGACGGTATTGGTTGACCCTCCCAAAGATAAATCCATCTTTATGGCATTGCGCAAAGATTTTTCATTGAGAATATGGCGGGCGGTGATATTTTCTTTTACCAGCTCCACAATTCTTTTCCCGCTTTCATAGGCAATTCTTCTTTTTTGAGCCGATATAGCAAGAGCAGTGGCACATCCGGGTAAACTCAGCCCCATGGTTTCAGTAAGACAGGCCATGGTGTTAGCGGTATATAAACCCTGACAAGAGCCTGCTCCTGGACAGGCCTCCATCTCCAGTGCTTCTAACTCTTCTAAGCTAATTTCTCCTTTGTGGTACTTTCCAGCAGCTTCAAAGGTGTCCCGGACAAAGGAAAGTCTTCTTCCCCGGTAAACTCCCGAGAGCATGGGACCACCGGTTACGACTATAGTGGGAAGATTCAGGCGAGCAGCAGCCATAAGCATACCCGGCGTTATTTTATCGCAATTGGTTAAAAGAACCAACCCATCGAGAGCATGTCCCTGGGCTACTGCTTCTACTCCATCAGCAATCACATCCCGGCTGGGAAGAGAGAACCTCATCCCTTCATGTCCCATGGCAATACCATCACATATGGCTGGAAGACCAAAAACAAAAGGAGTTCCTCCTCCTGCTTCTATTCCCCGCTCTATAAATCTCTCCAGTTCTCGCATATGGATGTGTCCAGGAACTAAGTCAGAAAAAGAACTGGCAATGCCAATTAAAGGTCTATCTAAAGATTCTCGAGTAAGACCGGTAGCAAAAAATAAAGAACGATGAGGACACCGGTCCGGACCTTTTTTAACTATTTCACTT
>JAKPIQ010000005.1 GCA_029549715.1 Candidatus Atribacteria bacterium | reverse complement strand
ATATCCATGCGAGCAACCTTGTGTTGGCTCTTGCTCTTCTTCTTCGCATGCAACAGTGTAGGTAAAGTAGGTTGCCCAGTTTTTACCAGGAAAATCTTCTGTTCCACCCCAGGCAGTTTCTCCCTTTTCCGCAACAGACTTCTTTACCACCGCATGGGCAGCAATAATAATATTCTCACCACAGTCTACACCAAGTTCCTCTAGAGATATGTAATATGGACCAGCTTCTGCTACTCCACCTAAGCTCTTATCTCCTAATGGGAAATGTCCCACCTGCGGATTACCTGGCTTATTTCTGGGGATATCTTCCAGAGTAGTGCCGACTGCTAAATGCGTTTCGTAAATGCGCCAGCCCTCTGCAAGGGCCTCTTCGCTAAGTTGATATTTCACATACACCTTTTCGCCATCATTCCAGACCTTTACTTCTCCTACATCAGTATTCTGACCGGCATAGAGAGGAAATGTGTCTGGTGAACTCTCACCAAAACCCCGTGTAGGACCAGAAAAATCCTTCTCGCCCGATGTTAAAGTGCTACATCCCGACAAACCTAAAATCAGCAAAAAACTTAATACCACTACTAAAGACAGCGTGTAATGTAACCTTCCTTTATTCATGTCCGCTCCTCCTCTGGGAGATTTCTCCCAATCTTCATATTTATATTCTCTCATCATTTTAAAAAAATTAAATAGGAAAATAGTACTATATTTTAATAGGAAAATAGTACTATATTTATAGAAGGATATCTGGGCCTGAACAGGTAAAACTCTCCTGTATTTTATCCTTACCGCGCTGATAAAGCTTTACCGAGCTATTAATTCCTGCGGGTAGTGAGGCCTTCTTTCTTCTTACTTTTCGTCTTGCCTTTCCCCCATGATTCTTTTTAGATGTTTTAATTAGCGTAAACTTGTTGCAGGTTTACCAGCCGGTTTTAGTGGTATATAAGTTGGGGAGAGGGATGGGAGTTATTTTCCATACTCTCTAAGAGATGCAGATTTTATGACTTTCTAAGGAAACACCAGGGAAAGAATTGAGCCAGTCGGGAAGAAGAAAGAAAAGGTTGGAGCGGGAGTTTCAATCTTACCGAGAAGGATGAAATAAAAGAGACTTATTACTCCATACCACTCGAGAGCATGTCTGTTCAGTAGATAAATGTCCTCTGCCAACCAGGATAGCCTATTGACCCATTAGCTACAGGAGGGGCCTGAACTATTAATAGAGGAAAATAAAATATCCTGCAGTTGGTTGACCCCATTGTTGGAGAGGTAAATTGGATTTTTGTTTAGCATAGATTTATAATATTCTCGGTAAGAGTAAATTTTTTAATGTAAGGAGGGAAGAAAATGGCTACTAAAAAACAGGTTGAGCCAGCCAAAAAAAATATTAAAAAAGCCCAGAAACCCTGGAAGGCGGCGTTGCATCGCCAGCGCACTTTAGCCCAGCCCCAGGGAAGAGACCGAGCTAAAATGGGGAAGACTAGGGGAAGATAAGCACTTTTGCATCATCGTGCATCCTCGGGAAGAATTCACTACCCTTTGCTCTCATGATGGAGGAGAAAAGGTCATATCTTGTGTCTTTCTGAGAAAGGGGGAAGTGACTACCGGGATATTCTTGTGTGGCTTATAGGTAAAAGTAATACGCATATAGAAGGGAAAGAGCTGATTCCTGATGCCGAAGATGCTCAAAAGCTCATAGAATTGCCTATCTTCTAAACCTGAATATATAGAAGGTGATATATTCAAGACTCAGGATAGAAAATGTTCCAGAAAAAGAAAACCCACGCCTGCTCAATAGAGACCGGAGCAGAAAACATTAAAAAGGCGCGAGCAGCAAGGCTAAAAACAAAAACTAAGAATAAGTAAAAAATCTATTATGAAATAGGGAATTTTACTCCTGAACTTAAATTTTTTGATTAGCATCTGATGAAGGAAAAGTTTAAAGAGGGAGGAAGGGCCGTCCGGCCCTTCCTCGGGGTATTGATTTAAAGGAGGAGATAGGGTTTACTTTTCAAAAAACAGGCTCCTCAACTGGAGCTTCTGTGGGTTCTTCCTCAACTGGAGCTTCTGTGGGTTCTTCCGCTGGTGCTTCTTCAGCCGGGACCTCTGAACTTTCCTCCGCTGGTGTAGTAAGTTCTTCCTCAGCTGGAGCTTCCTCAGATTGTTCTTCAACTTCTGTGGTAGGCTCCTCAGTTGGAACTTCTTCAGTTGTGGTTGCGTCTACTCTTATTTCTTCTCCATTATCCAGCTTAATAACATAAACTATATTACTTTCTTCTTCTACCAATTTTGCCTCCACTGCAGCTCTATCTTGCTTGGTGCTTAATGCTGCACTTACCGCTTGCTCTAAGGAAACTGTGGTTTGGGGTAGAAGAGCAGCTGCTG
>JAKPIQ010000096.1 GCA_029549715.1 Candidatus Atribacteria bacterium | reverse complement strand
AATCCTCAATAACCAACTCTTCGAACTCCTGGGAAAAATCCACCACATAATGGGCGATACCGAGGGCGCGACAAACTTGTCGGGCCTCTTCAATGATTGTTCCCTTCGCACCAGCATAGTTTCCATCCTTTTTCTCCCAATTCATCGTTACTCCCGCAACTTCAAACCCTCTCTGTAGGAGCAAAACACAGGATAGCGAAGAATCTACTCCCCCGCTCATAGCTACCAATACCTTTTTCGCCACTTTGCTCACCAAAGAGATAGGTAGCGCTCCCCGGTATCGGGAATGATCGCTACAATGAGTTTTCCTCTATTTTCTTCCCGGCTGGCTACCTGCATCGCTCCCCACAAAGCCGCTCCGGAGGAAATGCCTGCCAGTATTCCTTCTTCCTTTGCCAGGCGCTCAGACATCAAAAAGGCGTCGCTATCTTCAACAGTAATTACCTCATCTATGAGCTCCAGTTTTAAAACCGGGGGAATGAATCCTGCTCCAATTCCCTGAATGGAGTGTGGTCCGGGAGAGCCTCCCGAGAGAACCGGAGAGCGGAGGGGCTCTACTGCCACCGCTCGAAAAGCTGGTTTTTTCTCTTTGAGAGCCTGAGCAATCCCGGTGATGGTTCCACCACTTCCTACTCCTGCCACTACCATATCTACCTCACCATCGGTATCTTCCCAGATTTCCCGGGCGGTGGTTTCTCGATGAGCACGGGGGTTGGCCGGGTTTTCAAATTGCTGGGGCATAAAAGCTCCCGGGGTGTCTTCTGCAATTTTTTGGGCTCTCTCTATTGCTCCTGGCATGCCTTGGGAAGCAGAGGTGAGAACGATTTCAGCCCCCAGGCGGGTCAAGATTTTCCGCCTCTCTACTGAAACATTTTCGGGCATAACCAGAAGGAGGCGGTATCCCCTTGAGGCGCACACAAAAGCTAAGCCGATACCGGTATTACCACTGGTAGGCTCTACCACTAAAGACCCGGTTTTAAGCCGGCCCTGTTTTTCTGCTTCTTCTATCATTGTCATCGCAATTCGGTCTTTTATGCTCCCACAGGGGTTAAAAAACTCTAATTTTGCCACCAGCTCACCTGGTAAATCTTTTCCAATTTTACCCAGCCTCACCAAAGGAGTGTTCCCTACCAGCTGGGTAATATTATCTTTTATTCTCATAATTCACCTCTTAAATCATCCGCTTTTTTACTTCTTCTTCGCTCATTCTCTCTACCTCTAATATTTCTAAAATCGATCCGGCTTTTTTTATGCCTACAGGAATTATATCTCTCGAGGAGGAAATATAGCGGGCCAGAAGCGAAGCCGCCTCCTGGAAGAGGGGCTCATCAGCTTTTCCCCGACCCAGAGCAAGGGGACCTTTCCCCTCCCCAGGGAAAAACAGTATATCACCTTCCTGGATAAATTCTTTCAGTTTTTCATTTTCTGCCTGGTTTCTTCCCACCACCAGCCGAAAAGAAGGACCAAGGCGAAAGTGTCTTCCTATTTTCAAGAGCTCCACGCTCTCAAAATTATAAGCTTCTTCGCTTTCCCACAAATCTTTTAACCTTCGGGAGAAATTAGGATCGGTTAAAAGACAACCCCCTGCCGGTGGAGAGAAGTGTTTTATCCCCCACTTTTCCGCTAATTCTAACTGCCTTTTTCTTCCTCTTCCCTGTAAATCGAGGAGTTCTTCTCTTTTTACCCAGCCTTGTTCTTCGGGAATGGTGGGAGGAAGAAGCTTTGCTGATAAAGGGCGTAAAAGGTAGCCTTCCAGCCCGCTTTGCTTTTCGATCAGCCGCAAAGTATTTTTCAGTTGAGATTTGGGGCGC
>JAKPIQ010000087.1 GCA_029549715.1 Candidatus Atribacteria bacterium | reverse complement strand
CATCCTCCCTTCTTTCAGGAGAAGCGCCTTATCACAAAACTGAGAAACCAGGTTCAGATCATGGAAAACTGAAACAATGGCCACTCCTCCCGCTCTGAGTTCAAGAAGAATATCCATAATTTCCAGCTGATGTAAAACATCCAGGTGGCTGGTAGGCTCATCCAGTAGCAGCAGCTCTGGCTCTTGAGCCAGAGCGCGAGCAATCATTACTCTTTGTTTTTCTCCTCCTGAGAGCTCCGAAAACCGCCGGTCAGAAAAGACCGTGGTGGAGGTTATCTTCATAGCCCAGAAGACTTTCTCCTCATCAACTTCTCTTTCTCTCTGCCATCTCCCCAAATGGGGAAGCCTTCCCATGCTCACTACTTCTTGAGAAGTGAGCTCTAAGTTCTGGGGAATTTCCTGAAACACCACTGCCACTTTTTTTGACCACATCCGCCGAGATAAAAACCTGGCCTCCTTCCCTCCTATGATAATTTCTCCTCCCTCGGGGGTAATTAAGCCAGCCAGGAGATGAAGCAAGGTGCTTTTCCCTGCCCCATTGGGTCCTACTATTCCTACTAATTCTCCTTCTTTCACACTAAAAGCAAGTTTATCTAAAACCTTCCTCTTCGAATAAGAAAAAGAAAGGTCTTCCACCTGCAGATATTCTTTCACGGATTTCTCTTCCTCTTTTGTAAAAGATAAATAAAGAAGGGAACACCTAAAAGATTAGTTATGATTCCCACCGGTAATTCCACGGGGTTTAAAATAGTGCGAGCTAAAGTGTCAGCCCACAGAAGCACTCCTCCTCCTAAAAGAAAAGAAAAAGGAAGGAGATGACGGTGGTCTCTAATCCCCAGAAGGCGAATTAAATGTGGCACTACCAGCCCCACAAACCCGATAACTCCACTCACCGCTACAGCGGAAGCCACCAGAAGTGAAACTACAAGAAGCAGCCACTTTTTAACTTTTTCTACCTCTACTCCCAGGCTTTCTGCCACCTTTTCTCCCAGAAGAAAAGCATTAAGTTCTCGAGAAAAAGAGACTAAAACCGGAAGGCCCACAATTAAAAAAGGTAAAACCATTTTCACTTCTCGCCAGCTACTATTCCAGAATCCTCCCATAGTCCAGAAAATTAACTGGTGCAGGTCTTCTCCGGCTAAAAACATTCCCAGAGATACCAGAGCAGAGAAAAAAAATCCTACTCCTATGCCGGCTAAAAGCAAAACCTCCAGGGGAAACTTCTTCCCCACTTTTCCCAGATGAAAAACCAGAAAAGCGCTAAAAAGAGCCATAGAAAAAGCAAAAAGGGGAATGGTGAAAAATCCCAGATATACGCCACTCAAAATAGCAATCACCGCTCCCAGAGCAGCACCAGAGCTAATACCCAGGACATAAGGATCTACCAAAGGATTTTGAAAGACTCCCTGTAGCGCTGCTCCCCCCAGGGAAAGACTTCCTCCCACTAAAAAAGAGAGAATAACCCGGGGCAGGCGAATCTCAAATAATATTATCCTTTCCGAGGGAGAAAGAGTAGATGAAGAAAAGAGGGAAAGAGAATCAGAAATCTGATATCTCCCTCCCCCAAAACCTTGAGCTAAGAAAATACTCCCTAAAACCAGGATCAAAAGCCCTGGATAGATGAGCCTTTTTTTATTTTTGATACTCATATTCTCCAAAGATTTCCGGATGGATTATACAGGCATACATATAAAGAGCATCCACTACTCGAGGGCCAGAGCGAGAAACAATATCGCCATCAACCGGGAAAACTTTATGGTCCTGGATTGCTTTAACCACCCGTAAACGGCTATCAGAGAGCAAAAATTGGTAAGAGAGGTCTCCCCCCTCTCCTGGATTTTCCACCACGGTGATGATATCAGGGTTGCGACGAACAAATTCTTCCAGATCTACCGTGATATAACCGGATAGGTCAGCAACTACATTCTGCCCCCCGGCGAGGGTAATAAACTCGTTAATGAAGGTATCTTTCCCAGCAGTCCACAGCGGTTCGTGCCAGATGAGGTGAAAAACTGTAGGCCTCTCCTCTGGAGAAAGATGGGAAACCTTGCTTTTTACCTCCTCGATTTTTTGCTCCATAGCTTCTTTTAACTCTTGTCCTTTATCCTCCGCTCCTGATATTATCCCTACTTTTTCTATATCTCCTATTACTTCATCGATACTATGAGGATCTAGCACAAAAACAGTGATTCCGAGACCCCCCAGTCGCTCTACTACTTCGGGAGGAGTTAAGGAACTGGCTAAAACTAAATCCGGCTCCAGCTCTACTACTTTTTCTAAGTTAATCTCATTAAGAGTTCCCACTTTCTCTTTCTCTCGTGCTTCTTCCGGATAATTACAGTAGGTAGTAACTCCCACCAGCTTTTCGCCAAGAGAGAGCGCAAAAACTATTTCCGTATTACTGGGAGAAAGAGAAATAATCCGCTCACAGGGAGAAGGAATTTCCACCTCTCTCCCCACATCATCACAAATAGTTGTCGCTTGAGCTCCCCAGGCGAGGGTAAAAGCGAAAAACCACAATCCCATCACGAAAACGACCACTTTACTTTTAGCTATACTACTTTTTTTGGACATACAGTTTCCTCCTACTATGTTATAGTGGAGGAGGGGGGAAGAGAGGGACTATCCTCTTTTCTGGGGCGGAATCCAGGAAATTTTCCCACCTCCTCTTTCCACGAAGAGTGGCTGGGATAATTTCAGGCAGGTCTCCTGACTTCCGGATCTCCGCTCGTTG
>JAKPIQ010000086.1 GCA_029549715.1 Candidatus Atribacteria bacterium | reverse complement strand
TTAATCCTTTATTCCAAAGGCTTTCAAAAACTCCAGGGGGAGGGGGAAAAATATTGTTGTAGCAGTCTCTGCTGAGATATCGCTTAAGGTTTGAAGATAGCGTAACTGTAAGGCAACGGGGTTTCTGGCAATAATCTCAGCTGCTTGAGAGAGTTTTTCTGCCGCCTGGAATTCCCCTTCGGCGCTAATTATTTTCGCTCTTCTCTCTCTTTCGGTCTCTGCCTGTCGAGCCATAGCTCTTTTCAGTTCTTCAGGAAGAGTTACCTCTTTGATTTCTACTGCTGATACTTTTATCCCCCAGGGGTCGGTTTTTTCATCAATTATTTTTTGTAGAGCCTCATTTATTTTATCCCGGTGAATAAGAAGCTCGTCCAGCTCTGATTGTCCCACCACACTGCGGAGAGTAGTTTGGGAAATTAGAGAAGTAGCAGCTATATAGTTTTCTACTTTAGTTATTGCATCCTCAGGGCTTAGCACTCGAAAATAAACTACCGCGTCCACGGTAACGGGAACGTTATCCCGGGTAATAAGAGACTGTTTGGGAACGTCCATAGTTACCACTCTCAGGTCTATTTTAATAAACTGATCGATAAATGGTACGACAAAGAAAAGCCCCGGTCCTTTTGCCCCCACCAGGCGCCCTAGGCGGAAAATCACTCCTCTCTCATACTCTCTTACTACTCGAATTGCCGAGGCTAGAAAAATAATTGCAATAACTACTATTACCCAGATTACTACACTCATTTTGATTCCTCCTTTTTAACTATTAAAGTTTGCCCCTCTTTTTGAGAGACGATCACTTTTTCTCCTTTTTTAACCGGGCTTTCTGCTCTGGCCCACCATAGTTCTCCCTCTACTATTATGAAACCCTCGGGATTCAAATCTTCTTTAGCTATGCCTGTTTGTCCAATTAAAGATTCTATCCCCGTTACTACCCTTTTTTTCATTGCTCTTAGAGCCATACCCAGGGCGAATACGAAGAATACCGCGACACAAACTACAGTGGTTATGATAACATTTAGTGGTAGCGTTACTCCTCCTTGAATATCAAAGAGCATCAAGGAACCAAAAAATAGGGCTACTGCACCTCCTGCAGTTAGTACTCCTATTCCCGGAGTGACTAAAAGATCCAGAATAAAAAGTAAGAGCCCTAAAAAGATGAACAGAATGCCAGCTAAATTAACGGGAAAAATGGAAAAAGCATAAAAAGCCAAAAGTAGCAGTATAGTTCCAAAAACGCCGGGGATGATGGCTCCAGGGTTAGAAAGCTCAAATATAATTCCCAGAGCGCCAATCACTAAAAAGAGATAAGCTAGGGTAGGGTTGAGGAGAAAGTGAAGGAATTTTTCCTTTTCTTTCATTTTTACTTCTATAATCTGAGGGTTTTTAATCCCTAAAAATTCTATAATTTCTTCCGGGCTCTCAGCGATTCCGTCGATCATACCTTTTTCTTGGGCTTCTTTTTCGGTGAGGGAAATGCTTTCTCTAACCATTTTTTCCGCTATTTCTGGATTGCGTCCTCGAGTTTCTGCTAAAGTTCTAATGAAAGAAGCTGTGTCGTTGACTATTTTTTCACTTACTTCCTGTCCTTCCACAGTTACAGGATGAGCAGCACCAATGGTAGTGTTGGGGCTCATAAAAGCGTGATGAGAAGCCATAACGATAAAACTTCCCGCTGAGGCAGCTCGGCTACCGGGGGGA
>JAKPIQ010000077.1 GCA_029549715.1 Candidatus Atribacteria bacterium | reverse complement strand
TTATCCTGTGGTGGCAGGGTCATTACTGGGAGTGGGGCTGGGACTGATTTCTAATCTGGAAGTGCTGGGAGTGTGCAAGGCCTACACTACTCGAGTGGGAGAAGGGCCATTTCCTACCGAACTGCGAGGAGAAGTGGGAGACTACCTGCGAGAAAAGGGAGGGGAGTACGGAGCTACTACCGGTCGTCCTCGCCGTTGTGGGTGGCTAGATGGAGTAGTTTTGCGTTATGCTGCGAGGATAAACGGGATTACCTCTTTAGCTTTAACCAAGCTGGACGTTTTAGGAGGGCTGAAACCTCTCAAAATATGTCGGGCTTATTCAATAGAAGGAGAAGAAGTGGATGATTTTCCGGTAAGCCCCCACTTGTGGCAGAGGTGTGAGCCAGTTTATGAAGAGATGGAAGGATGGGAACAAGATATTTCTTCGGTTTCTTCTTATTCTGATCTACCATCAACGGCCCGGCACTTTGTGGAGTTTGTGGAAGATTTTACTCAGATTCCGGTAGCCTTAGTTTCAGTGGGGCCGGAGCGACAGAATACTTTAGTGAGAAAGGAGATTTTTTAAAAAGTCCTTTATGGAAGATATAGAAAAAGTAAGAAGTGAGATAGAAAAACTTCGTGAAATCATTCGTCATCATGATTATTGTTACTATGTTTTGAATAGCCCGGAAATCAGTGATGAAGAATACGATGCTCTGTTCAGAAAACTGCAAGAACTGGAGGCCAAGTATCCAGAGCTTATTACTCCTGATTCTCCAACTCAAAGAGTGGCTGGCCAGCCGCAGGAAGGCTTTGCCCCTTTCTTTCACTCTGGAGCACTTCTCAGTTTGAACAATGCTTTCACTCCTGATGAGGTGCGGGATTTTGACCAGCGAGTGAAGAGGATGCTCAAAGTAGAGAGCCTGGATTATGTGGTAGAACTTAAAATTGATGGTTTAGCGGTCAATCTGCGTTATGAAAATGGAGTATTCACTCGGGGAGCTACCCGGGGAGATGGAATAGTGGGGGAAGACGTTACTCTCAACTTGAGGACTATTCGTAGCATTCCTCTTCGCTTGCGAGGAGATAGAGTGCCCCGGGTAATAGAGGTGCAGGGAGAGGTATTCATGAGGAAGAAAGATCTGGAAAAATTGAACGAGGAAAGAAAGCAAAGAGGAGAACCTCTTTTTGCCAACACTCGTAATGCCGCGGCTGGATCTTTGCGACAGCTAGACCCCCGGATAACGGCAGAGAGAAAACTGGATATTTTTAATTATGGTGCTTTTTTAATTGATAGCGACTACTACCCTTCCACTCACTGGGAATTGTTGCACTATCTTAAAGAATTGGGATTTAAGATTAATCCTCATATGGAGCTGATTTCTGATATTGAAGAAGCTATCCGCATTCATGAAAAATGGGAAAAAGAAAGAAAAAATTTAGACTACGATATCGATGGTTTGGTCATAAAGGTAAATCCTCTGGCCTATCACGAGATTTTAGGGGCCACCAGCCGAAGCCCCCGGTGGGCTATAGCTTATAAATTTCAGTCTACCTACGCGGTAACTCAGGTTTTGGATATTGAAGTAAACGTGGGTCGGACAGGGATTCTCACTCCGGTGGCGATACTGGAGCCGGTAAATGTAGGGGGAGCGATAGTAAAGAGAGCCACTTTGCATAATGAAGATGAAATCAAGAGGAAAGATGTCAGAATTGGCGATTGGGTGATAGTAACTCGAGCTGGAGAGGTCATTCCCGAAATTACTGAAGTTTTAAAGGAAAGAAGAACGGGGGAGGAGCGGGTTTTCGTCATGCCCGGGGAGTGTCCGGTTTGTCATTCCCGGGTGGTGAGAGAGGAAGGGGAAGTAGCCTGGCGGTGTATCAATGCCAGCTGTCCTGCTCAGATCAAAGAAAGAATTCGTCACTGGGCTTCTCGGGATGCTATGGATATTGAAGGATTGGGAGAAAAGTTGATTGACCGGTTAGTGGAGGAAGGATGGGTTAAGACCATACCCGACCTTTACCGTTTGAATAAAGAAACCCTTTTGCAGCTGGAGAGAATGGGAAATAAATCAGCTGATAACTTGCTGCGGGCCATAGAGAGGTCTAAACGAAGAGCATTACCTCGTTTCATCTATGCTTTAGGAATTCCCCATGTGGGGCAATTCATGGCCCGGCTTTTGGCTGAACACTTTGGCTCTTTAGATAGACTCATGGAGGCAAAGGAAGAAGAGCTTTTAGCCATAGAGGGTATTGGTCCTACAGTTGCAGATTCAGTGAGGCAATTTTTTTCTAACCCTCAAAATCGCCAGATGTTAGAGGAACTGAAAGCTTTAGGAGTGGAGCCAGAAGAGCTGAAAAAAAGAGAAGAAGGGCCTCTGGCGGGAAAGACTTTTGTTTTTACCGGTGCTTTATCTAAGTTTTCTCGAGATGAAGCTCGAGTGGTGGTGGAAGAGAGAGGGGGAAAAGTAGCTGATACAGTTTCTTCCCGGGTGGATTACGTGGTGGTGGGAGAAAACCCGGGGAGCAAGTTAGCTGTGGCTCGAGAAAGAGGGATAAAAGTCCTCACCGAGGAAGAATTTTATCAACTGCTGGGAATTTAAAGAGGGAGGTGGTAAAATGAAGGAAGTGGTTTATCTTTCGGAATTGGAAAAAATAGCTCGGCTTTCTAAGCTGGGATTTTCTGCAGAAGAGCTACAGAGTTTTTTACGGGACATTAATGATATCGTTGCTCATTTTGAGAAGTTAAACCAGCTCGACCTACAGGATGTTTCTCCTACTTCTCATCTGGGGGGGGGTGAGCCTCCTTTCTTTTCTGATGAGCCCCAGGCCTGGGAAGGCAGTGAAGAGGTGCTCAAGGGAGCGCCCTGGGTAGCAGGTGGTTATTTTATCGTGCCTCGGATAGTGGATAAAGAGGAGAAGGAAAATGAAGATAGAAGAATTTAAAGATTTTACTATCCAGGATTATCATCATCTCCTGGAGGAAAAGAAAATTTCTCCTTTAGAGCTGGTTAATATCTTTTTAGAGAGAATAGAGGAAGGGGAAGATAAGATTCACGCTTTTTTGTTCGTCAATGAGGAAAAAGCGAAAAATGAAGCACGGGAAAAAACTGACAACTGGCCCGAGGAGCTCCCTCCTCTCTGGGGGCTTCCGGTAGCTATTAAAGATAACATCTGTACTCAGGGTATGCCCACTACTTGTGGCTCTAAAATGCTGGAGAATTTTGTTTCTCCCTATGATGCCACGGTAGTAGAAAGACTGAAAGCGGCTGGAGCTATAATCTTGGGTAAAACCAATATGGATGAGTTTGCTATGGGTTCTTCTACTGAAAACAGCACTTTTGGTCCTACTCATAATCCCCTGGATCTAAGAAGAACTCCAGGAGGCTCAAGTGGTGGCTCAGCGGCCAGTGTTTGTGCTCTGGAGGCTCCTTGCGCGTTAGGCTCAGACACCGGGGGCTCAGTTAGGCAACCGGCAGCTTTTTGCGGAGTGGTGGGTTTGCGTCCTACTTATGGTCGAGTTCCTCGTTATGGAGTGGTGGGCTTGGCTTCTTCTTTAGATCAGGCAGGACCAATCACTCGTAAAGTGGAAGATGCCATCACTATTTTAGAAGTGATAAGCGGAAAAGATAGCCGGGATTCTACCTGTGCTCCTTACCCTCCTTTTAGTAGAAATGAAATTCCTTCGTTAGAGGATATTCGTAAAATTAAAGTAGGAGTTCCCCGGGAGTATTTTTCTTCTAGAGTAGAAAAAGTGATTGGAGAAAAAATTCAGGAAGCTCTGGGGAAACTAAAAGGGGAAGGGGTGGAGTTAGTAGAGGTTTCTCTTCCCCATACCGATTATGCCTTAGAGGCTTACTACATAGTGGCCTCGGCGGAAGCAAGTTCTAACTTAGCTCGCTATGATGGGGTAATGTATGGTCTGCGTGTTGAAGGAGAAGACCTACAGGATATGTATTTTGAAACTCGTACTCTCGGTTTTGGTAAAGAGGTGAAGAGGAGAATAATTCTGGGGACCTATTCTCTGAGTTCTGGACATTACGACGAATATTACTTGAAAAGTATGAAAGTGAGAACTTTAGTGAGGAAAGATTTTGAAGAAGCTTTAAAACAGTGCAATCTTTTAATTACTCCTACTACTCCCTCCTTTCCTTTCTTTTTAGGGGAGGAAACTCAAGATCTATATGAGAGGTATACAGATGATATTTTTACCATTCCCTCAGCCCTGGCCGGTCTTCCTTCTCTTTCTCTGAATTGTGGCTATGAGGGAGGGCTTCCTGTAGGATTGCAAATTATAGGAGGACCTTTTGAGGAAGGAAAGTTGCTGGGATTGGCTCTTTGGTTAGAAAAACTCCTGGCTCTTCCTTCTCCGTTTCCCGAACTTAAGGAGGGCAGAGGACAATGAGCGATTTTACTACTACCATTGGCTTAGAAGTTCATTGTCAGTTGCTCACTCAGGCAAAAATGTTTTGCCGCTGTAGCACTGATTATATCGGTAAGGAACCCAACACTTTGGTTTGTCCCGTGTGTCTGGGGTTACCGGGGTCGCTTCCGGTCCTCAACCAGAAAGTGGTAGAGTTGGCGCTCCGAGCGGCTTTGGCTCTCCATTGTCAGATTCTCCCTCAGACACTGTTTCATCGTAAAAACTATTTTTATCCCGATTTACCTAAGGGATATCAAATCTCTCAATACAATTTGCCCATTGGAATAGATGGTTTTTTAGAATTCTACAGTCAGGGGGTAAGAAAGAAGGCGAGAATCAGAAGAATACACATAGAAGAAGACGCCGGCAAATTGGTTCACGAGGGAGCATTTCTCCCCCCTGGAACATCAGGCGTGGATTGTAATAGGTGCGGGATTCCTTTAGTGGAGATAGTTACCGAGCCCGATCTGTCTTCTCCTGAAGAAGCTCGAGACTGCTTAATGATGTTGCGTAACATAGTTTGCTATCTGGAAGTGAGTGATGGTAATATGGAAGAAGGATCTTTGCGTTGTGACGCTAATATTTCTCTTTCTTCTTCTTCGCTTACTGGAGTTAAAGTAGAAGTTAAGAATATGAATTCTTTTCGTTCGGTTTACCGGGCCCTGAGCTACGAAGTGGAGAGACAGAGAAAGCTCTTAGAAGAGGGGAAACCCGTTTTTCAGGAAACTCGCCACTGGGACGAGATAAAGGGGGTGACCGTTTCTGCCCGAGGGAAAGAAGAGGCAGAAGATTACCGCTATTTTCCTGATCCGGATTTGCTACCTTTTTCTCTGAAAACGGAAATGATTGAGGAAATAAAGTCGGGGCTTTTGGAGTTACCCTTAGAAAAAGAAGAGAGATTTATGACTCAGTATGAACTTTCTCAGGGAGAAGCAGAAATATTGGTGCAAGATCGAGAAATAGCCGATTTTTTTGAAGATACCCTGCGGAATTTTAATAAACCCCGCATGGTTTGCAATTGGATAGTGACGGAAGTTTTCAGGAATTTGAAGGAACTGGGAACAACTATCTCTCGGGCTAAAATTACTCCTTCCCATTTGGCTGAGTTACTTAAGATGGTAGATAGAAAAGAAATTAGCGGTACCATGGCGAAAAGCGTTTTAGAAGAGATGTTTACCAGTGGAGCTCGAGCACGGGAAATTGTTACTCGACGGGGGATGGCACTCATAAATGATGAAAAAGAGCTGGAGAACATAGTAAAGGAAGTCATTGAAAAAAATCCCCAGAGCGTAGCTGATTACCTGAGTGGTAAGGAAAAGGCTCTTCAGTTTTTAATTGGCCAGGTAATGAAAGAGACCCGAGGTCAGGCAGACCCGGAGTTGACCAGAAACATTTTGATTAAAGTACTTTCCAGTGAGGAGTGAAAATGAGTTTTACCCATTTGCATCTTCATACCGAATATAGCCTTTTAGATGGGGCTATTCGGATTGAAGATTTGATAAATAAAGTAAAATCTGAAGGGATGGAAGCGGTAGCCATCACTGATCACGGGGTAATGTATGGAGTAGTGGATTTTTACGCTCAGGCTCACAGAGCAGGGATTAAACCCATCATTGGCTGCGAGGTTTATGTAGCCCCGGGAAGTCGGTTTGAAAAAACAGTGGTGCGAGGAACTGAATCCGCTTACCATTTGGTTCTTTTAGCTGAAAACCAGGAAGGATACAGGAATTTAGTGCAGTTAGTGAGTAAGGCTTTTTTGGAGGGCTTTTACTATAAGCCTCGCATCGATAAAGCTCTCCTTCGAGAACACTCGAGGGGCTTGATTGGCCTTTCGGCGTGTCTGGCGGGAGAGATTCCCTCCTTAATCTTGAGCGGAGAGAGAGAAAAAGCAGAACAAGTGGCTTTAGAGTATGCGGAAATTCTGGGAAAGGATAATTTTTTCCTGGAAATCCAGGAAAATAAAATTCCCGAGCAGAAAATAGTTAACCAGGCACTCCTGGAGATGGGGAACAAATATGATATTAAAATAGTGGCCACCAATGATTGCCACTATTTGGAGGCCGAAGATGCCTCAGTGCATGATGTGCTTTTAGCTATTCAGACTGCTACCACTCTGGATGACCCCAAGAGGCTTCGTTTTCCTACTGCTGAGTTTTATTTTAAGTCACCGGAGGAGATGGAAAGAGATTTTTCCTACTGCCCGCAGGCTTTGGAGAATGCTTCCTGGATAGCCAAGCGATGTCAGGTGACTTTGGAATTGGGGCAAGTCAATCTCCCTGATTTTCCTGTTCCTGCAGGATTTGATGCCCCGGGATACCTTCGTAGTTTGTGCTGGGAGGGTTTAGCTAAAAGGTATGGAGAGCCTCCTCCGGAGCGTGCCCGGGAACAATTGGAATACGAGTTAAAAGTGATCGAGGACATGGGTTATTCTACCTACTTCCTGATTGTGTGGGACTTTGTGAATTTTGCCCGGCAGAAGGGTATTATGGTAGGACCAGGAAGAGGTTCAGCGGCCGGTAGCATCGTAGCTTATACTCTGGGGATTACGAGCATTGATCCTCTCCAGTATGGGTTACTGTTTGAGCGTTTTTTAAACCCCGAGCGGGTGAGCATGCCTGATATCGATATCGATTTTTGCTTTGAGCGACGAGGAGAAGTTATTGAGTACGTAGCGGAAAAATACGGGAAAACCAATGTAGCGCAAATCATCACTTTTGGAAGGATGATGGCTCGTCAGGCAGTAAGAGACGTAGGAAGAGCTCTGGGCTGGAGCTATGGAGAAGTAGATAAAATTGCTAAACTCATTCCTGGAGGCCCGGGAGTTACCCTGAAGAAAGCACTGGAATCTAACTCTCAGCTCCGGGAGCTATCCAGGCAGAATAAAGAATTGCAACATCTTCTGGAGGTAGCTTCTCGGATAGAGGGGATGTGCCGCCATGCCTCTGTGCATGCTGCAGGAGTGGTGATATCTAATCAGCCCCTTACTGATTATGTTCCTCTGCAGAGGATGAACGAGGGAGAAATAATTACCCAGTTTGAAATGGATGCTTTGCAGGAGCTGGGACTGCTGAAGATGGATTTTCTGGGGTTGCGGACTTTAACGGTGATAGAAAAGGCATTGCAGATCATTAAGAATACCCAACACCAAGAAATAGACTTGGAGAAGATTCCCCTGGATGATGAGGAGACTTTTTCCCTGCTTCGCCGGGGAGAAACTACGGGAGTTTTTCAGCTGGAAAGCAGCGGTATGAAGGAATTACTGAGGAGGTTAAATCCTTCCAACATTGAAGACCTGATAGCCATTTTGGCTCTTTATCGTCCTGGTCCCTTGGGCAGCGGGATGATCGAGGATTTTATTAATCGCAAACATGGTAAAGTAAAGATAGACTACCCTCATCCGGTGCTGGAGCCTATTTTACGAGAAACTTACGGAGTTATAGTATATCAAGAACAAGTTATGAGAATTGCCGCTGAGCTGGCTGGTTTTACTCTGGGAGAAGCAGATATTTTGCGTCGGGCGATGGGTAAAAAGCAGCCCGAGGTTATGAAAGAACAGAGAGCTAAATTCGTAGAAGGAGCGCTACAGAAAGGATGCAGCAAGCAGAAAGCAGAAGAGATATTTGACCTCATCGAATATTTTGCCGGTTATGGATTCAACAAATCTCACAGCGCCGCTTACGCTTTAATTGCTTATCAAACGGCATACTTGAAGGCTCACTACCCCACTGAATATCTGGCGGCCTGTCTCACCAGCGTGGCCAGTGATAATGAAAAAGTGGCTAAATTTATCGGAGAATGTAAAAGGTTGGGTATCCAGGTTTTATTGCCCGATATAAATGAGAGTCTGGCTAACTTCACGGTGGTGGGCGAAAATAAAATCCGATTTGGTCTGGCAGCCATCAAAAATGTGGGTGACAGTGCGGTGGAGGAGATTTTAACTCGGCGCCGAGAGGGGAAATTCTTGAACATTTTTGATTTTGTGGAGCGAGTAGATGCTCGGGCCGTAAATAAAAGAGTTCTGGAAAGTCTGGTGCAAGCAGGAGCATTTGATGAGCTTCACCCCCATCGAGCCCAGCTTTTGGCTTCTCTGGAGGATATCTCTATTCTCTCCCGTAAGAAAAAAAGTAAAAAAAGGCAAAAATCTCTTTTTGGAGAAGGAAATGATGAGGGAGAGAACTTTTCTCTTCGAGAAGTAGAAGAGCTCCCCCGGGAAGAGCTATTGAGAATGGAAAAAGAAATGCTGGGTCTATATATCAGCGACCATCCTCTGAAGGTGGAAGATAGCACTTCTTCCTGGGCTGCTGTTCCTCTGGGGCAGATTTCTAACTTAAAACAAGAAGTAAAAGTGAGAGTGCGGGGGATAGTAAGCAAAAGCAAAAAAATCACTACTAAAAACGGGGGTAATATGTATTTTGTGACTCTGGAGGACGAAAGTGGTAGTGTCGAGGTAGTGTTCTTCCCTCAATTAGCTTCCCAGCTGGAGGACTATCTTTCTCGAAAGCAAATAATTTGGGTGGTAGGAAAAATAGATTTACTGGATAACGGAGAGCGGAAAATAATTGCCGAAGAACTGATAGACATAGAGGAGGAAGGAAAAAGCTCTTCGGTGGTGCATATTGAAATTCCTGAGAGAGAGAAAACTCTGGAAACCATTTACTTTTTGAAAGATTATCTGCACCGCTTTCCCGGTTCTTTCCCGGTGGTGCTTCACGTTCAGGGAGAAAAGGAAAGCTGGGCGGTGGAACTGGGAGAATCGTTTTGTATTGACTGGAGTGAAGAAATAGAAAGGGCGATTAAAGACGCTCTGGAGGAGGGAGAAATCTGGCTGGCGGGATGAAAAACAAAATTGGAAAATTGATTATCATAGGGTGGCTAATTGTGGGAGTGGCTCCCGGGATTTTTGCTCAAACTCGGGAAGAATGTTATCAAACTGCCTATATTTACTTCTCTCAAGGTAAGTATGAACAAGCGGAGGAGTGGTACAGGAAAGCAGTAGAGATAGATCCTCATTTTTGGGAGGCTCGTTATTGGCTGGGGAAAACCCAGGAGCAGTTAGGTAAAATAAAGGAAGCCCTGGAGGAGTGGACGATGATTTTAATGGTCCAGCCTGATAACCGGGATGTATTCCAGAAGTGGCGCTACTACGCTCCTTCTTATGTCCAGCTTCGAGAAGATGACATAAGAAGGTTAAAAAGTATATTTTTGGAAGATGGCAATCCTTCCTTCAGCGAAGAGGAAGCCTGGAGGGAGCTAATGCCTCAAGCTTTTCTGCTTCTGGAGAGGAAAGATTTTATTTCTCCTTACCTGGGAGCTCGAATCATGAGATGGGGAGGAAGAAACTTGAGCTCTCTTTTTTACTCTTATGAGCGAAGAGGGTATGAACGAGCTCTGGATAATTTAATTCTCAACCCCGAAGGGGAAGATCCGGAATTGGTTTATCAGTTTATTAAAGAATGTGAATCCCGTTTCGGAGAGGATGAGAATTTCCAGGAAAAGCTCTCCACTCTGTATGAGAAAATCTTTGCTCAGCAGATTGGTGAGTCTCCGGAAAAAACGGGAGGTGTGAGCACAGTGGAGTTACAGGTAGAAGGAAGAGAAGTGAAAGTTAGTGCTACCCGGGGAGAAGAAGATGCGCTACTCCATCCTGATACAGGGTTTTACCTCGGAGAATAAAATAGGGTGGTGCCGAAGGCGGGAGTCGAACCCGCACGAGCGCAGAGCTCGCTAGATTTTGAGTCTAGTGCGTCTGCCGGTTCCGCCACTTCGGCTTTCTTAAAAGATTATAGAGGAAATTTCCTCTTTGTCAATCGATTGAGGTTGGAAAATGGAAGATAAAAAATTAGTGGTAATAGATGGAAGTTCCCTGATTTACCGTGCTTTTTACGCTTTGCCCCGTTTGGTTACCTCTTCTGGTTTACCCACCGGGGCGGTGCTGGGGTTTTTGAATATGGTTTTGAAGCTTCTTGATGATTATCGCCCTTTTAATGTAGTGGTGGTTTTTGACCATCCCCAAAAGACTTTTCGCCACGAGCTTCGAGAGAGCTACAAAGCTCAACGGGAGGCTATGCCTGATGAGCTAAAGCCCCAGATAGAGACGGTTAAAGAACTCTTAGAGCTTATGGGGTTTATCGTCCTGGAAATGCCCGGTTGGGAGGGCGATGACTTGATGGGAAGTGTTAAAGAAAAAGCAAAATCTGACTTTCAGGTTTTTCTGGTCACTTCCGATCTGGATATGCTGCAGCTTCTGGATGAGAGGACGGTGCTCCTTCAACCCCAGCGGGGAGTCACCAATTTAAAAAGAATAGACCTGGAAGAATTTGAAAGAGAATGGGGAATTTCTCCCCAGCAGTGGGTTGATGTTTTAGCTTTAAGCGGAGACCCTTCCGATAACATTTCTGGTGTACCGGGGATAGGAGAAAAAACAGCAGTGAAGTTGGTCAGGCAATTCGGCAGTTGGGAGGGAATTGTAAAGAACCTCTCTCTTTTACCTCCCCGCACCCGGGAAGCCATTGAAAGCCATCAAGACCAGGTAGAGGAAAATAGAAAGTTGATTGCTCTTGCAGAACACCTTCCCTTAGATTTGGAAATAGAAGCCTGGGAATGGCAAAAAGTGGATAAAAATAAATTGTTTAAAAAGCTGGAAATCTTAGAGTTCCGGAAAGTTAAAGAACGTCTTTTGAAGAATCGAGTAAATAACCGCTCTCTTTTTTCTCCCTCCAGCGAAGGGAAAGAGTGATATATTAATTTTAAGGGAGGATGAGTATGGAAGAAGTAGTATTGGTTGCCGCCGAAGCCCATCCTTATGCTAAAAGTGGGGGAATGGGAGATGTAATTGGAGCGCTTTTTAAGTATTTGCCCGATTACGGTTTACCAGTTACTCTTTTTCTTCCTGCCTATCAGGAAATGCTGGATAACTACTCCTTTTCTCCTGAGCGAGAAGTAGGGTTTTACTTTGGTGATACAGAAGTTGTTGCTCAGTTTTTCATCATGGAGGAAGAGAAACGAAAAATTATAGCGGTACAGGGAAAAGATTTCTTCCGTCGGGAGAGAATGTATGGATATTCTGATGATTTAGAAAGATTTATATTCTTTTCCCGGGCGGTCTTTGAGTATCTGGTAAGGTGGCAGGAAGGGAGCTTTTTGGTCCATGCTCATGATTGGCAAAGCGCTCTTCTGTGCGCCTATATAGTAAAATACTGGCCTTCTTACCGCCCCCGACCAGAAAAGATAGTGTTCACCATTCATAATTTAGCTTATCAGGGTATTGGTCGAGGAGATCTTTTTCGTTTAATTAACCTCCCCGGTCAGCTTTTTACTCATGAATATCTGGAGTTTTATGGTAATTTGAATTTGATGAAAGCGGGGCTGATATTTTCTGATGTTATAACCACGGTTAGCCCCACTTATGCTCGAGAGATATGTTCTCCGGAGTTTGGAGAAGGATTAGATGGGGTATTGCGAGCTATTGCTCAAAAAAAGAAAATAGTAGGCATTGTTAATGGTATAGATAAAGAGGTTTTTAACCCGGCTACTGATCCTCTCCTGCCGGCAAATTACGACCTTTCTTCCCCGGAAAAAAAAGAAATCAACAAAAAAAATCTGATCAAGAAGTTTTTCCCGGGAGCTCAAGACTTCTCTTGGCCGGTAATCTCTTTTGTTTCCCGTCTGGTGGAGCAAAAAGGAGTGGACCTCATTCTGCACGATCCCGGTTTCTTTTTCAACTTACCAGTGTATTGGTTTTTTCTGGGAACGGGTGAGGAGGTTTATGAGAAAGCTCTAAAAGATATGGAAGAGAAATACCCTCAAGTGGTAGCGGCAATCCGGTTTGATGAAGAATTGTCCCATTTAGTGTATGCTGCTTCTGATTTGTTACTTCTTCCTTCTCGATTTGAGCCCTGTGGCATAAGCCAGATGATTGCCATGAATTATGGAGCGCTACCTGTGGTACGCCGGGTGGGAGGGTTAATTGATACAGTGATTGATTATCCCTTCAATCCTTATTTAAGCACTGGTTTTCAATTTGAGAGCTTTTCCTTCTCTGATTTATCTAAAGCTGTTACTCGAGCTTTGGACACTTACTTTGAAAACCGCGAGCTGTGGAACACGATGGTGGCTAATGCCATGCAGTCTGATTTTTCCTGGGAAAATTCTATTCCCCGGTATTTAGAAATTTACCAAGAAAGGTAGGAGGGAGTTTATGCCTGTAGTGTGGGCTATAGGAGGAGGAGTTGCTGCGGGAAAAAGCACGGTGGCCTCCATCCTCCGGGAGAAAGGAATAGAGGTTTGGGAACTGGATAGGTTGAGTCGGGAGCTCTCCCGGAAAGGAGGACCTCTGTGGAAAAACATAGTGAGAGTTTTTGGTCCTCATTTTTTAACTCCCACTGGAGAGCTGGACCGTGCTAAGTTGGGAAAACTGGTTTTCCGAAACTGGGAAAACCTTTTTAAGCTCAACAGCGCTACTCACCCTGTTCTTCTTCAGGAAGTACGGAAAAAGTTAGCTTCACTTCCTCCTTCTCAAATAGTAGCAATTGAGGGAGCGGTTCTTTTTGAGGCTGGCTTTGAACCTCTCTGGGATAAGTTGATATTTGTAGAAGCGGGTGAGGAAATAAGAGAAAAAAGGCTACGGAGAACCAAAAGATTAAAAAAAAGAGAGATAAAGGAGCGTCTGCGATCACAAAGATTTTTGAACTGCTTGAGAAGAAGAGCAGATTTTATTTTAAAGAACGAGGGTTCTGTGGGGGAGCTGGAAGAAATAATAGAAGATTGGCTGGATGAGTTGAAATAGAAAATCTTCTAATGGGTTTTTATTGTAGGAAAATAACAAGGAACAATAAGGCCAATGGAAAAAAATAATTTTCACCTTTCTTCTCTTTATGAACCCTGTGGGGATCAACCCCAGGCTATTGGGCAGTTGGTAGAAGGTTTACAAAAAGGATATCGGTACCAGACTTTACTGGGAGTTACCGGGTCAGGTAAGACCTTTACTATGGCCAATGTCATCGCTCAAAGTGGTCTTCCCACTATTATTATTTCTCACAATAAAACTCTGGCTGCTCAGCTCTACAGCGAGATGAGAGCTTTTTTCCCTGATAATGCGGTAGAATACTTTGTTAGCTATTACGACTATTATCAACCGGAGGCTTATGTCTCGGAGTATGACCTCTACATCGAAAAAGATGCCTCTATCAACCAACAACTGGATCGTCTGCGGTTAAAAGCTACCTCTTCTCTTATGGAAAGAAGAGATGTGGTGATAGTAGCTTCGGTTTCTTGTATTTATGGTATTGGTTCTCCCCGGGAATATGAAAAGAGAATTTTGCACTTACAGGTAGGGCAGGAGTGGAAAAGAGAAGCATTAGTCAGGCGCTTTGTGGACCTGCTTTATGAGAGAAACGAGATTGAATTTAGCCCCGGGTATTTCCGGATGAAAGGCGATACAGTGGAGATATATCCCGCTTATAGCGAAATGGCTGTGCGTCTGGAGTTTTTTGGTCCGGAGCTGGAGAGTATAAAAGTATTTGAGCCAGTGAGTGGTAAAACTGTGGAGCGACGAGAGGAGATATTCATCTATCCTGCCAAGCATTATCTGGTAGATGAAGGAGAGTTTGAGCGAGCTCTCCGGGGAATTGAAAGAGAAATGGAAGAGAGAGTGAACTTTTTTCTCTCTCAGGGGCGCCTGGTGGAAGCAGAGAGATTGAGAAGGAGGACAAAATATGACCTGGAGCTTTTGCGAGAGACTGGTTATTGCCCGGGAATAGAAAACTACTCCCGTCATCTGGATGGCAGAAGTCCGGGAGAGCCTCCCTATACTTTGCTTGATTATTTTCCTCCTGATTATTTGGTTATCATTGATGAGTCTCACGTTACCATTCCGCAGTTGCGGGGAATGCAGGAAGGGGACCGCTCGCGGAAGGAATCTCTGGTGAATTTTGGTTTCCGCCTTCCTTCCGCTTTTGATAATCGGCCTCTTACTTTTGAGGAATTCGAAAGCAAAGTGAAAAGGTGTATTTTTGTCTCTGCTACTCCCGGTCCTTTTGAGCTCCAGCACAGTGACCAGATAGTAGAGCAACTTATCAGGCCCACTGGTCTTTTAGACCCTCAAGTGGAGATAAGAAAAGCACGAGGGCAGGTAGAAGACTTATTAGGAGAAATCCGGAAGGTGGTAGATAAAAACCAGAGAGTTCTGGTAACCACTCTTACCAAAAAGAGTGCTGAGGACCTGTGCGATTTTCTTTATGGGATGGGGGTTAAAGTGCGCTATCTCCACTCTGAAATTGATACTCTGGAGAGAGCCAAAATTGTTAGAGATTTAAGAAGAGGAGAGTTCGATGTTTTGGTGGGAGTCAATTTACTGCGGGAAGGTCTGGATTTACCTGAAGTGGCACTGGTAGCGGTGCTGGATGCTGATAAAGAAGGATTTTTACGCTCGGAAGTGTCTCTTATTCAAACTATGGGTCGGGCAGCTCGCAATGTGGAAGGTAGAGTTATTCTTTATGCCGATGAAATTACCGGCTCTATAGAAAGAGCGGTAAAGGAAACCAGGCGTCGACGAGAGGTCCAGGAGGAGTATAACCAGGAACACGGAATAATACCCCAGAGTATAGTTAAAGAGGTACGCACTCTTCTTCCTGAGGAAGAAGGAATATCTAAGGAAGCAGAAGAAGTGGTGGAATTGGTGGAGGGGCTGGAAGAAAAAGGAGAAACTAAAGAAAAGTGGGTGGAAAGGTTAACTCAAGAGATGTTAAAAGCAGCGCAGGACCTTGAGTTTGAAAAGGCGGCTATTTTGAGAGACGAAATTCTTAAAATTAAATCTGGTAATCGAGTAATTAAAGAAACAATGAAAAAATTGAAGGCTGGGAATAGAGTATGAATTCTAACGGAAGAATTGTAGTTAAAGGGGCACGAGAACATAATCTTAAAAATGTGGATGTGGAAATCCCCCGCAATCGCTTTGTAGTTATTACCGGTTTATCGGGGTCGGGGAAGTCTTCTTTAGCTTTTGACACTATCTATGCTGAGGGGCAGAGAAGATATCTGGAATCCCTTTCCTCTTATGCTCGACAGTTTTTAGAAAGAATGGAAAAGCCGGATGTCGATTATATTGAAGGCCTATCTCCGGCAATTGCCATAAACCAGAAAGCTGCTTCTCACAACCCTCGCTCTACAGTGGGGACAGTAACTGAGATTTATGATTACATGCGAGTGTTATTTGCGCGCTGTGGAAAAGCTTTTTGCCCGGAGTGTGGAAAACCCATTGCTCGCCAGACTATTCCCCAGATAACCGATGAGATCCTCTCTTTGCCCTCTGGCACCCGGGTGATGATTTTAGCACCTTTAGTGCGGGGAAGGAAAGGGGAATATCGCAAACTGTTAGGGGATATGCTAAAAAATGGTTTTGCCCGGGTAATCATCAACGGGGAAATGGTGGAATTAGAAGATTGGGAAAATGTGGAATTAGACCGGAATAAAAAACACGAAATTGATTTGGTAGTAGACCGAATAGTGGTAGAAGAAGATGGGGCAAGGAGGATAAGCGATTCGGTAGAAATAGCTCTCCGCTACGGTAAGGGAGTAATAAAAGTGAGAATTCAAGAGGGGGGAGAAGATAGAGATATCCTCTTCAGTGAACAATTTGCCTGTGTGGACTGTGGAGTTAGTTTTCCTGAAATTACTCCCCGGATGTTTTCTTTTAACAATCCCTATGGGGCCTGTCCGGACTGTAGCGGGCTGGGATTTTTGAGTTTTGTTGATCCTACTCTGGTGGTTCCCGATGAGTCAAAAACTATCGCCGAAGGGGCAGTGAAACCCTGGGGAGAGTTGGACTCTGATAGCTATAAGGGAGCGAGGATCAAGAAGTTTTTGAAGTCTCGAGGAATAAGCTTAGATAAACCGTTTCGGGAATTGCAAGAAGAAGAAAGAAACTTAATTTTTTATGGTGATGGGGAGTTTGAAGGAGTCATTAACTATCTGGAGAGAAAACTGAGTTCTGCTACAGGATGGTGGGAAGAAGCAGAAATATCTCCTTATCTTTCTAATAAAACCTGTTCTGCCTGTCAGGGAGACCGGCTGCGGAAAGAGAGCTTGTCGGTGAAAATCCAGAACTTCTCCATTGGAGAACTTTCTCGCTTGACTATCGCTGAGCTGCGCTCCTTTTTTTCTCACCTGGAATTTTCCGGAAGTGAGCTGGTCATCGCCCAGCCCATAATGCGGGAAATTCTTTCCCGGTTGAAGTTTTTGGAAGAGGTAGGCCTGGATTATCTTACTCTCCATCGTCCCGCTTCCACTCTTTCGGGGGGAGAAGCACAGCGAATTCGCCTGGCTACTCAAATTGGCTCGGGGTTAGTAGGGGTTCTTTATGTGTTAGATGAGCCCACCATTGGTTTACACCCCCGGGATAATGAAAAACTACTCTCTACCTTAAAAAATCTGCGGGATTTGGGCAACACAGTTTTAGTGGTGGAGCACGATGCTGATACCATAAAAAGTGCTGATTTTATTGTAGATATGGGGCCAGGAGCAGGAGAGAGAGGAGGAGAAGTGATAGCTCAAGGGTCAGTTCTGGAGATAATGAACAACCCTCACAGCTTAACCGGCCTGTATTTAAGTGGAAAGAAGGAAGTGCCTTTACCCCGGGAGAGAAAAAAACCAGGAGAAGAGTGGTTAGTGGTCAGAGGAGCACGGGCTCATAATTTGAAAAATATCACTGTGGAAGTTCCTTTGGGGCTTCTGGTGGGAATCACCGGGGTCTCTGGCTCGGGAAAAAGCACCCTGATGGATGAAGTTTTATATCGATCTTTAGCCCGTCTTTTTTACCGTTCTCGGTGGGAAGCAGGAGAACACGATTCTATAGAAGGAGCAGAATTTCTGGATAAAGTGGTGGTAATTGATCAGTCTCCTATTGGCAGAACCCCTCGCTCTAATCCTGCCACCTATACCGGAGTTTTTACTGAAATCAGGAATCTTTTTGCCCGGCTTCCTGAATCTCGAGCTCGAGGTTATCGTCCGGGGCGCTTTAGTTTTAACGTCAAAGGAGGAAGGTGTGAAGCCTGTCAGGGTAATGGAACCATTAAGATAGAAATGCATTTTCTCCCTGATGTATTTGTTACCTGTGAGCACTGTAATGGTAAAAGATATGCCCGGGAAACCTTAGATATAAAATATAAGGGTAAAAACATTGCTGAAGTTTTAGATCTCACGGTAGGAGAGGCTCTTTCTTTTTTTGAAAATATTCCTTCTATCCGGAGAAAGTTGGAGGTTCTGGAACGAGTAGGGCTGGGATATCTCCGGCTGGGACAACCCGCTACTACCCTATCGGGAGGAGAAGCACAGAGAATAAAATTAGCTCGAGAGTTAAGCAAGGTGGCTACTGGCAGGACTTTGTATCTTTTAGATGAGCCCACAACTGGCCTTCATTTTGCCGATATAGAAAAATTACTGGATGTATTGTTGGAGTTACGCAGCCGGGGAAACACGGTTTTAATCATCGAACATAACTTGGATGTAGTCAAGAGCTGTGATTACTTAATCGACTTAGGACCAGGGGGAGGGGAAAAAGGAGGGTATCTGGTAGCCAAAGGAACTCCGGAGGAAGTGGCAGAAAATCCTGCTTCCTATACCGGGCAGTTTTTGAGGAGAGTACTTTCCCTTGACCAAGAGAAACTATATTCGGTTCGAAGTTAAAAAGGAAGATGGGAATAAACTCCCTCCCGAGTGTGGAGTGTACGTTTTTCGGAACTCTCAGGGGGAGATTATTTATGTAGGTAAGGCCAGGAATATTGCCAAAAGAGTGGATTCTCACCTCCACCACCGCTATTCTTCCCCTCTCAAAAGAGATATGGTAGAAGAAATTGACACCATTGGTTATTTTTTGGTTCCTGATGAGCATCAAGCTCTCCTTCTGGAGGATGAATTAATTAAAACTCACCAGCCTCGCTATAACTTACGCATGAAAGATGACAAAAGCTATCCCTATCTGGTTTTTTCTCTCCATGGTGACTTTCCAGCGGTAAAGATAGCCCGGCGGAAAACCACTCCCTTTGGCCAGTTTTTTGGTCCATTTACCAATGTAAAAAAAGTAAAGGAGGGCTTAAAACTTCTGCGTTCTCTTTTCCTCTTGCGCGGTTGTGCCATTTCAGAAAGCCGTTTTCCCTTAGATAGACCATGTCTGGATTTTGAGCTGGGGCTCTGCTGTGCCCCCTGTCTGGGATTGGTAACTAAAGAGGAATACGGAGAGAGAGTTAAAAAAGCGCAGGAATTTCTAAACGGGGATTACGAGGAGGTACTCGCCTGGTTAGAAAGAGAAATGTGGAAGAAGGTAGAAGAGCTGGATTTTGAGGAGGCCGCTCGTTATCGGGATAGACAAGAAGCGGTAAATAAAATTGTAGCCCGCTATCAGTTAGTTCTTTCCTCGGCAGAGGATGTAGATTTTATCGATGTAGCTGGCGATGAGAGTCTCTCTTCCCTGGTGGTCCTGCGAGTGAGAAAGGGGCGTCTGGTGGGAAGCGAGAGTTTTCTTACCTCCGGTGGACCGAGAGAAGAGATATTGAGAGAATTTGGAGAAGAATTCTATTTAAATAGATTTAACCTTCCTTCTCGGGTGTGCTGGGAGGGGGGAGAAATCCCTGAGGTAGAAGAAGAGCATGATATAACTTTTACTCCTCCTCTAACTGAAGAAGAAAAAGAGATGCTGGCTTTTGCTCGGAGTAACGCGGAGAAGAATTTAGAAGTAGAAAAGCTGAAAATGAAAAAAAGAGAAAGAGCTTGGGAGGAAGCCAAAGAGGAGCTGAAAGCTATTTTAGGTATTTCATCGGCTCTAGAGTGGGTAGAGGGGGTGGACATTTCCACTTTCCAAGGAGAAGAAACAGTAGGAGCGGTGGTTGCCTTCAAAGATGGTTTACCGGATAAAAATAATTACCGAAAATTCATCATTCGAAGGACTGATTATCCTAATGATTATGAATGTTTAAGAGAGGTCTTAGAAAGGCATCTCCGTTCTCTGCAAGAGAAGTCTTCTCCCTTTCCTGATTTACTTCTCGTAGATGGAGGGATAGGGCAGCTTAATGTGGCTTTAGAGGTTATGGAGAACCTGGGAGTTGAGTTTCCGGTAGTATCCTTAGCTGAGGAGTGGGAAGAAATATATCTTCCCGGAGAGCATCAGCCCTTGCGTCTACCTCCCCATTCTGAGGCTTTGCAGTTTTTGCAGAGAGTGAGAAATGAGGCTCATCGCTTTGCCATCACTTTTCATCGCTTGCGGCGTAACCGGCAGTCCTTTGGCTCGATTTTAGAGGAGGTGAAAGGAATAGGGCCAAAGAGGAAGAAAAAACTCCTTTCTGCTTTTGATGATTTAAGGGAAATTTTAGAAGCCGATTCTCGAGAGATTAGCAAAAACCTGGGGATTCCGGAAAAGACTATAGAAGAGGTTAAAAAGCACTTACAGGAGAACTTATCTCGTGAATTTTAGAACTTTTCTCAAAGATGAAATTTATGCTCAGCTTCCTTCTTCTCCTTCTCTGTGCCGGGGAGAGTGGTGGGGAATATTTCGGGGAGGGGGAATGATTAAAAGGAGGGGAGAAACCAGCTATCTCTCTTTTTCTCATCCCGATTTGGGCTTAATAAAGAAGTGTTTATGGTTAAAAAATCAACTATATCCTCATCTTCCTCATGTTCTCTTACAAGAAGAAAGAGGAGGAATTAATGCCGGAAAGTGGTATTCGCTGGACATTCTCTGGGAAGAAGATTTTTGGGAAGAAGGAGGATTTTCTGATCCTTCTACTTTGGAGGAGATGCTTAAAGGTAAAATTGCTCCTTCTTTTTTGCGAGGATTATTCGAAGCTCGAGGCTATATCTCTGATCCCTTGCGCCACTATCACTTAGAAATTGGTCCTCTTTCTCCTGATCTGGTTCATTTAGTTCTTGAACATCTGGAAAAAAAGAATTTGTCTTTTCAGCTTCGGGAACTAAAAAAAGAGAGCTATATCTATACTAAGAATTCCTCGATCATTGGCTCTTTCCTGCAATATCTGGGAGCTTCTCAAGCTTATCTACAGTGGGAGAAATTAAGGGTGGAAAAATCTACTCTCAACGACCTCACCCGGTGGGTGAACTGGGAAACCGCCAATCTGGAAAGGACGGTAAACTCTTCCATCCGTCAGCGAAAAAAGATTGAAGAGGTCGATCTCCACTCTCTACCCCCTCGCCTCCAGGAAGTGGCTTTTCTGCGATTAGAGCATCCTTATGCTTCTCTTCGGGAAATCGGCGACCTTTGCTCTCCTCCTCTTTCTAAATCTGGAGTTTATCATCGCCTGCGAGAAATCGAAAAAATAGCAGAAGAAAAAGCAGATGATAAAACTTAAAAACTGGAGGGAAATAAAGCTTTCTCCAG
>JAKPIQ010000056.1 GCA_029549715.1 Candidatus Atribacteria bacterium | reverse complement strand
TTATCGATGAAGAAGAGTTTGAGATACAAAAGGGTGATGTCGTATACGTTCCGTTTGGTAAGTTCCATAGAACTATAAATTCTTCTCCACTTCCTCTTTCCTATGTGTGGATAACTGTGGACAAAGAAGGGTAGGTAGCCTATGGCAGGCAAAGATAAGGGGGTTTTAGTAATAGACATCGGAACAGAGAGTATCCGGGCCGCTTTAGTAGATGAAGAGGGAAAGGTGAAGCGAATCGAAGGAAGATTGCCTTCTTTTTTCTCTCCTCATCCTGGCTGGGCAGAACAAAGCCCCGAGGAATGGTGGGGATTATCAAGCCAATGCGTTAAGAGTTTAAATTTAAAGAATGCTCAGATGGAGATAGTAGCCTTGGGAGTAACTGCTCAAATGCATGCAGTGGTTCCTATGGACAATAAAGGAAGAGTTTTATTAAAAAAAGTACCTATCTGGTGTGATAAAAGGTCTCAAAAAATATGTGAAGATGTATCCCGGGAAATATCTCCCCAAGAACAATTAGACAAAGCTGCTAACCTTATCATTCCTAATTGGACCGGCCCCAAGATGAAATGGATTAAAGAGCATATTCCTGAAGTATATAACCAAGCCTCAGTTTTTCTAACTGCTAAAGATTATTTAAATTTCAAATTAACCGGCAATTATTTTACTGATTTTTCTGAGGCCTCCGGTAGTTTTCTTTTTTCCTGGAAAGAAAAGACTTGGAGTGATGAGCTTTTGTCTCTTTTTGACCTAGATCGAGAGAAGCTTCCCCCTATAGTTCCTTCCGTCCAAGTTGTGGGTCAAGTGCAAGAAGAAGTAGCTCGTTTTCTGGATATCCCTTCCGGAATTCCAGTTATCTGTGGAGCAGGAGATATGCTTTGTCTACTTCTCGGGGGAGGGATGGTGGAAGAAGGAAGATCCTGTGATGTGGCAGGAACTGCTGCTGATGTGTCAGTTTTTTCCCCTTACCCTTTAATCTCTCCTAAGCTTATGAATCTTCATCATGGTATTGATGGCTGGATTAGTTTTGGCATTTTAGATAGTGGTGGGGGGAGTCTAAGGTGGTTTAGAGATGCCTTTTATCAAGAGGAAGGAAAAACAGTTTTTTATTCCGAAATTGATAAGGAAGCTCAAACAGTGGGTTCTGATGGACTTTTATTCTTTCCCTATCTTTTAGGAGAGCGGCTTATGGGCTCTCCCCATGCTCGAGGCGCATTTTTGGGAATCTTACCTCATCATCAAAGAAGGCATTTTGCCCGGGCAGTGATGGAGGGAGTTTCTTTTGACCTTAAGATGAGTTTAGAAGAGATTGAAAAGCTTTGTCAAGAAAAAATTCCCAACCTCACAGCTATTGGAGGAGGAGCTAAAAGCGACTTATGGTGTCAGATTAAAGCTGATATATATGAAAAAGAAATCTGGGCGCTTGAAGAAGCAGAGGGAGGCATCATGGGAGCAGCCATGCTTTCCTTTTCTTCAGCTTTTAAACAGCCGGTAAGTCAATTGGGGAATGAATGGATAAAGGTAAGAAAAAAGTTTATGCCTGAATCTGATCGCTTGGAAGTTTATCGAAAGGAATACCGGCGGTTCAAGAATTTTCATGACTCTCTGCAAGATATTTTTTCTCAGTACGGGAAGGAGGATTGATGGTGCTTCATTATTCATCATTTATAAACGGAATTGAACAAAAAGGGGAAGGAGAGATAAAAGTAGTCGACCCCTCAAACGGCAAAGTTTTTGCTACTGTCTCAAAAGTGACTGTCAATCAAATAGAGGAGGTTATTGAGAGAGCTTACCGAGCTTTCGAGGATTGGTCTCAAAGGTTGGCTTCAGAGCGATCCCGTATCTTATTCCGAGCAGCGGATAAGGTTAGAGAGGAGGCCAAAGATATTGGTCGTCTCCTGGCCCAGGAGCAAGGCAAAGCTTTCCCGGATGCCGAAAAGGAAGTTCTGGGAGCAGCTGATTGCCTAGAATATTATGGTAGTTTGGCAATGAACATCCTGGGAGAAATTCCTCCTTCTAGTGCTTATCACCTACAAAGTCTGGCTATCCGTCAACCAGTAGGAGTGGTATTTGCAGTAGCAGCCTGGAATTATCCAGTGAGTTTAATTTCCTGGAAAGTAGCTCCAGCTTTAGCAGCCGGCTGTACAGTGATAGTCAAACCCTCTCGGGAAACCCCACTTTCTACCATTGAATTTGTAAAAGCAATTAATGAAGCGGGCTTACCAGCAGGAGCACTTAATGCAATAATTGGAGATAATACTCTCATCAGCCAGAAAATTTTTTCTGATTCTCGAATACGCCTGGTAGCTCTTACTGGTTCTACTGAAACGGGAAAAGAATTTATTAAAGCTTCGGCTCAAACAGTAAAGAAATTAATTCTGGAATTGGGAGGGCATTCTCCGTTTATTGTGTTTTCTGATGCTAACTTTGAAAAAGCAGTGAAAGATGGAGTGAAAAGAGCCTTTCGTAACGCCGGGCAGATTTGTAACTCGGTGAATCGAATATTGGTAGAGGAAAAAATAAAAGATAGCTATATAAAAGCCTTTGTAGAAGCTACTCAGAAATTGCGCTTAGGAGGAGCTTTTGAAGAGCCAGCTCCTGACCTGGGTCCTTTGGTTAATCAAGCGGGGGTAAAGAGAATTGAGGATTTTATAGAAGATGCTCGAATTAAAGGAGGAAAAATTCTTTGTGGGGGTAAAAGACCAGATGATCCCCGACTTCGGGAAGGATTTTTCTTTGAACCAACAGTCATTACTGAGGTAACGCCTGATATGAAAATTATGAACGAA
>JAKPIQ010000025.1 GCA_029549715.1 Candidatus Atribacteria bacterium | reverse complement strand
TCTCCCACTTCTCCTCGCAGTTCGGTAGGAAATGGCCCTTCTCCCACTCGAGTAGTGTAGGCCTTGCACACTCCCAGCACTTCCAGATTAGAAATCAGTCCCAGCCCCACTCCCAGTAATGACCCTGCCACCACAGGATAAGAAGAAGTAACATAAGGATAAGTCCCGTGGTCTAAGTCTAACATGGTGCCCTGTGCTCCTTCGATAAGGATATTTTTATCTTCTCGATAAAATTGATAAACCATTTTAGAAGTATCAGCAATATAGGGCTTCAAAAGAGAAGCGTAGCCCAGATAATCGTCTAAAATTTTATCATAAGAAAGAGGAGATTGGCTAAAGGCTCGCTCCAGCAAGAGATTTTTATAGTCCAGAGTCACTCGGAGTTTTTGGGCAAAGGATTTTTCGTCTTCTAAGTCCCCCACTCTTATTCCCCACCGAGCCACTTTATCTTCATAAGCTGGACCAATACCTTTTCCTGTGGTTCCCAATTTTCTTCCTCCCCGGATACTTTCATAGAGTCCATCTAAGATGCGATGATAGGGAAAAACCAGATGAGCCTTAGAGCTCAAAAACAATCTCCCCGCAACATCTTTTCCCTTCTGGCGTAAAAAGTCAATTTCTCCTAAAAGAGAAGAAGGGTCAACAACCATCCCATCTCCCAATATTCCCACTTTATCGGGATATAGAAGACCTGAAGGCAGGAGATGGAAAACATACTTTTCTCCTTCCACTATCACTGTGTGACCAGCGTTGTTACCCCCTTGAGCTCTTACCACCACCTGAGCTTCTTCTCCCAGATAATCGACTATTTTACCTTTCCCCTCATCACCCCAGTGAGTTCCTACTACTACAATAGTTGCCATCCTTTCCTCCTCTTATTCCCATTCAATGGTAGCAGGAGGCTTAGAGGTAATATCGTATACCATTCTTCCAATTCCTGCCACTTCGTTAACTACTTGCCGGGCAATGGTATCTAAGGTATCATAGGAGATCCTTGCCCAATCAGCAGTCATTCCATCTTCACTCATCACTGCTCGTAGCACTCCCACATATTTATAGGTTCTCTCGCCTCCCATCACCCCTACACTTCTCACCGGCACCAGAACTCCAAAAGACTGCCACAGCTTCTTATAAATAGGGGATTTTCGGAGTTCCTGGTCAATTATAAAATCCATATCCCGCAAAATTTGCAGTCGGTCTTCGGTAACCTCGCCAATGATTCTCACCGCCAGTCCCGGCCCGGGGAAAGGTTGTCTCCAGACTATCTCCTCGGGAATTCCCAGCTCCACAGCTAACCTTCTCACTTCATCTTTAAACAGGAAACGAAGAGGCTCTATTACTTTGAGCTGCATATGCTCGGGTAAACCTCCCACATTGTGATGAGTTTTCACCCGGACTGAGGGACCAGAAACCGAGATACTTTCTATAACATCAGGGTAAGTAGTTCCCTGTAAAAGATAAGATACATCTCCTAATTTTTTGGCTTCCTCTTCAAATACTTCTACAAAAGTCCTGCCAATGGTCTTCCTTTTTTCCTCCGGATCTACAACGCCCTGAAGAGCAGAAAGAAACTGCTCCCTGGCGTCTCGATAAATCACTCGTTCTTTCCCCAAAATCTCTTTCATCTTGGAAAAAACCTGCTCTGCCTCCCCCTTGCGGAGCAATCCATTATCTACAAAAATGCAGGTTAATTGCTCTCCAATGGCCCGATAAGTCAAAACTGCAGCGGTGACTGAATCTACCCCTCCGCTTAAAGCGCACACCACTTTTTTATCTTTCACTTCGTTACGTATCCACTGAATTTGTTGCTTGATGATTGATTCGGGAATCCACTCTGGCTGGCAGCCACAAACTCGAAACAGGAAATTAGCCAGGATCTCCCGGCCCAAAGGAGTGTGAGAAACTTCAGGGTGAAACTGAATACCCCATATCTTCCCCCCTTCATCTCTTATCGCTGCATATTCACAATTTTCAGCTCGAGCTACTCCCCGAAATCCAGGAGGAAGCTCTTTAACACTATCTCCATAACTCATCCAGCACACTATGTCTCCAGCCAGATTTTCAAAAATCCCCCGGTTTTCCAGAACTTCGAGAAGAGCTTTTCCATATTCCCGACCGTGAGTATGAATCACTTTTCCTCCTAAAGCGCTAACTAAAAGCTGCATCCCATAACAAATACCCAAAATAGGTTTACCGCTTTCTAAAACCGGGGGAGGAAGTGGGGGAGCATTGGCATCAACTACACTGTAAGAACTTCCCGAGAGGATAATCCCTTTGATCTCCGGGCTCTCCAAATCATATCCCATTAAATGATAGGGCCATATCTCACAGTAAACCTTGCACTCCCTGATTCTTCGGGCAATTAATTGAGTGTATTGAGAACCAAAATCCAGAATAACTATCTTATCCATTATCTATTTTCCCATTCCCACGCCTTGAGCTCTCTGTAAGGATTTTCCCTCTGTCCAGATGCTGGGAGCAACAACGATTTCTACTTCCTGCATCTCCGGGATAGTTCTTGCTCCTAAAGAACCCATTGAAGACCGTAAAGCTCCCACTAAATTCATGGTACCATCGGTAAGGTGACTGGGACCGAGTAGAATCTCTTTCAGGCTTCCCTTTATTCCTACCTGAACCAGAGTCCCACGAGGAAGATTAGGGTCAGGGGTAGCCATCCCCCAATGATATCCTTTTCCTGGCGCCTCTCGAGCGGAAGCCAAAGGAGATCCCAACATCACAGCATCTGCACCGCTGGCGATAGCTTTAGCTATGTCTCCTCCTACTCTCATTCCCCCATCGGTAATCACCGCTACGTATCTACCGGTGGCCTCTAAATAGGTATCCCGCGCCCGAGCAGCATCAAAAGTAGCGGTAACCTGTGGCACGCCTATACCTAAAACCGC
>JAKPIQ010000216.1 GCA_029549715.1 Candidatus Atribacteria bacterium | reverse complement strand
GTATCATAGTCTCCACTCGGGACAACCTCTCTCATTACATACAGAGGTTCATCAAAGCAAGAATTGCCAAGAAGATTTTCTTGAGAAGAAACAGGGAAAGCAAAAAATAAGAGAAGAAAAGAGAAAAGGAGAGTGGAAGCTATGCTCCGGCCTCATTAGGTCACGCCCTGGAAGAAGATTTACCAGTATCTATAGACTATCTCCATAGCCTGGTTTTACCGCGCCAGGTGACCAGAAAAGTTCTAAGTAAAAAGAGAGAGTTGCTCTGCTCGCTTTACCTTTTTACCATTTAAAAGGATAAAAGGTAGAGCTTTATCTATCCGTACTCCCAACCTGGAAAGCGCTTTAGGGTCACGAAAAGCACTCTTCCGGCGTAAATTTATAATCCGTCGTGCTGAAGTCGTCCCTATACCTGGCACCCGGATCAAAACCTCCCAAGGAGCAGAATTTATTTCCACCGGGAAAAACTCGGGGTGGTTATGAGCCCACAGGGCTTTAGGATCAAGAGATAGCGGGAAGTTACCCTCTTCATCAAAAATTAGCTCTTCAAAAGAAAAGTTATACCGGCGGAGCAAAAAGTCAGCTTGATACAGACGATGCTCTCGCCAGGTAGATACGGGAGACTGGTAAGAAAGAGGAGTATCAGCAACCGGCTGAAAAGCACTATAGTAAACCCGAGCTAAACTGAAACGCTCATAAAGCTGGGAAGCAGTATGCATGATTTCTCTATCAGTTTCCTTACTTCCTCCTACCACTAACTGAGTGGTAATCCCGGCAGGAGTAGAAAACCCTTTTTCTTTCTGGCTCCCAAACCACTCAAATTTCTGCCAGATACCAGAAAAATTTTTTTGAGGAGCAATTTGGTGGAGACTTTGAGGAGTGGGAGACTCCAGGTTAACCGATACCCGGGTAGCCAGTTTGATAGCTTCTTCTAAGTAATCGTTACTCACATCGGGCAATATTTTGAGATGAAGATAACCGGAAAAATGAAGACGATAGCGCAAAATTTCTGCCACTTTTAACATTTCGTTCATAGTCCGGGAAGGGCTTCTATCCACAGCAGAACTTAAAAAAAGCCCTTTTACCATCCCCTTCTGGTAAAGATGCCAGAAAAGACTAGACAGTTCTTCAGCAGAAAAGGACGCAATAGGATGATCTCTTCCTTCCCGATTAGCACAGTAAAGACAATTATGCATGCAATCGTTAGAAAGGAGGATTTTGAGAATATTTACTCTTCTCCCACTACCGGGGAGACTAACCGGATAAATCCAACCCCCCTGAGGATCACGCTTTCTTGATTCTTCCCCTCCACACGACCCGCACAAATCAAAACGAGCTCCGTCTCCTAAGATTTCTATCTTGTAATCTAAGTCTAAAGAAGCTTTCCCCATTTTTATCCCCTATCTATTCTACTCCACTTAGCTAATTTTAGCTACTCGAGAAAGGGGCACGATAGTGTCAACCCATTGTAGGAGTATTTTTATTCTTTCCTTTGTTATTAGTTTTTGAGACTCTCTCCATTCAGTATTAGATGGTATCATTTTTAAATAGAACAACCCATCCAGGAAAAGTCTTTAGTTAACTCTTTAAGAACTGAAGAGAAATTAGTAACTGGTCCTTTAAGGATGGGAATATTGTTATAGA
>JAKPIQ010000185.1 GCA_029549715.1 Candidatus Atribacteria bacterium | reverse complement strand
CCGCCACCACAAAAAGAGGGTCTTCTACCCCGTAGCGCTCTCCCATAACCGGCACCATTCGAGCCACTACTGTTCCCACTAACCCCACTTTTTCTTCTAAAAAATTTTTACCGGAAGGAGTGAGGTATTTTTCTATCTCCTTCTTTAATAACTGGGGAGCATCTTTTAAGTTCTCGCAGAGAAAGATGTTTAAAAAATCGGCCCCTCCCCGCAAGCGAAGCTCCAGCCCTTGCGCTAAAAGAGGAGCAAGGGCGGGAAGATTCTTCACTCCTACGGCAGTAAATACCACATCTCCTTCTCCTATTTCTTTAGCTATTTTATCCTCTTCTTGAGTAGAAAGGGCTCTCAGGTTATCTATGATTAAATCTTCTTCTTTCCCCTCACGATGGAGAAGACGCAAAGGATAACATCCCCGCTCATTTAATAACCGCACCAGTTCTTCTCTGGCTTCTACAAAAATAATCTCCCATCCTGATTCCCAGAGCAAGTGGCCAATGAATCCTCGCCCGATGTTGCCCGCTCCAAATTGTATCCCCTTTTTCATCTGTGCTTTCCTTTTCCTTCAGCTTGTTCAATAAAAGCTAAGGTCTCTTCTAAGCTTCCCACTCCTTCGGTAGCTCCCATTTTTCTAACGCACATAGCTCCGCAAGCATTGGCAAAGCGCCCAGTTTCATAGAGGTCCCAGCCTCGTAAATACCCCACCAAAAATCCGGCACAAAAAGCATCACCCGCTCCTGTTCCATCTACTGCTACTACCGAAAAAGGAGGAACTAAAATCTTTTCTTCCTCAGTCATGATAAAACTTCCCTCTTCCCCCATTTTGATGGCCACCACTTTTATCCCGTAATCCATAAAAAACCGGGCCATATCGGGAAGATTGGTTTTCCCAGATATATGATGAGCCTCATCACGATTGGAGAGAAAAATATCGATATAGGGAAGAGCGGGCTCAATAGTAGAAAGCCACTTTCCCGTATCATCCCAGGCAGTATCCAGGGAAGTAAGAGCTCCCAGATTTTTTGCTCTCTCGAGGACCCGGGCGGTTTCTTCTCCGTCAAATCCGGGCATGAGAAAGCTTCCCGCTATGTGCACTATTTGTGAGCTACTTAAAAAGCTATCTTCTATATCTTTTTCTCGCAAACCCCGGTTGGCCCCTGGATAATGGAGGAAAGTCCTCTCCCCCTGGCCATCCACTATTACCATGGTGGCTGAGGTGTGATGCTCATCGTCTTCGGAGATTCCTCCGGTATCAATCCCGTGCACCCGCAGAGAATTTATCATAAATTCTCCCAGGCCATCTCTTCCCACCTTTCCCACTACCTTTACCTCTTCTCCCAGCTTTTTTAAATCTACTCCGGTATTGTGAGCACATCCCCCGGCATGGAGTTCCATCTCCGGAACCAGCATTAACTTTCCCTTTTCCGGGAAGCGATCAATTGGACGTCCTACCAGATCGGCTACTAATATCCCTATGCAGGTTATCTCATTCATTTTTTCCCCCTCTTTCTATGATTTTTAAAGCGGTTTCTTCGTCAGTAATAAGAATATCAATAAAACCGCCCCGCAGAGCCCCCAAGATAGCTTCCACTTTATTATCTCCTCCGGCAATACCAATTACATGGGGCATGTGGCGAATATCTTCTAAGGGGATAGCTACAGTCCTTCGATGCAGAGGAGTGTCAATAATTTCTCCTTCCCGGTTATAAAATTGACCCACCATATCTCCTACTGCTCCTTTTTGAAGCAAGAGCTCCCACTCATGATAGTCAATAAAGCCAGTTAAAGCATAAATAGAGTAGTGAGGGTCCACCGCTCCGATACCCAAAAGAGACCACTTGGCCTGACGAGCCAGATCGAGAGTCTTCTGGTTAATTCGCTCTCGCAGATAAAAATCACGAATTTCTTCTGATTCCACCACTGCTGGAGCGTAAAGATAATAACATTCTCCCTCAAAAATAGAAGCTAATCGCTCTCCGATGGTGTAAGGATTGAGCGAAGCTGAGGCTGTTAGCCCTCCTACTAAGGTAACAAACTTGAGATTTTTAACCGAAACTGATTTAATGGACGAAGCCACCTGTTTTAATGTCCTTCCCCAGGCCACACCCACCAAATCTCCATCACTTAGAACTCTCTCCAGATACCAGGCCCCCGCTCGCCC
>JAKPIQ010000164.1 GCA_029549715.1 Candidatus Atribacteria bacterium | reverse complement strand
CCCGAAAGCTACAAAAATCAATTTTATACTGAGAGAAATTTAAAATATGTTTAGGAAAAATCTGTGCAAATGAGACTCGGTTTTTTTCAAAAAAATAATTGAAGAAACTTAATAAATAGTATGAATTGTAGCAAAAAATTTCTTATCAAGCTCGATGATAAAAATCAAAAAGGGCTGGATAAAATATATAAGAAAGAACTAGATGATTAAAGCAAACTCTGATATAAAAATAAAAGAGGACTTTTAGGTAGGTTGCTCCATTCTTTCATTCCCTATTTTTCCCAGCCGCGAGTAAGAATGATTTATAGTATTCTGCAAAGTTTCGGGAATGACAGAGGGGAAGTCCTCGGCAAAGAAAAACGGGATTGCCACGCCATACGAAACTACAAGGCTCGCAATGACCGCCCTTGCCCGTCACCCCTGAATGGTTCTATCATCTTTTGCTTCGTCACCCCGGCGACTTTCGAGCCGTTTTTAGCCTGCCCCTGAATGTATTTATTGCCCCTTGTTCGTCACCCCGGCAATCTTTAAGCCGGGGTCCACAGTATTTAAAAACCAAAGAAAAAGCAAAAACCTCTGGATGCCTGATAAAAAATTTCAGGCATGACGAAAAAGAGGCGTCACCCCTGAGTGTTTCTATCAGGGGTCCATAGTATTTGAAAACATGGATGCCTGATTAAAAATTTCAGGCATGACGAATGATGTGGATGCCTGATTAAAGCGCTCAGGCATGACGGAAAAGGCGTCATTCCTGAATGGTTCTACAAGGGGTCCACGGTTTTAAAAGCATTTGATGCCTCGCTAAATTTCAGGCATGACGAAAAGGGGGTCACCCCTGAATGCCTCAAATTACTTAAGAACAAAAGCCTACGGAGGAATAAAAAGTATCCCTCAGTGGGGATGACCCCGAATCTTTTACCCAATGCAATTGGCTTTTCAAATCTTGAGCGATTTAGGAGCTTTGTGAGACACTATAATACCTGCTTTTTTGCTATTGTCACAAAGCATTTCCTCGTCTCCTAATAAGTAATTTTAAGTTTAAAAACCTCTCATTTACCTGATTGACGATAAATTTATTTAATTTCCTCTTGTTATTCGATAGAATCCATGTATCAATCTAAAAGAATGCCTCATTTCTTTTCTCCTTGAGGTGCTTCTTTTAAGGAACATCTCTCGGGTATTCCTCTAAACTCTTCCTCTCCTTTTCCCTCTTTTTATTATTGAGCTTATCGATAGCGAAAAAGCGTTACTTGAAAAGCTTTACCTATATCCTATATAATCTTATATAGCTTGAGCTTCCGACTGAGTCGGCTCTATTAGTAGAGACTCCCAACATGATTCTACAGCTTTATGAAAGGAGGCAATGAATATGGCTGATTGTCAATATTTAGATGGCTGTCCCGTTTTTGCTCGGTTTAAACAGGAAGGATTAAAAAATATCTGGATTCGCCATTATTGTCAGGGGTGGAAGCAAGAGGAATGTGCCCGCTTGAAGTTGAGAAATCAGGGAGAAAAAGTCCCGGATAATCTTCTCCCCAACGGGGAGCTTTTAGGAAAATGACACTATCCCCGAGTGGGGAAAATTATTTCCCCATATAGCACTGGAGTGTTTCCCCCGGTCAAAGAATAAAAGCGAGGCTGTATATTACTTAGTGTAGCAATCCCCCGAGCGGTCGTTGCGAGCCTCGCTTGCTCCTCTCTTCCAAAGTGGTCATCACGAGGAAGAAGCCCTGCGGCGTCCCTCAAGTTCGCCACCCTGAGTGCCTCTATCATTCCGTTATCCGTCATTCCTGAGTGGTTCAGAACTATAAGGAGATGAATACCCCCTTATAACTCCTTCTTTTTCGTCACCCCTGAGTGTTTCTATCAGGGGTCCATAAGTATTTAAAAGCATATGGGTGCCTGATAAAAGATTTCAGGCATGACGAAAGAGGAGGTCGTCAACCTTGAAGGCCTCTATCATCCCGTTGTCTGTCATTCCTGAATGGTTCTATCAGAAATCTAAATTGTTTAAGGGCAAAGACAATGGATTCCCACCCCCTCGTCACCCCGGCAATCTTTAAGCCGTTTTTAGCCTGCCCCTGAATGCTTCTATCAGGGGTCCACAGTATTAAAAAACATGGATGCCTCGCTAAATTTCAGGTATGACGAAAAGAGAAGCCCTCGGAGTGAGAGGGACGGTTTAGAGAGCTTGCGGGTAGAGGGTTAGGGTGAATCAGCTATAAAGGGGTCTCCGCCCCTTTATAGTCCCCCTGAAAAGACGAAAGCATAAAGACAAAAACCAAAGGAAAAAG
>JAKPIQ010000163.1 GCA_029549715.1 Candidatus Atribacteria bacterium | reverse complement strand
TCTAAGTGAATGTCGCTTGCTCCTGCTCGAATAGCCTGAAGAATGAAGGTATTCACCGCCTGAATGATGGGGGCTTCTTCTCCCAGAGCTTTTAATTGACCGATTTCTACCTCTTTGGTCTCTTCTAAAAATGCTCCTTCTTTTTCCTCTACTTCCCGGAGGATTTCATTCACTGACTCTTTAGCACCGAAATAGGTGTTAATAATCCGCTCGATTTCTTCGGAAGGGGCAATGGCTGCTTTTATTTCTCTCCCGGTCATAAGCCGGGCACGGTCTATGGTTACCACATCCGTCGGGTTGGCCATGACTAAAATTAAAGCTCCATTTTCCTCGCCTACCGGAATTACCTGTCGTTCCCGGCAAAACTTTTCAGGAAGAAGCAAGGCCGCCTGAGGGTCGATGAGATAAGTATCCAGCTCGATAAAGAGAGCTCCCAGTTGTTCTGCGAGAGTCTGATAAACTTCTTTAGTGCCGATAAAGCCCATTTTCTCTAGGATTACTCCTAGTCCCTCTCTGGTTTCTCTCTGAACCTTTAAGGCTTCTTCTAATTGCTGGGGAGTGATATATTTATGAGAAAGCATTATTCCTTCCAGTTTTCTGAAAACAGCGAACTCTTACGTTTGCGTTGTCATTTTTAGGCATTACTCTTCCCTTTTATTCAGTTTTCTTTTATGAGATAGGAATTCTATTCTGTGGAGTGTCAGCTATGATAGCATACAAAAATCATCCTTTCAATTCAAAGGAACAGTCTGACGATGGAGAACAGAGCTATAAGGGGATAGCTCCCTATTACCCTCTTGAAAAAAAGATAGAAGACTAAAAAGTAACACTCCTGAGGGATAAACTTACTATTATTCACTTAAGAGCATTTAGATATCTTGCTACTTATTTCAGGCATGACAGATCTCTTTTTCCTCCCTTTCTTTTCCGGTATTCTTTGAGCTTTGGGATAACGTTTCACAATGACTCGGGAAAGTCCTGTTTTTCTGCTTCAAGAGGTGGGTCAATTTTATTCCGACTTTCCCGGGTCAATTATACGCCGGCTTTGATAAGATCGGGGAATATGTGAGAATCGCGATGACAAAATGGAGGGAAAGCTGTTTTAAAAACCTGTCTTTTTTTATGAAAATTTCCACAAAAGTGGATTGTGGCAAGGGATTGACTTTATGATAATATTAGTTTGTAATTCGAAAAATTAAATGATTCCATTTGAGGAGATTGGAAGGATGAGTTACTACATGCGGAAGATAAACAAAGGAGAGAAAGGCTTCACCTTAATCGAGCTAGTTATAGTAGTGGCTATCATCGGGATTTTGATGGCAATAGCTATTCCTAACTATATGAGGGCAAGGCAAGTTGCAGCTATAGCCGCCACTAAGGCTAATCTTCGCAATCTGGCTACTGCTCTTGAGCTTTATGCGTTAGAAAATAATTTAAACACATATCCGCCAGAAACTACTGGCACTACTAAAGGTATAAACGACGCGTTGAAGGATTATTTTCCTGGTAGCTCTCCTAAAAATCCAAAAAATATGAATTACAAGTATATCTATGAAGGTAAGGGTGCTAGTTTTACTATCTATGACCCTACTAATTATGCTACTATTAGTGGTACATACCTTTTTTATGCGGTTGGACCGGGAGGAAGCATTAAGGAGCTAATTGTCAATACTACTATTGGTCAGGAGATTAGTTTCTAGTAATTTTTATGACTTAATTTCTTATTCTTGGGCGAAAGGTAGGGAGTCCCGAGATTATCCTACGGTATGTCTGGGGTATAGAACTATGGGGCAAAATTTCCAATAATCCTCTGGAGAAGAAAATCAGAGGTATAAAAGATATACAAACGAAAAAAAAGAGAAAAAATAAAAAGCATAAAAACAGGAGTTGATGAGAGAGACGTTTTTTCTCCCTTATGTTGTGGCAGCTTCATTTTTTTCTTTTTTTGTGGGAGGGTAAATGTTTATGTTAGGAAATTGGTTGTTGCTCGTTCCTTTTTTAATCATTCTTCTTTTCATTTCCTGGGTAGATTTACGGGAGAAGAGAATCCCCGATGGGCTGATTTTTTTAATTGTAGTCCTGGGCATTATATCTTTATTTTATGGTCAATCTATCTTTTCAGCTCTTCTGGGAGGGGTTATTTATTTCTCTATCCTTTTCCTTATCCATCTTGCCTTCCCGGAGGGAATGGGCTGGGGAGACGTAAAGCTCGCCGGAGCTCTGGGGTTTTTCCTGGGGTGGCAGAGGGCACTTCTTGCTTTTCTGCTCTCTTTTGTGGGGGGAGCAATAATAGGTATAATTCTAATAGTTCTCGGGATAAAAGGGAGACGCGATCCTATCCCTTTTGCTCCTTTTATGGCTGGAGGAGCAATAATTGCTTTTTTCTGGGGAGGGGCAATAATAGATTGGTATTTGAATTTAATGTGGGGAGGATTCTAATCAGCGGGTAGTTTATGCTAAAATAACACCCAAATGTTTTTTTAAAGAGGCTGCTATGCTAGGTATTGATTTAGGTGCTTACTCCGTTAAGTTTTGTCTGACTCAGAAAAAGGGAGAGAACTTTGAGCCAGTCTTTTTAGGAGAGATGCTTCTTAGTCCTCAATCTCTTTCAGGGGGAGAAATCAGAGATAAAAGTGTTCTGGTAGGCAATTTGCGGCAATTCTGGCAGAAAAATCGTCTTCCCCGGGAAGTGGCACTTTCTTTCTACCATACCCAGATGGTGGTGCAGAATATATCTCTTCCTGAAATGCCCGATGAGGAGATAGAAAATACTCTGCGGTGGGAAGCAAGCTCCATAATCACCGGAGAGGATAGCTTTCAAATCGGCTGGCAAACTCTGGAAAAAAAAGAAGGGCAGCAAAAAATTCTCTTTGCTGCTTCTCCTTCTTTGATAGTGGAAGAATATCTTGACGTTTTTAGCCAGGCTCGTCTTGAGGTAAAAGCACTTGAGCCCCAGGTATTGAGTTTGTTACGGGGATTTTTGAGCTTGTATCCCGATTTAATGGGTTCCTCATTTTCGGTGGTGGATCTAGGTTTTGCTAAAGGAGGTATTTTGTATTTTTCTACTGGAAAACTAGTTTTTTCCCGATATTTTAACTGGGGTTTGGGTAAAGCGTGGGACTATTTAGAAAGAAAATTTAAACTTTTGCCGGCAGAAATAATGGAGCTTTTTAACCGGAGCACTGAAGAAGGAGATGTCCCTTACCAGATGGAAGAAGCACTTTCTGAAGTGAGTAAAGATCTGATAACTGAACTCAGGAGATCTTTCTCTTTTTTACAATCTGAGTTTGGTTCAGACCCCGATCAGAGGATTTTTTGGAGCGGAGGAGGAGCACGGATTTCTTTTCTCCGATGGATTTTAGATGAAAATTTACCAGTAAGTGCAGGAAACATTCCACCTCTTGTGGTGAAAAAAGAAGAATTTCCGGCGGAAGTTTATCTCGGTGCTCTGGGAGCATCGCTATGGAGCTGAAGTCAGTTTATCCGGTTAAGATTAACCTTTTACCGCATCAGTACATAACAAAGAGAACTCCTGACTGGGTGCGTTTATTCTTTATAGTGATTTTAATTCTTTTATCTTTTCTTTCCTATTTCTTTTACATTAATCTCGATGTCAAAACTTCATCTTTGGGCGGTGATATAGAATTTCTTGAGTTAAAGTTAGCAAATCTTCAGGAGAGAGAAAAAAGGATAGAAGAAGTGCAGACTCAGATAAATGTGAAAGAAGAAAAAATGAATACTTTGAAACATTTGATTAAAGGTGAACCTGATTGGCTGAAAATTGTATACATCCTGGGAAGATGTATGCCTCGAGACCTCCATTGGGATAGAGTCAGTTTTGACTCTTCTTCTTTTAACTGCCAGGGGCAGGTTTATAGTATTTTTAGCTTGTCTCAGTTTATCTATTCCCTTGGCCAGTATAGAGATCTTTTCTCTCAGGTTGATTTTGAATCTTTGATTCTTGGAGAAGAGGGAGCTTACCATTTTGAGTTGTCAGGGAAACTTGAAACTCCATGAGTCTGGAAAAAAATTGGCCGATTTTTCTTCTGGTCTGGGCAGGAGTGTTAATAGGCTTTTTTTATCTGGTTCTAATTCCCGGGGGGGAGAGGCTGGAAAGATTAAAGGAGGAGAAAAGAAACATGGAAGATCAGGTGATTGTTCTGGAGAGGAAGGTGAGAAATTCAGAAGGGCTAGAGAAAAAGTTGACCGAGCTCCACGTGGCTGCTTCACTTCTTGAGGAACGGCTACCAGAAGAAAAGGAAGTTTCCAACCTCCTTTTGGTGATTGAAGATTCTGCTCTGCGTTCTGGAGTGGAAGTTCAATCCCTGAAGCCTCAATCTCTTGAAGTGCAAGAAAATTCTGATAAACCTCAATCCGACTACCTCGAGGTGTCATTTGAAAGCGATCTTGTAAGTGACTATTACGGATTTCTACTTTTTCTCAATTATCTTCGCCAGTCTCCTCGCTTAATTCAGGTAAAGAATTTTAATCTGGAAGAAGACGAAAACGGCAACTTATTGATTGCTATGAAGCTTTCTACTTATGTATTTTCTCGGGTGGAAACAAATTAAGAAAAAACCGAGATTTTTATTGGGTGTTGGAGCTCTAACAGTGAGTCTCGGATTTCTTATTTTTTTAAACTTTCGCTTTTGGAAAATATTAAACTCTCAGCAAAGGAGCAGTCTACCGGTGCTATCTCCTGTTTCGTCTTCATTTGCCCTTTCTTCAAATCTAGAAGAAGCCAAGGAAGAAGAACTGTTTCTTACAACTTACTCTGAGGAAGAGTTAGTCGACTTCCGGGATTTATTTCGCTCGATGATCCCAATTGTTGAAGAAATAAAGGAAGAGGTAGTGGTAGTTTTACCTGAGGGATATGGGGAGGAAGCGGTTTATGCCCCTCCCCAAGAATTTGTTTCACCTCAAGAAGAAGTAAAAGATAAGTTTCTTCCACCCGTTCATTTGCAGGGAGTAGTGGTGTCTGATTCCCGGCAGGCAGTGATAGTGGAAGTAGGGGGTAAAATTCAGATTTTGACCAATGAAAAAACTTCATCATCGAATATAAAATTAATTAAAGTAGAGGATAGGGAAGTGGTATTAAACTATGAGGGGAGGGAAATTACATTAACTTTCGAAAAGTAGCCCGGACGGGGATTATAGTTTTGCTTTTTCTGGCTTTTTTCTCGGGGGGTGTCTTAGCTCAAGAACTCCGGGATTTATTCTGGAAGGTAGATGGAGAGATTATCAAGCTCACTTTTAAGTTTACCGAAGGCACGAGCTGGGTAGAATCT
>JAKPIQ010000192.1 GCA_029549715.1 Candidatus Atribacteria bacterium | reverse complement strand
GCCCGGGGAGCGAGGCTAATTCGCCTCGAGGAAGGAGATCGTCTTGCTTCTTTTGCTCTGAGTTGATTGATGATGGCGCATGGAGGAAGAGTTATCGAGTGGCAGAGAAAAAGTGGCAGAAGCTACTTAGATTTCTCTGCCAACTTGAACCCCTGGGGTCCTCCCCGGGAGGTAAAAGAGAGATGGGAAGAGCTTTTCTATTATGCTACAGTTTACCCTCCTCTTGACTGCTCCTTCTATAGAGAAGAGCTGGCCAAGATTTATAACCTTTCTCCTTCCTTTATTCTGCCTACGAACGGCGCAACGGCGGGAATTTATCTTTTAGCCCGTCAGCTTCCCGGAGAAACAGTTCTCATCTTAGAGCCCTGCTTTTCAGAATATGCTCAAAGTTTTTCCCGTGCCGGGAAAAAAATAGAAAGGATATTTTTTCCTGCTCCCCTTAACTCTCTTCCCCCTGCAGACATTGTGGTGTGGGGAAACCCCACCAACCCCTGGGGAGCGAGCCCTCCTTCTTTTCTTTTAGATCACCTCTGGGAGACGAGCTTAAAAAAAGGAACGATACTCATTGTGGATGAAGCCTTTCAGGAGTTTGTAGAGGAAAAGACCTCCTGGGTTTCCCGCTGCGGAGAGAACCCTCGTCTTTATATCATTCGCTCTCTTACCAAATATTTTACTCTCCCCGGTTTGCGGGGAGGATTCATCGTTGCTCAGCCTCTCTCTCTTTCTCCCCTTATAGAACACTTAGAGCCCTGGAGTATCAACTCTCTTTTGGCCCGGGTGTTGGAAATTATTGCTCAGGGGGACCTGGCCTCTTTTCGAGCTACTACCCGGGAGAATCTTGAGAGAGAAAAGCAGTTTCTGGAAGAAAAGTTGCCAGGAGAACTTATAGAGCTTTTCCCCTCAGAAGTTAATTTCTATACTCTGCGTATGCGAAAAGGTAAAGAGTTCTTTTCTTCCTTTTTAGAAGAGCGAGGAATGTTAGTGAGAAGCCTGGCTGATTTTTTTGGCTTAGATGATAGCTACTTCCGTATAGCAGTGCGAACTCGTGAAGAAAACCAGCAATTAATAGAGGCGGTGAGAGATTATGCAAGAGAACTGGGATAAGAGTGTGCTATTTTTAGGAGGAGCGCGGAGCGGAAAAAGCCGCCTGGCCCTCGAGTGGGTGGAAGAAAGCGGCCTTCCCCCTTTGTATTTAGCTACTGGAGTAGCTACTGATCCAGAGATGGAGGAGCGAATTCTCCGCCATCAGAAAGAACGCTCCACGGCCTGGAAAGTGGAAGAAGTTCCTTTTCGTTTTAGGGAGGCTTTAGAGAGGGACTGGAGCGGGCAGGGAGTGGTGCTGGATTGCGTAACTTTTTTAGTGAATAATATTTTTTGGAAAGAGGAAAATGCAGAGAGAACTTTCCAGCGTTCGTGTCAGGAGTTAACTTCTATTCTGGAGAAGCGGGAGAGAGAGCACTTTTTGCTGCTTTTGGTGAGCAATGAGGTGGGAATGGGGGTGGTGCCTGAATACCCTGCCGGAAGAGAGTTCCGGGACTTACAGGGAAGGGTTAATCAGTGGATAGCTCATCGAGTGGATGAAGTATATTTAGTGGTAGCGGGGATACCGTGGCAGCTGAAATAAAAAAAGCGGGGGGGGAGGCAATAAGGCGCCTCAAGATAGCCCTGAGCTTTCTCACCATTTTTCCAGTAGATAGTGGGGAATACCGGGAAGGAGACCTTTCTCGGGCCAGTTTTTTCTTCCCGGTGGTGGGTACAATTATTGGAGCGCTGAGCGCTTTGTTTTTTTATCTTCTCTATTTTTTAAGCGGGGACTCCCTTCTTTCTGCTTTTGGGGTAACATTCCTGGGAATCTTCATCACCCGGGGTCTTCACTTAGATGGGCTGGCTGATTCTTTTGATGCTCTTTTTTCTGGTGCTCCGCAGGATCGGAAGCAAGAAATTCTCAAGGACCCCCGTCATGGCACTTTTGGAGTGGTGGGGATTTTATTCCTGGTGGGAGCCAAAATTTTTCTTTTGGGAGGAATAGAAAAAGACCCCCTTCTTTTTTTGTTTCTTGCTCCTATAGCGGGAAGAGCGGCAGCTCTCCAGTGGGGAGCTTTTTTTCATCCTTTTCCCCGCCAGAGAAAGGGGCTGGGGGAAGAATTTGTGGGACAGGTTCCCTCCTTTTATTTTTTCTTGTGGCTCGTTCTGGTGGGGATGATTGGCCTAAGGTTGGGAGGAGTGGAGACCCTTTTGAAAATTGCTCCGGTCTTTGCTATTATTTATCTTCTGGGGAGGGAATTGAATGTAATTTTCGGGGGGCTGAATGGGGATATTATAGGTCTGGGAATCGAGTTAGCAGAAATTCTGATTTTGATAGGAGGCCGGTTTTGAGAAAAAGAGCTATTTGTCCGGGGAGCATAGGAGAGCTGGTGCAGGGGCTGTGGGAGGAGAGAGAGGTGCTTGTATCTTTACCCATCGACCGCTACAGCGAGATGGAAGTAATCTGGAAAGAAGTCGGAGAGAAAGAGAAAAACACGGAAAAAAACACTCTGTGGAAGAGTGAAAAAGCACTACAAATCGCTCTGAGGGAGTGGAAGATGGAGCATTTAAGAGAGCAAATTGCTTTTCGCCGCCTCCGAGAAATTCCGGCGGGTAAGGGCCTGGCCTCGAGCACTGCCGATATTGCTGCCCTCTTAGGGGCTCTTGCGCGACTCTTGGGGAAGCCCCTCCGAGAAGAAGAAATCGCTCGGATAGCGCTACAGGTGGAGCCCACTGATGGTGTTTTTTTCTCGGAGCTCTCTATTTTTGACCATTTACAGGGACAAGTTAGATTATCTTTACCTTTTCCTCGTCATTTGGGAGTGGTGGTAGTGGAGTTACCAGGGGAGAGGGACACTTTAGCAGTAGATAGAGAAAAATTGCGGGAAAACTGGACAAGACACCGTCGGGAAGTGAAGGAAGCTTTTCAGCTTGTAGAGCGAGGGCTAGAAGAGAGAGACCTTTCTTTAGTGGGGCGAGGAGCTACCTTGAGTGGCGAAATTATACAGGAAGTGGAAAAAGAAGAACTGTGGGAGAGAGTGGTTTCTATTTCCCGGGAGATAGGTGCTGTGGGGGTAAACCGAGCTCATACCGGGAAGGTTTTCGGAATCTTATTTGACCGAAGAGTATATTCTCCTGAAGAGATGCTTTCCCGGGCGAGAGAAGCCCTAAAAAAAGAAGAAGTGAAAATAGAAGTCAATGCAATAATTTCTGGAGGAGTGAGAGTGATGGAGCTGTGAAAGACATTTATTTACTTCGTCATGGCGATACTGATGCCACAGAAAAAGGTTACTTTGCTGGCTGGACCGATGTTCCTCTCTCTGAGCGGGGGAGGAAAAGAATTAATAAAGTGAAGGAAATTTTAAAAGAGGTAGAACTGGAGCGAATTTTGGTAAGTCCCCTGGTTCGCACTCAAGAAACTGCTCAACTGATCGCTCCTTCTGGGAGCTGGGAAGTGAGAGAAGAGATCAAGGAGCGCCATTTTGGAAGCTGGGAGGGAAAGCGCTGGGAAGAGCTGGAAAAAGAATCTCCTGAAGAAGTTAAAAGATGGAGGGAAGCCCCTTTTCGCTTCACTCCTCCAGGGGGGGAAAGTTTTCAGGCAGTTTTGGAGCGAGTGGTTCCTTTCTGGGAAGAGCTGGTTCGAGGACCGGAAGAAAGAGTGCTGGTGGTTACTCATGGGGGAGTAATTCGCTCTATATTTGCTTATCTTCTACAAGTGGATTTAGCTGCTACCTCTTGTTTTCTTTTTGACCCCGGGGTTCTGGTTAAAATCAGGGGCAACTACTCTTTTTGCCAGGTGACAGCTATATTAAATACCGAGGTGGAGCCTGGGGGGTGAATACTTTAAATCTACTTGCCGGCTTTCTTTTGGATTTTTGGTTAGGAGATCCGGGAGGAAGATGGCATCCGGTAGTGCTAATCGGCAAATTAATTGAAAGTTTAGAAAAACTTATTTTTCCCCGAGAGCGCCACTATCGGCGAGAACTGGTTATGGGTTTTGTGATAGTGGTGGTGATGGTGGGGGGGCTGAGAACAGGCTTCTTTTTTCTCCGCCGTTTTCTCTATTCTTATTCTCCCCTTCTTTTGTCAGTGGTAGAGGTATACTTCATTTTTAATTTTTTGTCTTTGCGCACCCTCTTGCGCCGGGGAGAAGAAGTGAAAGAAGCTTTGGAGGAAGGAGACATGCCTCGAGCGCGAAAGAATTTAAAACACTTAGTGGGAAGGGATACTAATTATCTTTCTGAACAAGAAGTGGTGAGGGGATGTGTGGAGTCTTTAGCGGAAAGCTTTAACGATGGAGTGGTAGCTCCTCTGTTTTATATATCTTTGCTGGGGGCCCTGGGAGGGTTAATTTATAAAGTGACCAACACTCTGGATTCTATGCTGGGTTACAAAAATTCCCGTTATTTTTGCTTTGGATTTGCCTCTGCTCGATGGGATGACCTGTTAAATTTCATTCCTGCTCGCTTAAGTGTTCTTTTTATCTCTTTTGCCGCTTTTCTCCTGGGTCACCGGGGGGAGAATGCTCTGTTGGTAGCTTTTCGAGATGCTCGCAAACACCAGAGCCCCAACTCCGGATGGCCAGAGAGTGCTATGGCTGGTGCTTTGGGAGTGAGATTGGGAGGAGTAAATTATTATGGAGGGAAAAGAGAAGAAAGTGCTTTCCTGGGAGACTTCATTGTAGACCTTGCTCCGGAGCGGATTGGAGAGGCGCTATCGGTTGTGCGCCTGGGCTCCTTTTTAGCTCTGGGCTTTCTGGGGGCGCTTTCTATTGTAATTGGTAGGATATGGTGATGGGTAACGTGGCAAAAACCAATTCTTCTCTTCCTGCTCCCCGCTATGACCCTCAACGGTTGAAAAAGCAGGTATTGATTCCGGTATTTATAAGTGTGGCAACCATTGCTTTCATTTTTTCTTTTTC
>JAKPIQ010000191.1 GCA_029549715.1 Candidatus Atribacteria bacterium | reverse complement strand
TTTCCGCTAAATAAGAAGGGTCATCCCGGAAAATTCCTTTTTCGGGAAGAAGAAAATCGAAACCAAAGTTATCAACTTCTTCCGCCACTTTCTCTGCAGGGGCACTCAGCATCTCTATAAATTTTTCTTCGGGAAAAAGCGATTGAGAAAAGTAAAGGAGGTGAACTATTTCCGCCTTTCTTCCTTGATAGCGAGCCCGGAAAATCGCTCGAAAATAGGCAAAAGTTATAAAAACTAAAAACCAGTTCTTGAGAGCTTTACTTTCTGTGTTTTTAGCTAAGATATAAACCTGCTCTAAATAATACCGGTCCAGAACTAGTTCCACCACCTGAATGAGTCGATAGTTCTCATAGGCTTCCAAGCTATCTGTTATAGCCTCGCTCCAAAAAGCGGGAAGATATTCTCGGGCCTCTCCTCCTAAAAACTTCTCAACTTTTCCTAAATCTAAGGTAGTGGGATAAGTCTCCTCCGGAGTTTTCCCCGCCAACCAATACTTTAAGACCAATTTTATCTGGTTAAAATCAAACGATAAGTTAAAAAAATGGGCAATTTTGTCTCCCGGAGGATAACTAGCTATCTCTTGTACGGTTTGCCAATAGTGAGTCATCAAAGTTTTATCAATATCATAAATACGAGGAGAAACATTCTGAAAAACCTCGCCCCAGTAAGGAATTTCTGCTACTCCCCGTAGAGCCTGGTCTAAGTTTTCTGAACGAAGCAAGTTCTCCAGGGTTCTCTGAGTCAAGAGACCTCGCTCTAAGGCTCTAACTCTCCCTACTAAGTAGGCATAACTGGTATCTTCACTGCTTTTGGGTTTTTCCAGGTCTACATTCATTAGCTACTCCTCAAAAAGTAAGGCAGAAATTTTCCCTTCGTTCTTTCTGATGTACTCTTCCACTATAGAAACAAAGCTCAAATCTACCATCATACCTCCTCGCCTCAAGAGAAAGCCTCGCTCTATGTCCTCTGCTATTCCCCCAAAGCGTAAAGATAAATTTTTCTCTTCATTTATCTCCTTCACAAAACCACTGCCCCAGATTTCTGCTTCCCGAGGGGCCATACATACTTCTTCATCTCCGCTAACCACATACTGGGTAAGGAACTCTTTACACCATTCCCTACCTTCTGTTTCTACCTTTTCCACAAAAGCTGCCACTAAACTCTCCTGCAGTTGCTCCCAGGCCTGATGTTTAACTTTACCTACCTCATTTTTCCCTGCTAATCTTGCCTGGGCAAGCCTGCGCTGGACTTCAAGCTCTATCTCTTTTCTGCGCTCTGCTAATAATAGATCAGCCTCTTCTTTTAATTCCTTCTGAGCTCTTTCTAACTGAGCGCTGGCTTTAGTCCGGGCTTCTTCTAAAATTCTCTTCTTTTTGAGCTCTGCTTCTTCCTCAATTTTCCGCAAAATATCTTCTAAAGGCATACCCGACCCCTGTTAAACTTGAATAGAATTCAAAAGAAGAATAGTAGCAAGCAAAGCCAAAACGGCATAAGTTTCTACCATGGCAGGAAGAATGATAGCCCTTCCTGTTTCTTCTGGTCGGCGAGCAATCATCCCGATAGAGGCAGCTGAAGTTTTTCCCTGATAAATGCCTGAAACAAGGCCTACAATGGCTATGGGAAGACAGGCGAGCATAATCTGTAAACCCTGGACTACACTTATTTCTACCGGAGTTCCACCCAAAAGACCCAGCTTCATCAACACCCAAAATCCAGCGAGCAATCCATAGATACCTTGCGTTCCCGGTAATGCTTGCAAAAGCAGAACCTGACCAAACTTATTGGGATCTTCAGTCAACACTCCTGCTCCTACTTGTCCGGCGATACTTACTCCTAACGCTGAACCGATTCCCGCCAGCATTATAGATAAAGAAGAACCTAACAGCGCAAATACCAATCCGTCAGCCATAAGCTACAAAACCTCCTTCAACTTATTTTTATGTACTTGGTCCTGTGCCCAAAAGGCTTAAAATCCCTACCTCCATTTTCATAAAATTTAGTAAAAAACTCTACGTACTGCAAACGAGCAGAGTGGACAAAAGCACCTAATCCGCTCATCAATAAATTGAAAAGGTGAAAAGCTAAAGCCACCAGTAAAGCGATTAGCCATCCAATATAAGGAGAACCACTAAAAAGAGAAGCCAGAGTACGAGCTAACATGGCAATGATACCACTGGAAAGACCTAATGCAAAAAGACGAGAGTAAGAAAGGGTATCCCCCAGATAAGATACCAAATCGTAAAGGCTCAAAAGACCAGATAGGAACTTCATAATAATATTTTTTTGATGTCTGCCTTGAGTAGCTACTAAAAAAATAACACTCCCTATTATAAGGGGCAAAGCCACTGAAGCTAAAAGAGGAGAAGCGGTGATACCTACTATATACATTACTATAGAAATCAAAAATACAAACCAGCTCAAGTGATCCATAATAGCTACAGCATAATTACCTCTCTTCCACTCTTTCACGACAGCAAGCATTATACCCACTAAAATCTGCACTATACCTACTCCCAAAGAAAAGATGAGCATGGTAAGAGGATCATTTAAAGGATCGACAACTGCTAAGCTGTTCTTCAAATTAGTTAAAAAAGACAGGGATGGAGGAAGATAATCAAAAAGATCTCCCAGCCAGGAACCGGTAAAGATTCCCGCCAAAATAGCGCCAACTCCTCCCCAGGCTAGCATACGAAGAAAAAGCTTAGTAGAATCAGAGATATCCAGATAAGCAGCAGTAATAAATCCAAAAAGAGCCAACACTAAACCATATATTACATCTCCCAAACACATGCCAAAGAAAAAGAAAAAAAACACGGCCATGGAAGGAGTGGGGTCAACTTCAGTATAGTTAGGAAGCCCGTAGAGATGAGTTAAAACCGAAAAATTGTTCACCCAGGAATTATTCTCCAGATTGATGGGCACATCTTCTCCTTCTTTCGGTTCCCGGTGGTAGAGAAACCACTCCCTACCCACTTGAGAAAGACTTTCTTCTAAACGAGGCAGGTCTTCTTTTTTTGTCCACCCGCTAATATAGCAAGTTTCCTTAGTTCTCAAAAGCTTTGCTTCGCTCTGGTGCCGTTCCCACAAGCTAAGATAGTAATCATAAGCTATCTTAAGCTCTCTCTCAAACTTAGTTTGCAGAGCTGCCTCCTCTATAATTTCTGATTGCTCCTTATGAAGCTCACCAATCCGGTGCTCTAAATCTTCTATTATCTCTTGAGGAGTGCCCTCAAAAGGTTGGGGAAGACTCATAAGAGAAATAGAAAGTTCAGCCAAAATCTCTTCCATAGCTTCCTCTTCGCTTTTATGTATTATCACCCACCATAAAATATTTCCTCCTGTCCCAGGAAATTCTTCTCTCAACCAGGCTAAATTTCTCTCCCTCAATTTTTCTTCTAATGCTTCTCTCTTTTTAGAAGGAAACTCCAGAAGAAAGCTGCGAGTATAGAGAGTACCTCGCAAGTTCTCCAGCGGGACCTCCACCGATTGAATTCTTTTCATAAACTCCAGGTTAGAATTTAACCTATTTAAGCTGCTACGGATGTCTTTAAGTTTTTCTTCCCAGCTAAGGAAAGTATTATAAATCGGAATATAATTAAAACCAAAATTCAAAAAATCTTCTTTACTCATATGAATGGGAGAGGGAAAGAAGGATTGAAGAATTCCTGGCTTTTCAGGACGATACCTATCGATAAAGTTTAAACAATAACTCAATTCCCCTAATCGACGTTCTACCTCTTCTAATTCTGGAGAAGAAGGAAAATCCTCAAACAAATCTTTTTCATCTTCTGTTATTTCCATAACTCCCAGATCTTGTAACTGATCAAAAATTTTTTCTCGCAGGGAACGGTGGGCAATAATACCCACCTTTTCCATTTCACTAATCGCCATGTTCTTCCCACACCTCTTCTAAGAGTTGAGAAACGATGCTTTTCATCCGGGAGGAAGCAGTATCCTCCAGCTCTTTAGCTTGGCGGCGAAACTCTTCTTCTATCCTTTTCGCTTCTTTTTCTCCCTTCTCAAGCATCTCCCTTCTCAAGGCTTGAGCTTTCTCTTCCACCTCTTGCATAACTTTCTTTCTCATTTCCGCTATCTGGTCTTCTACTCCGGCGATAATTTTAGCCGCTTCTCGCTCAGCGTTGTTTATTTCTCTTTCTTTCAGGTTCTCCAGCTCTCTAATTTCCTGGATAGCTTCTTCAATCATTTTCTTTACCTCCGAACCTGACTAAAT
>JAKPIQ010000156.1 GCA_029549715.1 Candidatus Atribacteria bacterium | reverse complement strand
AGATTCTGCCCTGCGCTCCGGGGTGGAAGTCCGGTCCTTAGTACCTCAACCTCTGGCAAAAAAAGAAGATTCTCACCAATCAGACTCTGGTTATCAGGAAGTACCCTTTAAGGGTTCTCTTTTAAGCGATTATTACGGATTTCTCTTTTTTCTAAACTACCTCCGCCAGTCTCCTCGTTTGATTCAGGTAAAGAATTTTGACTTGGAAGAAGATAAAAACGGCAACCTATCTATTGCGGTAGGGCTTTCTACTTATGTTTTTTCACGAGGGGAGGTAGAATGAGGAGTCAAGATTTTTACTGGACGCTACTTCTGGTAGCAAGTCTGGTCTTTCTTGCCTTTTTAAGTTTCAATTTTGGGAAGGTGTTGAGCTTTCAAGAAGAAAGTAGCTCCCTGGCCTTGCCTGTTTCTCCTTCTTCGACTTCTTCTCCAGGTTTGGAAGAAATCGAAGAGCAAGGGCTGTTTCTTGTTAGCTACCCGGAGGGTGATTTAATGAGCTTTCGGGATCTGTTCCACCCGGCGATTCCAATTGCTGAAGAGATAGAAGAAGGGATGGTAGCAGTTTTGCCCGAAGAATACGGGGAAGAGGTGGTTTATGTCCCTCCTCAAGAATTTGTTTCACCTCAAGAAGAAGAAGTAGAAGAGGAGTATCTTCCACCCGTTCATCTGCAGGGAGTGGTGGTGTCTGATTCCCGGCAGGCAGTGATAGTAGAAGTAGGAGGGAAAATTCAGATTTTGACCAATGAAAAAAACTTGTCATCCAACATAAAATTAGTTAAAGTAGAGGGTAAGGAAGTAGTATTAAACTATGAGGGGAGGGAAATTACATTAACTTTCGAAAAATAATCCAGGTGGGGATTGTAGTTTTGTTTTTTCTGGTTTTTTTCTCAGGGAGTGTTTTAGCTCTGGAACTCCGGGATTTATTCTGGAGGGCGAATGGAGAGACTATCAAGCTCACTTTTAAGTTTAGCGAAGGAGCAAGTTGGATGGAATCTTCTCCTGATCCTTACCATATCGTGGTGGATGTTGAAGGAGCAACGAATGGCCTCGGTTATGATCAGCGGCCTATGGGGATTGGACCTCTGCGCAATATTATGTTTGTAGAAAAAGATAATATACTTCGTCTGTGGGTGGAGCTCCGGGAGAAAGTAGACTATGAAATATATGATGAAGCTGGTGGTCGTCTGGTGAGCATGATTTTTCACTTACCTCCCGGGAGAGGAGAAGAGAAGCTGTTTTCCTTTGATTTTCGAGATGCCGAAGTGAGAGATGTCCTTCTTGCTCTGGCCCAGGCAGCTGGCGTGAATATGGTGGTGGATGACTCAGTTACGGGGACAATAAGTGTTTCTTTTGAAAACCTCACTTTTGACCAGGCTCTGGGCTACATTATGACCATGAGAGGATTGGGTCAGATAAAGCTGGGTAACAACATTGTGGTAGCCAAGCGTAATATATTAGAGGAAAATTTTGGTCTTCTGGAGACTCGTCGCTTTGAGCTCAAGTATATCGATCCGGAAAAAGCCAAAGAAACCCTGAGTCTTTTGATACCAGAGGGAAGCCGGATAGTGGCTGATCAATCCTCCCGGGCGGTTATAGTAAAAGGGAGGCAAGAAGAGCTAAACCAGGTACAAGAAATGCTAAAGGAGATCGATCATCCTCTGGAAACCAGGACTTTTTATCTCTCTAATAATCTTTATCGGGAAGAGGGAGATCTGGAGAAGATAAAAAATCTTCTTAAAATCGTTATTCCTGAAGAGGATAGAGTGGGTTTTGATGTAGGACAAAAAGCAATAGTGGTGAAGGGAACCCCGGAAGAAATAGAAGCCGCCTCACAACTTCTTCGTAACTTAGACCGTAAGCGGCCGCAGATTATGATAGATGTAAAGATGGTGGAAATTGACCGGCAAAAAGTGAAGGATTTAGGATTTACCTGGGAAGTGGGAGGAGTAACAGGTACGATTACCTTTGGAGAGCTATCTTTAGGAGGAGCTATGGAGCGGCAAGACTTAGTGGAGGTGACTCTGAACGCTCTGACCAAAGAGAACAAAGCGCATCTCGTGGGTAATCCTCGGATTTTGACCCTGAGTGGAGAAAAAGCCACTATCACCGTGGGTGACCGGGTTCCTTATCGCAATATCCAGGGTGTAGATGAAGAAGGGCGCGTGATTCCTGGAGGAGTGGAGTTTCTGGAGGTGGGAGTAAAGCTGGATGTTACTCCGCTTTTAACCGAAGACCAGATGATATTGGTTGAGGTTAAACCGGAGGTGAGTTCCTTTACTGAGAGAGAATATTATCTTGCCGGACAACGTTATACCGACCCTCAGGTTAAAACTCGCTCGGCAGAAACTACTGCTCGCTTGAAAAGTGGAGAAACCCTGGTAATTGGAGGATTGATAAGGAGCGAAGATATCGAAAATATTACCCGCATTCCCATCCTGGGGGAAATTCCTGTCATCGGGGAGTTATTTGTTTTGCGTAACAAAACTCACGAGGAGACAGAGCTCATAATTTTTATCACTCCTCATATCATTGAATATTAAGGAGGGGATAACTTGAGAAAGAAAAGGCTTCTGGTGGAAGTTATTTTTATCCTTCTTCTGCTGACTGTTCTTTCAGGATGTCAGTGGTTTTCAGATAATCCTATGTTTCCCCGGGCGAAATTTATAGTTACCGGCGAGCCCACCCACTTGACTCCCAGCGAGGAAGAGAGAGTGGTTACCGTTAAGTTTCAACCTATCAACAAAGTAGGAGCGGTATTGTCG
>JAKPIQ010000167.1 GCA_029549715.1 Candidatus Atribacteria bacterium | reverse complement strand
GGGGATGGTCCTACTTTAATTGAATGCAAGACCTATCGCTATTTAGGGCACTCCAAAAGCGACCCCCGGGCTTACCGAACTAAAGAAGAAGAAAGTCAATGGAAAGAGAGAGACCCCATCGCCCGATATAAACAGTGGCTTCTGGGAAATGGGGTAACGGAAGAGGAGATAAAAAAGATCGATGAAGAGGTGGAAAAAGAGATAGAAGAGGCGGTGGACTTTGCCGAAAAAAGTCCCTATCCCCCACTGGAGGAAATCACCAAAGACGTATATGTAGAAGAAGATTTTGCCGAATTAGAGAGAAAGAAAGGAACTAAAGTAGTTAACGGGATAGATGAGTGGGACGGAGAAATGAGAACCATAACCTATCGAGAAGCGCTCAATGAGGCGTTGCGAGAAGAGTTAAAGCGAGATGAAAACGTGGTATTGATGGGAGAAGACATTGCTCTTTATGGGGGAGCTTACGGAGTAACTCGAGGGCTATGGCAAGAATTTGGAGGAGAAAGAGTCCGTAATACTCCCATATCAGAGGCAGCCATTGTGGGTTGCTGTGTGGGGTCTTCCATCACTGGATTGCGACCGGTAGGAGAAATCATGTATATTGATTTTGTCGGTTTATGTATGGACCAATTAGTGAATCAAGGAGCCAAAATCCGGTATATGTTTGGAGGTAAAGCTCGGGTTCCTATGGTTATCCGCACCGAAGGCGGATGTGGTCGCTCCTCAGGCGCTCATCATGCTCAAAGTCTGGAGGCCTGGTTTTTACATACTCCGGGGCTCAAAGTGGTGATGCCTGCCACTCCTTTTGATGCCAAAGGGCTGCTTAAATCTGCCATTCGGGAAGATAATCCGGTGCTTTTCATTGAACACAAAATGATTTATAACAGTCAAGGTCCTGTCCCTCCTGAGGAGTATATAATTCCTTTAGGGGTGGCAGATGTGAAAAGAGAAGGAAAAGATGTAACTATCATTGCCTATTCTCGGATGCTCCTTTTTGCTCTTCAGGCCGCAGAAATGCTCTCTCAGGAAGGGATTGAAGCAGAAGTGATAGACCCTCGTACCCTTTTGCCTCTGGATATAGACACCATCACTGAATCAGTTCGGAAAACCAACCGGGTAGTTATAGTTCACGAGGGATGCAAAACTGGAGGAGCAGGGGCAGAAATAGGAATGAAAATTCAGGAAGAAGTTTTCGACTACTTAGATGCCCCTATAGTCCGCTTAGGAGCAGCTGATGCCCCAGTTCCCTGCAGCAGATACTTAGAGGATAACTCTATTCCTCGACCAGAAACTATAGCTGAGGCAGTGAGAAACTTGCTGAGGAGATAAGGTATGGCTAAAGTAGAGCTGGGAATTAACAATTGTTTTGCCATAGGCCGTTATCCGGAGCCGGAAGAATGGCTCCGGATAGTTAAAGAAGAGCTGGGTTTGCAGCATGTCCAGTTTTCCTTTGACCTTTTAGATCCGGTAATAATTGATGAGGAGATAGTAAAAGAAAAGTGCGCTTTTATTCGCCGATTAGCTGAAGAGAGGGAGGTGAAAATAGATACGGCGGTTACCGGAGAAGTGGCTCACAAGTTCAATTTACTTTTAGACCCTGACCCGGGGATGCGTCGTGCGTATCTGCGGTGGTATGAAAAAATGGTGCGAGCATCTTCTCTTTTAGGAGCGGAGGGCTCAGGTATTTATATGGGGAGTTTGAGCAACAAAGACGTAGCTGATCCGGAGAGGAAAGCATATCTAACTGAGGTGCTTATAGAAGAAATTGCTTATTTGACCTTTGTTGCTCGAGAAGCGGGACAAAGTTATCTTTTGTGGGAACCTATGTCTCTTCCTCGGGAGATGCCTTCTACTATTGATGAGACTAAAGAATTATGGGAGCGAGTGAATGAAAAATCCCACATTCCGGTGCTTTTATGCTTGGATGTGGGGCATGGCTATTATCGCTCCTCAGACCCTCGAGATCTGGATTATTATTCCTGGCTGCAAGAGCTGGCCCACCTTTCTCCTTCTATTCACATGCAGCAGACCGACCGAAAGGGGAGCCGGTACTGGACTTTTACCGAAGAAAATAATGCTCAAGGAGTAATCATTCCCGAGCGAGTTCTGGAAGCCATCGAAGCTTCAGGTGCTGAAGAAGTAATTTTAGTATTTGAATTTTTCTTCTCTGCCCATGCCTTAAGCGATGAGAGTGCTTTAGATGGCATGAAAAAGAGCGTAGATTACTGGAGAGAAGCTCTGGCTCGTTTCTATGGAAAGTAAAACTCGATTATATTTAATCATTGTCCTGGTTTTTTACTTTCTGGCTGTTTCTATGATCGTAACCGGAGCGGTGATCCCTCAGTGGATGGACCAGTTTTCGGTATCGGCCGGCCGGGCTGGCCGGCTCTTTGCCTTTTATTATCTTCCCTACACCATAGTTACTTTTTGTAGTGGCTTGCTTTCTCGACGGTGGGGTAAAAAAGTGGTTCTGCTTTTAGGGCAAGCTTTTTTAGCCGGAGGATTTTTCTCCGTTAGTGCTTCTCCTTCCTTTTCCTTGATAGAATGGGGCTTATTTCTTTTAGGAGTGGGAGGGGGTTTTTGCGAAGCTCCTTTTACTTCTCTTCTTTCTCAAATATTCCCGGGAGAAGAAGGTTATGCTCTCAATTTATCTCAGATTTCTTTTGGTCTGGGGGCAGCCACTGCTCCATTTCTGGCCGGATTTTTATTAGAAAGGGGTTTTTCCTGGAGATTATTTTATCTTTTTCCGGGAATAGCTTCTCTCGTGATTTTTGCCCTTCTGAGCGGGGAAAAACTTGGGGAGGAAAAGGGGATGGAAAGAGAGGGGAATCCTCCGCTCAGGAGGGGAGAAGGTAATGGCTTTATAATAGCGAGTTTTTTAGCTATGTTTCTTTATGTAGGAGCAGAAATTGGTTGTTCTTCCTGGATAACTACCTATTTAGTTAAGGGCCTGGGAGGTAGCTTATCCTGGGGAGGGTTGGCTTTAGCAGTTTTCTGGGGCGCCTTAACTATAGGAAGATTTGTTTTTGCTTTGCTCTCCCGCTCCCTCTCCTATCCTGTTATTTTGCGTTTTTCTTCTTTCCTGAGCTTAATCTTTCTCTTTTTTCTCAACTTTACTCACGAGGTACACTGGGCTATTTTAGCCCTGGGAGGAGTGGGGTTTGGCTATTCTGCTATCTGGCCTTTAATAGTGGCCTGGGTGGCGCAAAAAATGGGGGAAGAGCAGGAAGAGGCTATCGGTTTTGTGGTAGCTTTTGGAGGCCTGGGAGCGATGTTTTTTCCCTGGTTAGGAGGAGTGATAGGAGAGAGGTGGGGACTTTCCTACATTTTCTGGGTAGTTTGGGTTTTGGTTCTCTTTTTGTGGTTGGTTTTTCATTCTTCTTATTTCAGGGAAGGAGGGAGGGAAGTTGGCTCTGGTAGGGATAGATGTGGGGACCAGTGGGTGTAAAGTAGTGGCTTTTGCAGAAGGGGGAGGGATTCTCGCTTCTGGTTACGAAGAGTATCCTTTCTTAACTCCTCGTCCGGGATGGTTAGAATTGGACCCGGAAAAAATTTGGGAGGCAGTGGTAAATTCTTTAGCGAAAGTAGCAGGGCAGACTGGAGATGCGATAGATGCAATAGCGGTAAGCTCTCACGGTGAAACTCTCATCCCCTTAGGGAAAGACGGTCAGGTTCTTTATGGAGCGATAGCCAACTTTGACACCCGGGCGGAGGGATACGTAGATTTCTGGAAGGAGCACCTGAACCCTTTCCAGATTTTTCAAATTACCGGTATGCCCCTTCACGGGATGTATACCGTGAATAAAATTCTCTGGCTCAAAGACCAAAGACCGGATATTTTTGAGAAAGTGGATAAATTTTGTTGTGTGGAAGATTTTGTTCTCCATCGCCTCACCGGAGAAGAGCCGGTTATCGATTATTCTTTAGCTGCCCGGACCATGATGCTGGATGTGGTGCAAAAAGAGTGGTCAGACGATATTTTACGTCTGGCCTCTTTAGACAAAGATAGACTTCCTCGTCTTTTACCCTCCGGAGAAGAGATAGGCCATCTGCGTCCATCTTTAGCTCGAGATTTGGGCTTATCATCTCCGGTTGTGGTCGCCACCGGAGGTCATGATCAGCCCTGCGGAGTTCTGGGGTGTGGAGTGAGAAGGGAAGGAGAAGCGATGTACGGGATGGGGACTTCAGATTGTGTGGCTTTAAATCTGGGAGAAAAACCTCTTCTTACCCAAGGAATGATGGAAAATGGGTTTTGTTGCTATCCCCACGTGGTAGAAAATTCCTACCTTACTCTCTCCTACATCGCCTCAGGCGGTTCGGTTTTGCGCTGGTTTCGAGATACCTTTGGTGGTGAGGAAAAGGAGATAGCAAAAAGAGAAGGAAAAGACCCCTATCAGGTTTTGATTGATACCATTCCTTCTCATCCTGCCTCCCTTTTTCTTCTGCCTCACTTAGCGGGCTCCGGCACTCCCTATCTCGATGGTTACTCTCGAGGGGCACTTTTAGGCCTAACTCTGGGAGCGAGCAAGGGGGAGATAGTCAGGGCTATCTTAGAAAGTCTTACCTATGAGATGAAAATTAATCTGGATTTATGGGAGGAATTTGGTATTCCTCTATATAACTTGCGAGCAGTAGGGGGAGGAGCTCGCTCTCCCCGCTGGCTTCAAATTCGAGCTGATATTTTGCAAAAACCTCTCTTTCCCCTCTTTACCGAAGAAGCAGTAGCTCTGGGAAGCGCTATGTTAGGGGGGAAAGCCCGGGGTATATTTTCTAACCTGGATGAGGCTATGGCGGCCATGGTAAAATTTGAAAAAGAGATT
>JAKPIQ010000145.1 GCA_029549715.1 Candidatus Atribacteria bacterium | reverse complement strand
GGAACAAGAAAAAATGGGAAAGATTGGTAAGGAAGGGGATTTTACAGTGGGGAGAAGAAGCTCCCTCCGGAGAGGAGGTCATCTATCCGGAAAAGGAGTTTGGTTGGTGGTCTATCGCCACCCGGGAAGAGCGAGAAAGCTTCCTTCGGTCTTTTATAGAGAAAGCGCAAAAAGAAGGCCGAAAAGCTCTTCTGGTATTTCCGGACTTTAAAGTTTTAGATTATTTCACCAATTTTCTCTATCACCAATTTCCTCAACTGAAAATAGTAAAATATGACAGCCGACTTGCTTCTCGTCGGAGGTTCCTGACTTATAAGCTGGCCGAAAGTGGAGACTTTGATTTAATTGTGGGTACAAGAGGAAGTGTATTTTTGCCCGCTCTTGATCTCTATTACTATGTGGTTTTTGACCCGGAGGATAAAGGACATTATTCCGACCACTCTCCCTTTCATGATACATTTCGGCTTCTTCATGAAAAAGTTAAAATAAAAGGAGGAAGTTTAGAGGTAGTAGGTATCACTCCTTCCTTGCTTCTTTATCACCGTTTGAATACCGGGGAGTTTAAAGAAAGAAAGTTTTCTGGCTCTTTTGAGGTTTCTTCCCCCACCGTTAATCTGGTGTCCTATGAAAAAAAGGGAAGGTCTTCTTTGACTTTTTCAGTGCGGAAAGCTATTCTCCAGACGGTGAATAAAGGAGGTCGAGTTTTAATCTGGGTGCAGAAGAGAGGTTATGCTCCAGCCCTAGGTTGTCGGGATTGTGGTTTTTACTATGTTTGCCCTCACTGTGGAGTGGCATTTCGCTATTATAAAGGAACTAAAACACTGGTATGTCCTCTGTGCGGCAAAGAGGAAAAACTGGATTTATTCTGTCCTCGCTGTGGAGGAGTATGGTTAGAAGGATGGGGTGAGGGAGTGGAAAGAGTAGGAGAAGAGATAGAGAAAGTTTTTCCTCATCAGAAAGTAGTGATTATTGATTCCCAGAGAGAAGGAGAAATGGGAGACCCCCTCTCTTTTTCTGTTTTGGTGGGTACTTCTTTGCTTTTGCGAGAAGAGATGTTGCGGGAAGCATCTCTTTTAGTTATCTGGTCGGCGGAGGACTGGTTGCATCTTTCTGATATAAATGCTCGGGAAGAATTTTATTTAAATCTATGGCGAATACGAACCCTCCTGGGCCTTGACTCTTCCATTCCTCCTCAGATTTTTATCCAGGGAAGAAAGGGAGTGGAAAAGGAGGTAAGCCAGTTTTTGCAGCTCCCCCATGATTTTTACCCCTCGCTTTTAGAAAAAAGGAAGATTCTGGGTTATCCCCCCTATGGGATATTAGCTCACATAATAGAGAGAATAGAGAAGGGCGGGAATAGAGCAAAAGATGAATTGGTTTTAGAAAAACTGAAGATTCGCTGTGAGGAGGAAGGGATAGAGGTAGGTGGTCCTTTCCCAGCGCAGGGAAGAAAATGGGGAGAAGAAAGTGAGGAGTTAGTTCTTTGCTTTCCCCGAGATAAGGCAGAACGGGTGTTTGAAACAATTTCTCAGTTTTTTTCTCCGGAGAAGAGAAAAAAGGGTAAATGGCGGATAGAAGTAGAATTCTAAGTAGAAAGGGTGAAATTAATTGGCAATCAGAGAAATAAAAGTTTATGGTGACCCTTTGTTGCGAAAAAAAGCTCAATTAATTGAAAA
>JAKPIQ010000122.1 GCA_029549715.1 Candidatus Atribacteria bacterium | reverse complement strand
CATCTTTCTCTCCAGGGTGATTTCCAGAGCATAGAAGTGGAGCACCTTGTAGAAGGAACGGATTTTCAATTAAAGGGTTGGGTCTCTGGGGAGTGGAAAAGAGAAGAGGATAAATCAATTTTCCTCTCTCTGAAAGAAGGGGAACTATTTTGGGAAGATTGGTACCTGGGTGCAATAGAGAAAGGAAGGATTGAATTTTCTCCTTCTGTTTTAATATTTCGTGATTTATATCTCCGGCATGGAGCGGGGATTATCCTGGGGAATTTAGAGAAGAAAAGGGAAAGTTGGGAAGGAGAAATAGAGGTAAAAGATTACCCTGTTTCTTATTCTTTGGAAGAGGAAAACATAGAATTATCGTTGAATGGAAATGTGGTGGTAAAAAGCGAAGACTTGTTCCTTTCCCTTTTTTCTCCTTTCTGGAAAATAGGAAAAATGGAAGGTAAAGAATTTTCTTTAGCAGGAAAAGTAGAAGATGGTGGAATAGAAATAGAAGATTTCTCCTGTGATTGGGATGGGGGACACCTCTTTCTAAAAGGCAAGGTTGACCCCTACCGAGAGGTTAATCTCGAGGGAGAAATTCAAAATCTGGAAATACCTTCTTATTGGGATATAGAAGGGAATTTAGAAAAAATTTTCCTCTCCCTCTCCGGTTCCTGGGACGAAGTTATTTTTCTTATTGAAGGAGAGGGCAAGAACTTTTTTTGGCAGGGAGAACCCTGGGGAGATTATTTTCATCTTTTGCTCCGAGGCAAAGCTCCTCTTCCTCAAAAAGGTGAAACACCATTTCTTACTGACTATTTAAATCCTCAGCTTCTTCAAGAGGGGACAATAGAAGTAAGAGGGATAAATTTAGAACAACTAATGGGGAAAGCTTTTTCCTACCCTATTTCGGGAATGACCGATGTAGTAATTAACCTGGATACTCAGAAAAACCTGTGGTTTTTCTATTCGGAAAGACTTTCTTTTGTGGTACAGGATTTCCATTTTCAGGGAAAATTGGAAGGAAATTACGATGGAGAAGATTTAGTTGTTAACGAGTTGTTTTTCCAGGAATTAACAGGGGGTTTGGAGATAGGAGGAAGTTTAAAATGGGGAGGAAAGACAAAAACGCTGGCTGGAGAAATAAAAGGGAAAGTGGATCGCTCCTTTTCTATTCCTTATGGAGTGCTACAATTGAGAGGAGAAGCCAATATTGCTATTTCCGGTGATGAGGAAAAACCTCTCTGGCAAGGAGAAGTGGAGGGAGAGGGTGAGATTTGGCGAGAGGGGAAAAAATATGCTGACTTTGGTGAAGTAAGAGGAATAATAAGAGGGGAAGAAGTTCAGCTCAGGGGTGGAAACTTACACATTGCCGGTCTTGATTGGGCAATAGAGGGAGTTGTTTCTCGAGAAGAGTCTGAAATTCATCTTTCAGGAGGCGGAAAATTAGAAATACCAGAAGAGAATATGGGGCTATCCAGGATCGAGAGTGACATTGTAATTAAGGCCTGTGACGGGAAAATAAATCTCCAGGGGGAAGCGAAAATTTTCGATGGGTGGGGAGATTTCACAAAAGTAGGGGACACCAGGTATTACTCTTCTCTTCTTCCTCAACTGGAAGAGAAATTAGAAGAACTATCTCTTTCTTTGGAACTTACCCTTTATACTGCTAATAAAGTAAGAGTAAAAACTCGCTTTTTAGATTTGGAGATGGAAGGAAGACTCAAAATTTGGGGAGAAAACGGGAAAATAAGCGGGGAGGGTAAATTGGAAGTGGTGGAAGGAAACTATGATTTGGTGTTGAGAAAAATTCCCATTAGAGGATATATCACCTTTAGTCCTTTTTATGGGTTGAATCCTCGAGTAAATTTGTATGGAGAAGAGGAGGTAGGAGGTTATCATATTTTTCTGGAGGCTATGGGTCCTGTAGACAATTATAAGTTAACTTTGAAGTCAGAACCCCTCCTTAAAGAGGAGGAAATCCTTTCTTTGCTTTTTCTGGGGGAAAAAGATGGCTATCTTTCCTTGAATGATCTTGATTGGCAACCTCTTCTCTGGAAATTGGGACAATCTTTACTGGGAGAGAATTTTTTCTTCAGGAGTAGATTTTTGGGTGGAATAGATATAAAATTTCTTGATTCAAGAAATTATGGTTTTCATGGTATAAGATGGGAACAGGGTATTGGTGAAAATTGCTTTATAGGTTATACTCAAGACTTGAGTGGTAAGGGAAATTCTTTCTGGAATTTCGAGATAAACTTTGATAAAGAATGGTCCCTGAAAATGGAAGGAGATGCTGAAGGAGAAATTGGCTGGATGCTGGAATTTAACACTAAATTTTGACAGTGGAGGAGGGTTGTAAATTGGTTCAGAAAAAGATTAAAAGATTACTTTGTGGATTGGTGTTTTTGTTAGCATTGGGAATCGGGGGAACAATTTATGCTCAAACTATTTCTCCACCGGTAGTAGCTATTCGAGTAGAGGGCAATGAAAATGTTAATACTCAGTTGATTTTATCTGCCATATCTACTTCTCTTAAGGAACCTTATAATCCCGAAAAAGTGCAGGCAGACGTTAAGGCTATTTATGATCTGGGATATTTCTCTAAAGTGTGGATAGAAATCAAAGAATACCCTGATGGTATAGAGCTGATTTTTAAGGTGCAAGAGTTTCCTCAGGTTAAAGAAATTAACATTTCTGGTAACACCGCCTTAAGTTATGATGAAATTAGAAAAGTCATGATTCTATCTCCGGGCCAGGTTATGAATTGGAAAATATTTCAACATGATCTTGAGCGTATAAAGGCGCTCTATAGTAACAATGGTTTTTTAATAACAGCGGTAGAAGAAATCAATTTCACTGAAGAAGGAGTCATAAGTTTTACCATTAAAGAAGGAATAGTGGAGGCGGTGGAATTTGAAGGCTTAGAAAAAACCAAAGAATATGTTTTACGCCGAGAATTGACTTTTGAGCCTCCCCTGGTTTTTGACTTTTCTAAAATTCAAGAGAGCTTGAGAGCCATTTATAACCTGGGCTTTTTTGAGGATGTATCTATGAAGCTGGAGCCCGGTAGTGATCGAGACCATGTGATAGTCAAGGTCAAAGTGGAAGAAAAGCTTACTGGTGAGGCAGGATTGGGAGTAGGTTATAATACTGAAAGAGGCTGGTTAGGTTACATTCGTTATCAGGAATCTAACTTAGGAGGAAATGCACAACGAGTGGAGCTAAGATATGAATATGGTGCTCGCACTCTTTACCGTTTCTTATTTGAAGAGCCCTGGCTTTTTAACGAACCCGTCTATTTTAACCTGGCTGCATATGATCAGGTAGAGGAGAGAAAGGAATGGGCAAACCATGAAGTGGTCGGTAGATATGAAGAAGAGAGGATAGGAGGATACGTTACTTTAGGAGGAAAGATAAAAGAAGATTGGGGATGGCGACTACGCTATAAATCTGAGGATGTGGACATTAATGTTTTAGAAGGCAATCCTCCTGATGGAGGAGGAAAGACTAATTCTTTGACCCCCATGGTGTTTTATGATACTCGAGATGTGGTAGATAACCCCCATGAAGGTTGGTATGGAACGTTGCAGGCAGAATTAGCAGGAGGATTCTTAGGCGGTGACCACGATTATAATAAATACATTTTAGACTTAAGAAATTATATTGAAACAGGAGAAGATACGGTTTTGGCTTTACGCTTTTTAGGAGGCATGGCCGATACTGAATTACCCAGCTACGAGAAATTTTCCGTAGGAGGAGTTAGTACCCTTCGGGGTTATGATTTGTTTGAGTTTGAAGGAGATAAAATGCTAATTTTCAATCTGGAGTACCGCTGGGAGGTTTCTGAAGGTACACAGCTGGTATTTTCTGGTGATGCGGGGTATGCCTGGCCTCTTTTTCATGATATGAGATGGGATGAGATTAAAACCGGTTATGGAGTAGGAGTAAGGTTTGACACTCCTATCGGGCCGGTGCGGCTGGATTATGGTATTGGAGAAGCTGGTGGGCAAACCTACTTCAGTATTGGACAGACTTTTTGAGAGAAATTTAAAACACAATAGAAAGGAAGAAGATCGATGAGAAGGAGCAACTTTTTAGTCGGGTTAGTTTTGGTAACAATAGCTATTTTGGTAATTGCTACTCCCGGTTGGGCAGCAGAAGAAAAAGCTGCGGTGGGTTTGATAGATATAAATAAGGTTCTTGATGCTCATCCTAGTACTCAGAAAATATTGGATGCGGAGAAAAAACTACTGGAAGAAAAGGATAAAAGGCAAACCGAATTGAATGAAAAAGGAAAAGGTAAAACAATAGAAGAGGTGCAGAAATTAGAGGAAGAAATGAACGCTGAATGGGCTCCGGTTAGAGATCAAATTTTGAAAGAGCGGCAGGATTTGATAAACCAGAGGTATAGTGATGTAATTGCGGCGATCAGGAAGGTAGCTGAGTCTCAAAAACTTACTCTGGTTATCCGGAGTGAATTGCGTATACCCGTTTCCCAAAATGAGCTATTGGAAATGCCTATTGTTTTTTACGGAGGAATAGATATCACTGACCAGGTGATAGAGGAAATTAAAAATATAGCTGCTGCTCCAGGAGAATAGAAAGCTTTGAAACTGAAGGAGATTGCCGAATTAGTGGGGGGAAGCTTAATAGGTGACCCCCACTGGGAAGTAAAAGGCATAAAAGAACCAGGAGAGGCAGAGGATAATGATTTAATTCTTTTTTATCATGCTCCTTATTTAGAAAAAGTACTCTCTTCGGCTTCTAAAGCAGTGATAACCAAGCCGGGAATGGAAAGAGAATTAAAAGATAAGAATATTATCCTGGTGGATAATCCTCGTTACGCTTTTTCTAAGTTGGTTCCTTACTTTTTCCCCTCCTATTTTCCGGAAAAGGGAGTTCACCCTCAAGCTTTTGTTCACCCTCAAGCTTTCTTGGGTAAAAATGTTTCAGTGGGTCCCTTTACAGTGGTAGAAGAAGGAGTAGCCATAGGAGATGATACCGTTATTTTCCCTCAGGTTTATCTGGGAAGAAATACTCAGGTGGGTAAAGGGTGTATTTTTTACCCTCAAGTGGTGGTAAGGGAAAATTGTTGGGTTGGAGATCGGGTGATTCTTCACAGTGGAGTGGTAATAGGGGCAGATGGTTTTGGCTATGAGAGAGCGAAAAACAATTATTACAAAATCCCTCAAGTAGGAAAGGTAGTAATTGAAGAGGATGTAGAAATAGGAGCGAACTCTACTGTGGATCGAGCTACTCTGGGAGTAACCAGAATTGGCGCTGGTTCTAAGATTGATAATCTGGTTATGATTGCTCATAACGTGAAAATAGGTAAAAACGTGGTTATAGTAGCCCAATCGGGTGTGGCAGGAAGCACAGAAGTGGAAGACAACGTAATAATGGGAGCTCAAAGTGGAATAATAGACCATCGTCGAGTAGGTAAAGGAGTGCAAATGGCTGCACGGACCGGAGTATTGACTGATATTCCTGACGGTGTAACTGTTTCTGGTTTTCCCGCTCAAGAACATAAAAAAGAGTTAAAAGAAAAGGCTCTCATCAAGAAACTTCCCGAACTCTGGGAAAAAATAAGAAATCTGGAGAAGATGGTAAATAAGCAGGTTAAAAAATGAGTTCAGTAGTTTTACAAAGAACTCTGGCTTCTTCTTGCACTGTTGAAGGGATGGGCTTACATAGTGGAAAATCAGCGAAGGTAACTCTTTTCCCTGCTCCTGAAAATAGTGGTATTTTCTTCAGGGTCGGGGAAACAATTATTCCTGCTGCTATACAATATGTGGAAGCTACTCCTCGTTGCACGACACTTAAAAAAGAGGAAAAGCAAGTATCTACAGTAGAACACTTTCTTGCTGCTTGTTGGGGTAGCGAGATAGACAATTTAGAAGTAGTATTAGAGGGGGAAGAGCTTCCTGGAGGGGACGGGAGTTCTATTTTCTGGTTTAATATTTTCCGGGAAGCTGGCTTTCAAGTTCAATCATCTCCTCGGGAGTATTTAGTTCTGGATGAGAGCATTAAAATAGGAGAAAACTATCATTACCTTTTTGCTTTTCCTGATGATGAGTTTCGGGTATGGTATTTTCTGGATGGAGGAGAGAACTATCATTTTTCTCAGGCTATGGAATTTTCCGGGAGTGATGGTTTTAGCAAGCTTCTTTCTGCTCGCACTTTTGCTTTTTCCTGGGAAGTGAAAGAGATTTTACGAAGAGGATGGGGGAAAGGAGTAAGGGAAAAAGCTTTCATTCTGGATGAAAAGGGGGAAAGCTCTGTTCCTCTACGCTTTCCCGGGGAAGCTGCTGGACATAAAATTTTAGACTTAATAGGAGACTTAATGCTTGCAGGAAAAAGGATTAAAGGATATTTCATAGGTATTCGTTCCGGTCATACTCTGAATAGAGAAATGGTAAGAATGATGACGGAGGACAGGAAGTGAAGAAGATTGATTCCACAGCCAGGATCGGGAAAGAGGTAGTGCTTGAAGAAGGAGTAGAGATCGGTCCTTACTCTATTTTAAAAGGGGAAATAAAAGTTGGCGCTCATACCAAAATTGGTGCTTTC
>JAKPIQ010000109.1 GCA_029549715.1 Candidatus Atribacteria bacterium | reverse complement strand
TTTACTGAGGGGTGTTTTCTCCCTCGGTTAGTTCTTTATCTTTTATTTTTTACCTACGTCGTAGACTGTCCGTTTTTTCTCCCTCCCCTCCGAGGGAGGGAGTGCCCGGGTTCCCTGCCAAACAATCGTTTGGTAGGGTGGGAAAGGGAGGGGGAAATTACTGAACAAAGAGACCTTGTGAGGGTTCATAAGGGGAAAAACATTTTCCCCTTATACTGGAAAATCTTTTCTTTCCAGTAGTTTTTTGCCTTTTAGTTTTTTGCTTTTCTTCTTTTGTCTTTTATTTTTTGTTTACGTCGTAGACTGTCTTTTATGTTTTTGTCTTTTTGGGGGTTATAAGGGGGCGTTGCCCCCTTATTGTCCACCCTCACCCTAACCCTCTCCCGTCAAGGGAGAGGGAAAAAGAGTTCGGGACAACAAATGAGAAAGGGATTTATAAGGGGGAATTCTTTCCCCCTTATACTGGTGGATGTTTTTCCACCAGTAGGTTTTTATTCTTTTGTCTTTTATTTTTTGTTTACGTCGTAGACTGTCTTTTATGTTTTTGTCTTTTTGGGGGTTATAAGGGGGAATCTTTTTCTCCCCCTTATTGCCGGGATCAGTTTCCCCCTATAGTCAGAAGCACCTCCTTTTTAATCTGCAACACGTGGAATAGGTGCTATAATTTTAATTGGTTGGGGATAAGATAAGTTTTTGCTGGCCGGGGGCGATAGCGGAGAAAGGTCGTAAGACCCCCTTTGGCTGGAGGATGTAAAATGAGCAAAACGAGAGAAATTATATTTTTAAAAGGGGTATATTGATTGATATGAAGCTTGATGATAACTTAAAGAATCAATTGATAGAGAGGCTCAAACCTCTAAATCCCGAAAAGGTGATCCTTTTTGGCAGTTACGCCTACGGAGAGCCATCAGAAGATAGCGATATTGATTTGATTGTAGTAACCAATGACGATATTATGCCGGGTAGTTTCGATGAAAAAATGGAGATTTACTTGAAGGTTTCCAATGTGCTTACAGATATACAGAGGAACATCCCTATTGACCTTATCGTGCATACAAAGCCAATGCATAGAAGATTTATAGAGCTTAATAGTATGTTTTACCGTGAAATAGCCGAGAAAGGAATTGTACTATATGAAAGAAATAACTAAGGAATGGCTGGAATAACCTGCAAAGGAGCACCTACCAGCGCTAAAATAGCCTCGCTGTAGCTGCCTACGTTGCCCCCAATAAGCCCTCATACCCGGGGGGAATGTTTCCTCATAACATTTGACGCAGAGCCAGCAGGGGATTGACATTTATCCGGGTTATCATTAATATTTAGCTCACACCCTTTTTTATAAAAGGGTTCTGGTAATAAAGGTAATTTATACTGGCCAAATTTTAGATAGGGGGAAGTCACTTGACTTTAGACAATAGTTGTTACGGTAACGCCGCTGAGGACCAACAAGGTCAAAACTATGACCGTTCCTTCTTAGAAGAAAATCACTCTTACCGGGATATGCTTAGCACATTGGATACCTGTGCCAAAAAGATGGGAGTTTGCTGGGACGACTACCTTCCTCTTCGCTACCCGGAAAGAGAACTCACTGTTTCTATTCCCGTGGAAATGGATGATGGACACATAAAAGTTTTTGTTGGCTACCGGGTCCAGCACTCCAGCGTGCGAGGCCCCTGTAAGGGAGGAATACGTTATGCTCCAGATGTCAACCTTGATGAAGTGAGAACTCTGGCAGCTTTAATGACCTGGAAATGTGCGCTGGTCAATATCCCTTATGGTGGAGCCAAAGGAGCGGTACAATGCGACCCGGGGAAACTTTCTTCCCGAGAACTTATGAAGATTACTCGCCGTTATACAGCGATGATTCTTCCTTTAATCGGACCAGAAAAGGACATTCCTGCTCCCGATGTTAATACCAATTCCCAGATCATGGCATGGATCATGGATACCTATAGTGCGTTTCAAGGATTTACCGTTCCAGAAGCAGTTACCGGAAAACCGATAGAAATTGGCGGCTCACTGGGAAGAGAAGAAGCAACTGGACGAGGAGTATTGTTTACTATCAACCAGATTGCTCGCACAAAAGGAATCGATTTGAAGAAAGCATCTTTTGCCATCCAGGGGTTCGGGAAAGTAGGAAGAACAATAGCCCAGCTTCTCTACCAGGAAGGATATCGAATTGTAGCTGTAAACGACATCAGTGGAGGAATTTATAAAGAGGAAGGGCTGGACATAGCAGATTTATCAAACCACGTGAGAGAAAATCCCTCTCATCTCATTGAAGGATACAAAGCAGAAGGGATTTCATCTATTACTAATCAGGAGCTGCTCACTTCAGAAGTTGACATTTTAATCCCCGCGGCCCGGGAAAACCAGATTACCGAAGATATTGCCAAAGACGTAAAAGCAAAAATTATCGTCGAAGCAGCTAATGGACCTACTACTCCTGAGGGAGATCAAATTCTCAATGAAAAGGGCGTAGTCGTAGTTCCTGACATTTTGTCCAATGCCGGGGGAGTAGTAGTATCTTATTTAGAATGGGTTCAAAATCTCCAGGCTTTGATGTGGGAGGAGAGAAAAGTTAATGCTTTTCTCCGGAAAATTATGGAGAAGAGCTTCCAGGACGTGTGGGAACTCCAGGAGCAAAAGAAGACAACTCTCCGAGAAGCTGCTTATATGCTGGCTCTGGAGCGGACAATCAAAGCAAGAAAAATACGGGGGACTTTCCCTTAATATTCAAAGAGAAAACCAGTAACTCTGAAATAGCGCTAATTTTTAACTTTTACAAAAACGCGGTATGGTCACTACATGACAATACTTTTCCCCGGGCAGGATTTTTTAGAACTGGCTGCGCTGGCGAACTCGCCCGGGGAAAGCTACCTTCCTGAGAGTCCGGGATGCATTACAAATTTTGCTCTTTCTCTAATTGATAACGACGATCAAGATACACAGAAAGGGCATCGGGCGCTCAACCACCACCGGATTTCCTAAAATTTCTATACTGACAGGCGTTTCCTCTTTCCTCCCCCAAAGAAGATAAGCTCCCCTGAGACGAGCTAAAAGGTAGATTAAGAAGATATTCAGTATTGTCACAGTAAAAAAGGTCTGACGGCTCTTTCTTTTTTAAATAATTTCTTCTTTCGAGCACCTCAAACTGCGGGGAAAACAGGCTTACAACCTATTTTTAAAAATTTTCCAAATTTTTTAAAAATTTTTGATTTTACCTATTGACAAACTTAAAAAGAGATGATAGATTATATTTGCCACCGGTTCTAAGGAGCTAAGCCGGAGGATGGAAAAAAGAGCTTCTGTTTGAAAGATTAGAAGCTCAAAGTCTTTGCACGGAAGTCCATCCTGAAGTTTCTCGCCTGAGAGGGCGAGAAAGAAAAGGCTAACGCTTGTTAGAACCGGTGGCTTCTTTATTTAGCCCTATAACTGCGTCTCTACTTTCCCCCCTTATAAAAAATATTTTTCCTCCGCCCCTCTTACTCGTCATTCCTGAATGTATTTATCGACTATAAGAGGCAAACCCCCTATGATCCCTTTCTTTGTTGCCATTCCGAAGACTTCTTTCCTGTCATCGCGAGGAGCGAAGCGACGTGGCGATCTCGCTTTTAATAAGTGTGAGATTGCCACGGGAAGGAATATGCGACCCTCGCAATGACCAAACTATAGGGGGAAACCCCCTATAACCCCCAAAAAGACGAAAACATAAAATACGGTCTACGACGTAAACAAAAAATGAAAGACAGAAGAATAAAAAAACTGGTGGGAAAATATCCACCAGTATAAGGGGGAAAGAATTCCCCCTTATGTGTTTATACCAACCCAGGATGTCCAAAAGCTACCGGGATTGTCTGTCTTTAAATTGCCATATATAATGTCCAAGTAATAATCTTTAAGGGAAAATACTTTAGGGAAAATACTGAGGAAAGGAGAAGGACCTCGAAGATGGATAACTGAATTCCCCGAGGCCCCCCAAAAGGTATGATTATTGTATCACACTATACCAAAGAATGGGATAGCGATCACCACTTTTTTTAGTGACGGGGAGGGAAACCATTCACTGTCCTTACTGCCAGGGAGAACTAAAACCTTATGACCGAAGAAAGAGAGTTCTCTTAGACCACAATGGGAAACGCTGGGTTTTCTCTCTTAGAAGATTACGCTGCCAGAAGTGTAAG
>JAKPIQ010000094.1 GCA_029549715.1 Candidatus Atribacteria bacterium | reverse complement strand
CTTTCTAAAATTGCCCGGAAACCTTCAAAACTTAGTTCAGTTATATCTAAATTGTGATTTGCCTGGGCAACTATCCTGTTGGTTTCCTCTCCGTAGTAATAGAAAAGAACATATCCAGGTTTGGGCATACCGTATAATATTCCAGTGGGGGTCTTATCCCAGTCTTCTCTTCGCTCCCATAGTACCCAGTATCCGGCCTGGTCAAAATCTTTTAACACATACGGTCCGCTACTTACCGGGGGATTAAACTCAAAGGATACCGGATCTTCTACTTTTTCGAAAATATGTTTGGGGAAAGGTCGCCACGCTCCCCATCTATCTACAAAATTCGTATGGAATCGGGCATTAGGTTCTTTAAGCTCAAAAACCACTACATAATCATCGGTTTTGTAAACTTTGTCCACGTAAAGGTTGAATTGAGTGTTGTAACTCATCCCCGGGTGTTTCATAGTGGCTTCTATTCCATATACTATATCGTCCGCAGTTATGGGAACCCCGTCACTCCACTGACATCCTTCTCTGAGCTTCATTGTCATCTGAGTAAAATCTTCATTATAGGTAGGGCCCTCTACAGCGAGAGCGTTTATAACTTCACCGGTTATAAAATCTACTATCCATAGAGATTCCAGCATCACCTGATGGATTCCTCTATTGGGAACATTCCAGGATGTGGTAAATATATTGAAGTTAGTGGGGACTGGAGCTCTTCCGTGGGGTACATCGACAATAAGAGTTTCTTCTCTGGGGATATCTTCAGCTAACTGGGTAAAACCTGTCTGAGTAACACCCATCACGAGCACCACCAAAGAGACCAACAAAATTAAAAAACTTCTTCTTTTCATTAGTTACACCTCCAGTTTGAATATGGTTTTGTCGCTTTTTACTAGAGTTTTGCGAGCTTTATTTCACCTCCTTTTTTCTCTACTCGTTGTAGGATATATAGAAATTATTGAGTGAGGAACTATCTTGAGTTTTGTTGCATTTCTTTTTGGTAACTTTTATCCCTCTCTATTATACTGCAAAAATGATTTCTCCCCAAGAGAATTTTTTTCTCTCCTCCTCATTTCAGGACTCCTTGCGATAAAAGAGGAGGAGCAATCTCTAAGGATCGCTATTCCTCCTCGGGATACCACCCCAGAGTCAATCGCGAGCCTCGTATTTTCACTGAGGGAGGCTTTCTCTCCCTCAGTTAGCTTTTGTCTTTTAAGTTTTCTATTTTTTTAATCTTACGCCGTAGGCCGTCCGTGGCAATCTCGTTTTTATTCTCTGGAGAAATTCTCTTTCTTCGTCATTCCCGAAATCTTTTGTCGGGAATCTAAATGTTTTTACCGAAGGAAGCTTTTTCTCCCACCCCTTCGAGGAAGCGAGAGGGAGGGTTTCAGCAAAGAGATTTTTCGGGGTTCATAAGGGGGAGTCTTTTTCTCCCCCTTATTGTCCACCCTCACCCTAACCCTCTCCCGTCGAGGGAGAGGGGAAAAATGTCGGGAATAGCGAAAAGTAAGCGGAGACCCAAGGTGGTCATTGCGAGTTCGTGGTTTCGCTTACGCGGCAATCTCGTTTTTCTTTGCTGAGGTAATTCAATAAGGAGATCGCCACGTCGCTTCGCTCCTCGCGATGACAGGAAGGGAAGCTCCTCGCGGTGAGGGAAGAGGGAGTCAAGGGAGAGGGAAAGAATCCACAGAGGTTTTCCTCTTCTCTTATTTGGATTCCTGATAGGGACATTCAGGAATGACGGATACACAGGAGAGCCTATTCTTCCTTCTCCCTCCCCTGGAGGGAGGGACAAAGGGAGGGTTTCAGCAAAGAGATTTTTCGGGGTTCATAAGGGGGAGTCTTTTTCTCCCCCTTATACCGAGGAAGACGCTTTTTCTTCCTCGGTTAGTTCTTTGTCTTTTACATTTTTTGCTTTTATCTTTATTTTTTTAGGGGGTTATAGGGGGATCAGTTTCCCCCTATAGTCGATAGAGACATTCAGGAATGACAGGCAAGGGGACGATAGAGACATTCAGGAATGATGGGTAAAGGATTCTCATTTCTCCTGGTGCTCTTCTTTCCCC
>JAKPIQ010000089.1 GCA_029549715.1 Candidatus Atribacteria bacterium | reverse complement strand
ATCTTCGAGGTCCTTCTCCTTTCCTCAAGTATTTTTCCAGTATTCTCCTAAAGACTATGACTATATTGGACATTATATCCGGTAATTTAGAGACAGGCAATCTCGGTAGCTTCTGGATATTATGAGTCGGTATAAACAATAGGATAGGGAATGAGTACTCCCCCGGAGGGAGGGAGTACCCGGGTTCCCTGCCAAATCATTGATTTGGCAGGGTAGGTAAGGGAGGGGGTTTTTGAGAAAAAGCATTTTGAGGGAAATCACCCTCACCTTTGAATCAATGGAGTTTCAAGATGATTAAAAAGTGTTACCTATGTCCTTAGACTAAAATGTAACCTATGTCTCTGTTCGTTCACTCCCCGGGAGAGAGGGGAAAAGAGAGCGCCCCCTCAACCGCTCCTCGCGATGACAGGAAAGGGAGTCTCGCGGTGAGGGAAAGAAAGGGAACCATAAGGGGGAATCCTTTCCCCCTTATACCGAGGAAGACGCTTTTTCTTCCTCGGTGAGTTTTTGCTTTTTATGTTTTTTGCTTTCGGGGGTTATAGGGAGTTTCCCTCTATTACCTGTTGTAGACACGCTGGGTCTATTTTCCCAGCGTTGTTTTCCCGATTTTTTCTCATCTATTTTAATTTTTTTATCTTACGCCGTAGGCTGTCTGTTTTTGTCTTTTCTCTTATTACAATTTCGCTTATAATTTACTCAAAACATTTAAAAACAGGAGAAATATAAAATGGAAGAAAAAGAAAGAGTAGCTAAAATTCTGGATGTTTTAGAAAAGCGCTTTCCCGATGCCCGGTTGCTTTTAGAATTTCGTAATCCTTTTGAGCTTTTGGTGGCCACCATTTTAGCTGCCCAAGCTCCTGATGAGCGGGTAAACCAGGTAACCAAAACCCTTTTTCAGCGCTTCCCTACTCCCCGAGATCTCTCTTCCGCCCCTCTTTCTGATATTGAACAAATCATCCAATCTCTTCCTTATTATCGGCAAAAAGCCCGGTTTCTCAAAGAAGCTAGCTCCATTTTAGTAGAAAAATTTCAGGGAGAGGTGCCTCCTCAGCTGGAGGCGCTCACCTCTCTACCTGGGGTGGGAAGAAAAACTGCCAATATCGTTTTAGCCAACGCCTTCAACATTCCAGCCATTGCCGTGGATACTCATGTGGCTCGCGTATCTCAGAGGTTGGGCCTTACTTCTTCCTCTTCTCCCCTGGAAATAGAAAAAGATTTAACCCAAATAATTTCCCCCGAGCAGTGGATAAGGGCTACTCATCTTTTAAGTTTTCTAGGTCGGACAACCTGCTCAGCTAAAAAACCTCACTGCCCGGAATGCCCGGTGAGGGAGTGGTGTCCTTCCTTTACTTCTTTTTAACTTCCAAATTCACCCACAGCTCAACTTCCCCTTCCACCTCACCTCTGTGAACAGTCCAAAAAAGAGGGTCTTCTCCTTCTTCAAACTTCCCTCGGAGGTCCAACTCCAGGAAATAATCTTCAAACAACCCTTCCCCCTGAAGAGTTAATTTCCCCCAGTAATAAATAGTGGTCTCTAAATCCAGGGAATCTAGACGACGCAAAGAACAAAGAAAAATTCTCTCTTCCAAATCAGTGTTAGAAAAGAGATGAAAATACTCTCCTCCTCGATAGCCCACTACTTCTACAAAAGGCGTACTACAACCTACCTCCATCAGATACCCAGGAGGAAGAGTAAAGTCCTCGTCTTCCCATAGCTCTAAAATTTTTTCTCTATCCTCTGCGGAGATAGAAACTCCTGGATTGGTTCCCGCCGGCCCCCACAGAAAAGAAAATTCAGCGGGAAAATAAAGAGCGAGCTCCAGCTCTTCAAAACCCTCTCGCACCAAAAAGCGAGGTACTTCCTCCGCCCCCAAAAAATCAAAGTACATTTCTGCTTCGAAGCTTCTCTCCAGTGCCCGAGAAAGAAGAAGCTTGACTTTTTCCTCCCCTCCAGGGAGAAAAATAATTTTTTCCCCCGAAATCTTGCGGCGAGCCACAGTAACGGGCCCATCTTCCCTTCCTCGTATGACTACCTTTCTTTTCTCTGGAGAAAGAGGAGCACGCACCACTCGAATGGGGGTTCTTCCCAGGAGATGTTGGCTATTTTCCACCTCCAGATAAAAAAGATATCCCTCAAATTCTTGCACATCAAGGACAAAACTTCCTCGCCTTTTCTGTTTAGCAGTTACGCTACGATAATAAGAAGAATTAAAAGAACGATGATAAAGACGGGCCACCACCGACTGAGTGGACTTCCAATTTATTATTAAAGTTTTCCCAGCAGAAAGAAAAGAGAAACTCAAATCCTCTATTAGCTCAAAAGGGTCAGAATGATAAGGAGAGTAATTTACTGTTCCCAACTTTTCTAAACCCTCACCTCTTACCCACATCTGTTCTATCTCTTTAGCGAGCTGGGAAGCAAAAGCGGAACTCGTCTTTTCTCCCATCTTCATTCCCAAAGCCTGGGCAGTGGTTAGGCTATCTACCACACCTAAGTCTATCTCTTCCTCAGTGGAAGAAACCAGAGCCAAAGCTACTAATTGGGATTGAGAATAAAACTCCAAAAAATAATCCTCTCCAGGAGGAACTCGCAGAAGAAATTCCCCCTCCTCATTGCTTGTGGTCTGAGTTATCAAATCAGGGCTCTCGGCCATAAAAACCTTTACTTCTGCATTGGAGAGTGGTATCAAAAGCCTCTCTTTTTTCTCTTCTCCTCCAAAATATGCATATTCTTGAGAAGCTCTCCTCACCCAAGGAGCATCAGAAGGAAGGAGAACTCTACCTCGAATGAAAGCCAAAGCAATCACCTCTTTCACTAAACCGATTCCTCCACGGCCAAGCTTCCCCGGAGGAATGTAACAATTATAGCACCCTCTCTCCAGTTCGTCACTACCAATTCATTTTCCCACCTAAACAGGCCAGACCTCCTTTAACATTCCCTTTGCTCTGGACTTCTGTTGGAGAGAAACAAGCTTCCCCCGAGAAAGAGTGCTTTTTTAAAATCGTCTATCCTTGGCCGCCAATTAGTTCTGACTCCAGTTTTGCCAGAAAATTTTCCAAATAACCGAAAATCTTAAAAGCTTAAGGGGGGAAGCTCTGCGTCTTTTGAGCACTTCAAGAGGCATTTACAGAAACCATTAAGACCGTTGTAGCGGGGCACCTCAGCTATTGAGAGACAAAAGAATTTACCCCTTATCCCATAGCTAAAGCACTATTCCTGAATCGCTTAGGATCTCATACTGGCTGAGAGGGGTGGATTCGAACCACCACTACATGATCCAGAGTCATGCGTCCTACCCTTAGACGACCTCTCAACCACTACTATAGTAGCATCATTCTTTCTCTTTTTCAACGTCTTATAAAACCCAATTTGTAACCATCTTTTTCTAAAGAACCCCCGGGAACAGGGGGAGAAAGACTCCCCATTGTCCCCAGAAAAAGGGGAACGAACCTACCGCCGGCATATAATTGACCGGGAAAGTCGGAATAAAACTGACCCACCCCTCAAGCTACAATCCCTCTTACAGGCTTAAAAAGATGGAAGGAAATAAATGCTAAGAAGTGAGCCAATTATGATGTTACATCAGACGGGAAAAGAAGGAAAGAGCGCAAGAGGCTATAAGTGGAGAAACAGGGCTCTCTCGCAGCACCGTGAAACGTTATCTGAAAGCTTAAAAGATACCAGAGAAAGGAAGTAAGGATAAGGTAGCGACTTGGAGAGGGAAACAAAAACTGGTTAGAGATCCGCTCCTTGCCTTGACAAATTCAGGACCATACTTTTAAAATAGTTACAGCACAAAAGAAACTTCTTCAGGGCAGGGTGAGGATTAAAACCAATTCCCGACCGGCGGTAAAGGGTGAAAGGCCCTGAGCCCGCGAGCCCCCCGGGGTAGATCCGGTGAGAAGCTGGAGCCGACGGTAAAGTCCGGAAGAGAGAAGAAGTAAAAATGAAGAAACTATAAGCCCTGGAAGTTCAAAATTTCCAGGGCTTTTTTTGACCCTGGAGAAGAAAAAGGAGGCATTTTGGTGGAACAAAAAAAGCTGGTTTATGGTGGAGCATTGGCTGGTTTGTCTTTGGCGGTAAGTTTGTTAATTCACTTTCCTCTTATTCCTCAAGCACCTTTTCTTCTTTATGACCCGGGGGATATTCCCATTTTGGTGGCTGGTTTTAAATTTGGCCCAGAATTGGGGCTATTGTTGACTGCTGTGGTGGCGGTGTTATTTGCGCTAATTACCGGCCAGGGAGGCCCCTGGGGAGTACTTATGCACTTTTTAGCTACCGGAAGCTATGTAGTCGTGGCTGGCTTTATATATCAAAGGCGCCGTACCCAAAATGGCGCAATAGCCAGTCTAATAATAGCTCCCCTTTTTATGACCGCGATAATGACCGGAGCCAATCTACTCGTAACCCCTCTTTACATGGGAGTAGAAAGAGAAATAGTGAAAGGGATGCTTCTTCCTGCTATTATCCCCTTCAATCTCTTGAAGGGAGTGATAAATGGAGCCATTACTCTTTTAGTCTATAAGAGGATCAGTAACTTTATAGAAGAACCTTTATACGAAAGGAGAAAAGCTGCCACCCGGGTTCGGTCTTGACTCTATAGAAAGGAGAAGAATTTTAAATCGCAATCCGTAAGTAGAGTACCCTCCCCAGTCGTAGCGAGCAGTAACTCTATGGCAGGGAATTAAAAGAGGTAAGGGATTCTGTCCCAGAGCTCTACCCACGGCGCGAGAAGCCCGAGGTTTCCCTATTTTCTCTGCTAACTGTCCATAGGTGATCGTTTTTCCGTAGGGAATGAGAGCAGTAGCTTTTAGAACTTCCCGGGTAAAGGGGGGAAGGTCATCTAAATAAAAAGGATAAGTAGTAAAAGACACAGGGTAACCCTCAAAATAATTCTGAACTCTCTCTTCCAGAGAGGGAAAAGGGACTTTTTCCTGAGGGCGAAGATAGAAACTAAACCGGGCTTGTTTCTGAAACATAGATAGGGCTTTTTCCTTGCTTTTCTGGGGCAAGATAAAAGCCCGGAGCTTATCTTCTTGCCAGGAAAGGAGAGAAAAACCAAGCCCGGTTTCCAAATAAGAAAAATAGGCTCTTGACACTCTTTACTTCTCCTCACTTCTGAGTATAATTATAGCTAAATCAAAATTATATAATAAATATAAAATATGTAATCCGAAGAAGGGAAAAAGTAGTTTTTGTGGCCAATCACAGAGAGCCGAGAAAGGTGGAACCTCGGTATTGGAGCAAATACGAATGGGTCCTGGAGGAGTAAACTGAAAGGGAAAATTCCCATTAAGGTTTACCGTTTCCCCGATAGAGGAAGAGAGTGGGGTTAAATACCCAAAAAGGGTGGCACCGCGAGTTTTACCCCTCGTCCCTATGAGACGAGGGGTTTTTTTGTTTATAAAGCCTGAAAGGGGGTAGATGAAGTGAAGAAAGTTCTTCTGGTGAGTTTGGTGATACTCCTCGTGGGAGTGATTTCGGTTTGTGGTTGGGGGGAAGAAAAAATTAAAATCGGAATAGTGCAAATAATAGATCATCCCGCCCTTAATGCTGTAAGAGATGGAATAATAGATGCTCTCGAGGAAGTTTATGGCTATATTCCGGGTGAAAACATTGAATATGACGTCCAATCAGCACAAGGGGATATGCCTACTGCTAATACCATTGCCCAAAAATTTGTTTCTGAGAAAGTGGATTTAATCGTCTCCATTGCCACCCCTGCTTCTCAAGCAGCAGTTAATGCTGCCCGGGAAATTCCGGTGGTTTTTTCTGCGGTGACTGACCCAGTGAGTGCTGGCCTGGTGAGCAGTTTAGAAAAACCAGGAGGTAGTGTAACTGGAGTGTCGGATATGGTGCCGGTGGATAAACAAATGTACCTCATAAAGTTTCTTTTCCCCGAAACTCAGAAAGTAGGCAACCTTTACAATGCTGGAGAAGTAAATTCAGTAGTCACCAATGATATGGCCAAAGTGGCCTGTACCGAGCTGGGTATGGAAATTCTAGAAGCTACGGTAGCTACTACTGCTGATGTATCCATGGCTGCGAGATCCTTAGTGGGGAAAGTAGATGCTATATATATTGCCACTGACAATACAGTAATAAGTGCTTTAGATACAGTAACCAAAATTTGTGCGGATAATAAAATTCCCCTCTTTCTGGCTGACCCCACTACCGTAAGCCAGGGAGCGCTTTTGGCTCTGGGTTTTGATTACTATCTTCATGGTCGGCAAACAGCCGATTTAGTGGCCCGAATTTTAAAAGGGGAAAACCCGGGAGAAATACCGGTGGAATTTGCTAAAAAACTAAAACTTTTGTTTAATCCACAGACCGTGAAAGCATTAGGCCTGGATGAAGAGGAATTTACGGCAAAACTTAACGCCTTTATAGAAGAGATGAAGGCGCAAGGAGTAGAGGTTGCTTTAGAAGCATTGTCAGAATAACAATTAAAAGGAGAGAGGTATTTTACCTCTCTCCTTAAAGCAAAGAGGAGATCGCCGATTAGCGACTTTTTTCTTTACAGCTTGCAAGAGGGTTTACTATTTGGAATATTGGCCTTGGGGGTGTTTATCACTTTTCGGTGCCTTGATTTTCCCGACCTCACCGTAGATGGTAGCTACCCCTTGGGAGCGGCAGTTTTTGCCGTTATGATGTATCATGGTTTTGGCGCAGGGTGGGCGATGTTAGCTGCTTTTTTAGCCGGGGCTTTAGCCGGGGCTTTCACCGGTTTTTTGCACACTTTTTCTCGTATCCCTGCTCTACTTTCTGGAATACTAACCATGACCTGTCTTTATTCTATAAATCTCCGAATTATGGGAAGACCAAATATCTCTCTCTCGGAAAATCTGGGACATCGAACTATTTTTGTTATTTTACGAGATTGGTTTCCGGAAGTGCCAGAAGCTTATCTCCGCCTGGCGTTTTTACTGGTCTTAATTGTGGGTATCAAGCTCTTACTGGACTTTTTTTTAGGAACAGAAATCGGCTTGTCTATTAGGGCCACAGGAGATAACGAAACTCTGGTAGAGTCGCAGGGTGTGAACCCTGACTCTATGAAGCTAATCGGGGTTAGTGTCTCCAATGCTCTCGTAGCCTTTTCGGGAGCCATGTTTGCTCAACACCAAGGGTTTGTGGATGTGAATATGGGTATTGGCATGGTAGTTTCGGGCCTGGCCTCGGTGATTGTGGGAGAGGTGTTGATGCGGGGAAAGACAATTTTTGTTATGACTCTCCAGGTAATAGTGGGCTCGATAGTTTATCGGTTAGCTACTGCTGTAGCTCTCAATTGGGGTTATAACATCGGGTTTAAGCCCTATGACCTGAAATTATTTACCGGTCTTATAGTGATTATCATTCTTTCTTACCCTGTTTTGCAAGAAAAATTTTCCCGGAGGGTGAGAGCTAAATAAAGTGGATAAAAGAGACAATAAAGTAATGCTACAACTGGAAAATGTGAATAAATATTTTTTCCGTTACACTCAGGATGAGCAATGGGCAGTTCGCAACCTCAACCTGAAAATCTCAGAAGGACAGTTTGTGACTGTGGTAGGGAGTAACGGTGCAGGCAAGACCACCCTTCTTAACCTGATAAGCGGTAGTTATTTGCCTGATAGTGGGAAGATAATGATAAACGGGGAAGATGTAACTAATCTTCCCGCTTACCGCCGGGCTCCTTATATAGGGAGGGTATTCCAGAACACTTTTCAAGGTACCGCTCCTTCTCTGACCATTGAAGAAAATCTATCTCTTGCCTACCTCAAAGGTAAAAGGAAAGGTCTGCGTCCGGCTATAAACGATGAGGTAAAGAAATTTTTTCAAGAGAAGCTTGCCGATGTGGGCCTGGGTCTGGAGAAAAGACTGCGAGAGCGGGTGGGGTTACTCTCTGGTGGGCAAAGACAGGCATTGGCTCTGGTTATGGCTACTTTTGGTCATCCCAAAATTCTTCTTCTCGATGAGCACACCGCTAATTTAGACCCCAAGACGGGAGAGAAAATTATGGAGCTTACTAATAAGTTGATTGAAGAAAACACCCTCACTGCTTTAA
>JAKPIQ010000084.1 GCA_029549715.1 Candidatus Atribacteria bacterium | reverse complement strand
TTTTGCAGGGATCACCCTCACCCTCACCCTCTCCCGTCAAGGGAGAGGGAAAAAGAGTTCAGGGAGAGGGGAAAAGAAAGGAAGGGTTTTCCTCCTCGGATTTGGATTCCTGATAGGGACACTCAGGAATGACGGGCACGGGGATGATAGAGCGTTCAGGGGTGATGGGACAAACGACCCTCGCGATGACAGAAAAAACCACCCTCACCCTAACCCTCTCCCGTCGAGGGAGAGGGGAAAAGAAAGGAAGGGTTTTTCTCCTCTGATTTAGATTCCTGATAGAGACATTCAGGAATGACACCCTCCTTCCGTCATGCCTGAGCGCTTTTATCAGGCATCCAAGTTTTTGCCCTTCTTCCTTCTCCCACCTCTTGCGGGAGGGACAAAGGGAGGGGGATTTTTGCAGGGATCACCCTCACCCTCACCCTCTCCCGTCGAGGGAGAGGGAAGAAGAGTTCAGGGAGAGAAAAAGCAAGATCGCCATGAAATATGAGGGGGTCTTGCAGTAGTAAAAAGAGGAACTTCTTGTGATAGTAAAAAAGAGGATAGGGGTCTTGTTTTCCCCTACAGATAGCTTTATATAGTAGAATATATTGCAAAGTAGAATCAGGAAATTGTGGGGGTGAGATTTTGTCTAAACCAAAGGTTCTGGTAGTGGGGAGTTTGAATATAGATATGGTACTGGAAATTGAGCGGATGCCAGAAGTAGGAGAGAATTTGTTTGTCGAAAAATTTTCTATGCTCCCGGGAGGCAAAGGTAATAACCAGGCGGTGGCTTGTGCTCGCCTGGGGGCTCTGGTGAGCATGATTGGTAAAGTGGGTGATGATGAGTTTGGGGAGCGCTTGCTTGTGAATCTGGAGCAAGAAAATGTAGATCTTGCTTTTGTCACTCGCCAGCCTTTGGTTAACACCGGATTAGCTTTTATCTTTGTGGATAAAAGGGGAGAAAATCGACTCCTGGTGGCCCCGGGTGCCAATATGGAGCTTTCAGTAAATGATCTGGATAATGCCCTGCAGCTCTTTAAGGTTAACGAGTTTTTAATTTTACAGTTGGAGATACCTCAGGAAGTGGTAAAAAAGTGCATCGAGTATGCTCACCGCTTTGGTATGAGGGTGGTGCTTAATCCTGCCCCTGCTCAGCCTTTTCCTGTAGAAATTTTGACTGCCAATGATATAATTACTCCAAACAAATATGAAGCAGAAGTTTTAAGTGGGGTTGAAATTAGAAGTCTCTCCGATGCCATAAAAGCTATTCAAATTCTGGATCGACGTTGCCCGGCGCGGAAGGTAATCACCTTAGGAGGAGAGGGAGCGGTGGCCAGCTATGATGAGGGGCGCTTTGTTTACCTTCCTGCTCGAGAGATAAAAGTGGAAGATACCACCGCTTCAGGAGATGCTTTTAATGCCGGGTTATTAGTGGGGATTGGCATGGGGAAAGATTGGATAGGTGCTTTGCAGCTTGCTAACAATGCCGCAGCTATTGCCTGCACTAAAGTGGGAGCTCAGAGTGCCCTTCCCCATCTCCGGGATGTAGAAAGATTAATAGAAAAAATAGGAGAAGGGGAAGTAAAAATCATTTCCGGAAGCTGAACAGAGTTTCATTTCCCGGGGAAAAATTAGAGGAGGAAAATTCATGAGTATTATAAAAGCCCCCCGAGGGACTCGAGATATATGGGGAGAAGAAATCTATCTGTGGCACAAGCTGGAAGAAGTGGTTCGTTTGCTGGCTTCTTCTTTTCAGTACCAGGAGATAAGGACTCCCATTTTCGAAAGTACTGAACTTTTTGCCCGAGGGGTAGGAGAGGCCACCGACATTGTACAAAAGGAGATGTACACTTTTCCAGATAAAGGAGGACGCAGTCTTACCCTTCGCCCTGAAGGTACAGCCCCGGTTATGAGGGCCTATTTAGAGCATGGTTTGAATATTACCAATCCTCGAGTGAAGTGGTTCTATATGGGGCCTATGTTTCGCTATGAGCGTCCTCAGGCAGGGCGGATGAGGCAGTTTCACCAGTTTGGTTTTGAGGCTATTGGTTATTCTCAACCTGCCTGTGATGCAGAAATCATCCTTATAGCGTGGCTGGTAAGTAAAAAATTGGGGCTGGAAAATCTTTCCTTAGAAATTAATAGTCTGGGTTGTAATCAGTGCCGGGAGGAGTATATAAAGGTTCTTCAAGATTTCTTAGGCAAAGAAGGCAAGAACCTCTGTGCTAACTGCCGGACCAGAGCAGAAAAAAATCCTCTTCGAGTTCTGGATTGCAAAGAGGAAACCTGTCAGGAAGTTTTTCGCTCTTCCGCTTTCCCTGTGGTGCAGGATTTCTTGTGTGGAGAATGCGAGAGGCATCAAGAAACTTTAGAGGAGATTTTGAGAGAACTGGACATCCCTTTCTCTCTCAATCCTTATCTGGTGAGGGGCCTGGACTATTACACTCGAACCGCTTTTGAGGTAAAAACCGGGGAATTGGGAGCCCAGGATGCTATAGCGGGGGGAGGAAGGTATGACAATTTATCTTCTGCTTTGGGAGGTCCTCCTGTCCCGGGAGTGGGTTTTGCAGCAGGAATGGAAAGGATAATCCTGCTTATGAGTAAAAAATATGAACCTTCTTCTCTGGCAGAACAACCTTTGTTTTATCTGGCTCCCTTAGATATCCCGGGGGAGGGGGCTCTGTTACAATTGGCTTCATCTCTGGGAGAGCGCGCGATCCCTTTCTATCTGGAGTTTGCTGATAAAGGGATAAAATACCATCTCCGGAAGGCTCAGAAAATGGGGGTTGGCACAGTAATTATGGCTGGTGGGGAGGAAGGAGAAAAAGGGGAGTTTATCTGGAAGGATATGTCCTCGGGAGAACAGAGGTCGATGAGTAAAGAAGAGTTGTTAGCTCGATTAGGGGAGGAGAGAAGAAGTGCTGAGGACTCATAGCTGTGGTGAGTTGAGAAAAGAAGATGCGGGAAAGGAAGTGCAATTAACTGGTTGGGTAGGCCGCTTGCGAGACCATGGGGGAATTTTGTTCATCGATTTGCGAGATAGATGGGGCATCACTCAACTGGTAGTGGATAGTAAAGAAGAAATTTATAATCGGGCTTCCCGAATCAGGCCAGAATATGTAATAAAAGTGGAAGGAGTGGTGAAGGAACGCCCGGAAGGGCTGGTCAATCCTCGAATTTCTACTGGAGAGATAGAGGTGGTGGTGGAAGAATTAGCAGTTCTGTCTTCTTCAGAATTGCCTCCTTTTGAAATAGAGGGAAATCAGGAAGTGGATGAGTCTATCCGCCTTCGCTATCGCTATCTGGACCTTCGCCGGAGCAAGATGCAGAAGAACCTGATTCTCCGCCATCAGGTGGCTCAGCTAATACGCCGGTTTCTTTCCCAGCGGGAGTTTCTGGAGATAGAGACTCCTTTTCTTACCAAAAGCACTCCCGAAGGTGCTCGAGATTTCCTGGTTCCCAGCCGGCTCAGCCCCGGTCATTTTTATGCTCTTCCTCAATCTCCTCAGCTTTTTAAACAGATTTTAATGATTTCCGGTATGGACCGTTATTTTCAAATAGTGAAGTGTTTTCGAGATGAAGACCTGCGAGCTGACCGGCAGCCAGAGTTCACCCAGGTGGATATAGAGATGTCTTTTATAGAAGTGGAAGATATTATCCAGTTAATAGAAGGAATGATGGTTTATATTTTCCAGGAATCTTTAGGAGTAGCAATTGAACCTCCTTTTCCTCGACTTTCCTATGATGAGGCGATGGAAAAATACGGTACAGATAAACCCGATTTGCGTATTCCGGGGGAGATTGATGACCTTACCGAGCTTTTGGGGGGAGAAATAGCTTCTTTTTCTCGGGGAGGAAATAACTTTGCTGTTAAAGGTCTTTTCGTACCCCGGGGAGAGGGGCTTTCTCGGAAAAAACTGGATGTTCTTTCCCAGAGAGCCAAAGAAAGCTCTCTTTCTCTATCTTGGGTTAAGGGAGGGGGCTCTTCTCCCTTGAAGAACAAACTTTCTGAAGAGACCTGGCAAAGGATAGTAAATAAATATCCTTTCGGAGAAAATGCCCTGCTTCTTTTAGCCTGGGGAGAGAGGTCTAATTTACTGAGTTTTATGGGTAGTTTGCGATTTGAGCTGGGTGAGGAGGGGATAAAAGATAAGAAACCTTTTCAGTTCTGCTGGGTAACTGATTTTCCTCTGGTAGAGTGGAATGAAGAAGAAAATCGCTGGGACTCGGTTCATCATCCCTTTACTTCTCCTCGAGAAGAAGACCTTGATTTTCTGGATAGTCACCCGGAAAAAGTAAAATCCAAAACTTATGATTTAGTCTTGAATGGCTATGAAGTAGGCTCAGGGAGTATTCGAATTCACCGCATGGATTTGCAGAGGAGAATTTTTAATCTTTTGAATCTAAAAGAAGAGGAAATCGAACAAAAATTCGGCTTCTTTATTGAAGCTCTGCAATATGGTTGTCCTCCTCATGGGGGAATTGCTCTGGGCTTTGACCGATTGATGATGTTAATGAGTGGAGAGGATTCTATCCGGGAGGTTATTGCTTTCCCTAAAACCCAAAAAGGGGTGTGCCTCCTTACCGGAGCCCCTGCTCCGGTAGAGAAAGAGCAATTAAGGATTTTGGGTCTTTCTCTTCGAAAATAGGCCATTCCCCCTCTTGCTTGCGATGAGGGGGCTTTCTCTTCCTCCCCCGGGGAAGGGAGGAAAAGAAAGAGAGTTGAGGTGAGGGAAAAAGAAAGGAGTCGATAAGGGGGAATTCTTTCCCCCTTGCACTGGTGGATATTTTCCCACCAGTGTTTTTTATTCTTCTGTCTTTTATTTTTGTTTTTCTTCTTTTGTCTTTTTTTAGGGGGTCATAGGGGGAGTTTTTCCCCCTATAGTCGGGGTTATAAGGGGGCAACGCCCCCTTATACTGAGGAAGACGCTCTTTCTTCCTCAGTAAGTTTTTCTCCTTTTGTCTTTATCTTTTATCTTTTGTTTTTTCTGTTTTTAGGGGGTCATAAGGGGGAGTTTTTTTCTCCCCCTTATTGTCCACCCTCACCCTGACCCTCTCCCGTCAAGGGAGAGGGAAAAAGAGTTCAGGGAGAGGGGAAAAGAGAGTCGAGGGGGATGGAAAAGAAAGGAGTCGATAAGGGGAAAAACATTTCCCCTTATACCGAGGGACGTTTTCTCCCTCGGTGCTTTTTATTCTTTTGTCTTTTATTTTTTGCCTTTATGTTTTCCGTTTTATGTTTTTGTCTTTACAGGGGGTTATAGGGGGTTTCCCCCCTATAGTTTGGTCATTGCGAGGGTCGTTTTGTCGCTTCCCGTGGCAATCTCACA
>JAKPIQ010000071.1 GCA_029549715.1 Candidatus Atribacteria bacterium | reverse complement strand
GTTCTCCCATCAAGGGAGAGGGAAAAGAAGATAGCGTCTCCCCTCAAGGAGAGAAAAAATGAAAAAGAGTCGAGGAACTCTCTCATTCGTCATTCCCGGAATCTTTTATCGGGAATCCACTGAGGGAGGCTTCCCCTCAGTAGTTTTATCTTTATGTTTTTAATTTTTTGAATTTTTTACTCTTTTCTTTTTATGGGGGTAATAAGGGGGCAACGCCCCCTTATAGTCGATAGAAACATTCAGGGGTGACAAAATAGAGGAGGATCTTTGCGGCGACAGAAAAAAAGTAGCAATCTCTCCAAACTGTCATCGCGAGCCTCGTTTTCTTGTATGGCGTAGCGATCCCGAGCTTTTAGCACAATGTAACTTGCTTTTAAGGTTTGAGTAATTTAAGAGGTTTTGCGGGACACTATATAATTAGGTATCTATCTTCTTCCGTTATCCCTGAAATCTTTAATTGGGAATCCAAATATTTTTAAATAATATAGACCCCGGCTTAAAGATTGCCGGGGTGACGGAAAAGAAGGGGGGTTTATAAGGGGGATTTATCCCCCTTATAGTCAATTTCACCCTCACCCTACCCCTCTCCCGTAGAGGGAGAGGGGAAGAAAAAGGGCCAAGGAAGAGAGAAAGCATCAGAAATAGCAAAAAAGAAGCGGAAACCCCTGGGTGGTCATTGCGAGGGTCGTGGTTTCGCTTCCCGTGGCAATCTCACATTCATTAAAAGCGAGATCGCCACGTCGCCGGGGCGTATTCCTCCAGCGTTATAGTTTTAGTCTTTTCAATCTATTTCGCTTTCAATCTTACGTCGTAGACTGTCCGCTCCTCGCGATGGCGGACGAGGGAAGCGCCATAGACTGTTTGTGCTGGCGATAACAGAAAAAGCCTCTCACACCAACAGAAGAATAGAAGCTGCCCGCGCACAAAATGCACGGTGCTTGCGGTGACAGAAGATATAGATCGGCACGCGGCAGAGGAAAATTGTCTGCACTGGAAAAGACCAAATGCCTAAGTATACCTTTACCAGAAAGTAATAAAGTGGTCCCGAGGTCCAGATAAAAGGCTATTTAATATCATCTTCCATTCCTAGAGATGAAAGGTCTTAACGAAGAAGGCTATAACCAAGGAAAGGAAACTTCATAAAGGTGAGAAAAAATCACTATTTCTCATCCTCTTCCCCTTTTTCCTAATACTTTTATTTGATAGTATAATAGAAAACTGGTGAAGAAAGTGGCTAATTTTTCTGTCATTACCATTTCTCGAGAAGTGGAAAGCTATGGAGATGAGATTGCCGAGAGGCTTTCTCAGAAACTTAAAATGGAGTTGTTGGATAAAGAGAAATTTGCCTCTCTCTTGAGAGATATTTCTCCCCAATTCTCCACTGAGCCTCCCGAGGATGAGAGAGAACGAGAACACTGGATTAGGGAAGTGCGTTCTTTCCTTTCCCAGAGAGCTTCTCAAAAACCCTTTATTTTGGTGGGAAGAGGAGGACAAAAGATCCTGGAGAATTGTCCTTTCACCTTTCATATTCTAGTGGTAGCTTCTCAGATTACCCGTCTACGCCGGACGATGGAAAAGTATCAGCAGGATGAAGTAACCGCCAGTCGGATACTCGCTGAACGAGACCAGCAAAGAGAAAGATTTTTAAGACAAACCTTTGGAGTAGACTGGAGGGATCCGGTGCACTACCATTTAGTAGTTAACACTGACTTCTATGGCATAAACGAAGCTACTGATTTAATTTTAGAAGCCCAAGATAGAGTGGTAACTCCTCCACCTCAAAAAATGGGAGAACGACCTCTTTTCCCCCGGGAAGATTTAGGACAAAAAACAACTTTTTCTCATCCCTCAGAAGAAGAATTTGCCCGAGTGCTGGATTTTTATGGTGTCCGCTGGCTCTACGAGCCACGTACTTTTCCTCTGGAGTGGGATGAAGAAGGAGAGCTTACTGAAGCCTTTGCTCCTGACTTTTATCTTCCCGATTTCGACCTTTTTATTGAGCTAACCACTCAAAAACAAAAGTTAACCCGGAAGAAAAACCGTAAGGTGAAGAAACTAAGGGAGCTTTATCCCCAGGTAAAAATTCGGGTAGTCTATGCTCGGGATTATGAATATATTTTAAGTCATTTAAAAGGAGAGGGTAATGAATGAGAGGCGTTTAGGAGACTTGCTCTTCGGAAAAGAAGAAATTGAAAAAAGAGTTAAAGAAGTGGCCGAGAATATATCATCAGACTATGAAGATAAAAGGCCGGTATTGGGAGTAGTTTTAAAAGGAGCAGTTTATTTTGCCGTAGATTTAAGCCGAAATTTAGAAATACCTTTCGACCTTGATTTTTTGGCTCTTTCGGGATTCAAACCGGGTCTGTTACGAGTAGAAATAGAAAAAGACTTAGATGTGGACCTCAAAGAAAGAGAGGTTTTAATTGTAGAAGATATCGTGGACACCGGTTTAACTCTCAATTTCTTGACTCGAGAGCTGGAAAAGAGGTTCCCCAAAAGTGTTAAGGTTTGCACTTTCCTGAATTGTCCAGCAAGAAGAATTGTAGAAGTTCCTGTACATTACTGTTGCTTTGAGATACCTGATGTTTATGTGGTGGGATACGGTTTAGATTTTCAAGGGGATTTTCGTAACTTACTTGAAGTTTATACTTTGTATGACCCCAGTGGAAGGAGCACTCAGATCCTAAAACAGATGGGAAAAGGAGGTAAAAAATGAATTATTTTCGGGAGGCTATTAATCTTCTGGAGGAATATATTCCTGGTGAGCAACCGGAAGAAGAAGGGTATATCAAACTCAATACCAATGAAAATCCCTATCCTCCTTCTCCTCTGGTGAGAGAAAGGATTACCGAGGCTCTCAACCAGGATAGAATTTCTCTCTATCCTCCCCCTCTGGGAGGAAAACTGAGGGAAAAAGCGCAAGAGGTTTATGGACTTCCCCTTGATTGGATAGCAGTAGGCAATGGGTCGGATGAGCTTCTAAATCTCCTTTTTCGCCTTTTTTTAGATAAAGGAGATCGAGTGGCCTATCCTTTCCCTACTTATACTCTTTATCGGACTCTATCTTTTTTTCAAGAAGCAGAGAGAGAGGAGATTCCTTTTCCTCCGGATTTTTCTCTCCCGGAGAGTTTTTTGACCTCTCCAGCTAAGTTAAAAGTAGTTTGTAATCCTAACTCCCCCACCGGCACCTTTATTCCTCTACCTCAAATAGAAAAACTGCTTTCTCTTTCTTCTTGCCCTGTAATAGTAGATGAAGCATATGTTGATTTTGCCCC
>JAKPIQ010000070.1 GCA_029549715.1 Candidatus Atribacteria bacterium | reverse complement strand
AACGAAATGTTTGAGGCCAACAAGGAGTGGCTGCCACAATTTAAACACTTTAAAGTTTGACCTGGTTTATTGGTTAATTGGAAAAGTAAATCAGTACTTAAATAGAAAAAACATTTACTAACTCAGTAGAAGAGAGTTGATTCCATGTCGGGCTGAGACTTTGTCCGGGGCTCGTAGCCCCGGACAAAGTTTTAAATTGCGATTTCCTCTAAAATGGGGATATGGTTTTCTCTCAATACCCTTTCGGCTTCTTCTAAATCTTCTACTCGCAATACCACGTATGCTTTCCCCTCTTGAGGAGAAACAAAGGCGTAGAGATATTCAATAGATATATTTTGGTGAGTCAAAATCCCTACTACTTCGGCTAACCCTCCCGGGCGGTCCTCTACTCCTACAGCCAATACTTCAGTTAAAGTAGCAGCAAAATTCTCCTTTTTCAATTTTTCTACTATTTCTCCCGGGTTTTCTACAATAAATCTTAAAACTCCGAACTCGGCGGTATCGGCCAGAGAAAGTGCTCGCAGATTTACTCCCCATTCTTTTAGTTTGTAAAGTACCTCATAAAGGCTGCCTGGCCTATTTTCTAAGAATACCGATATTTGCTTCACGAAATATCCTCCTTTTTCCGCAGGTCTATAACCCTTTTAGATTTTCCTTCGCTGCGGGTAATGCTTTTGGGTTCTAAGAGCTTCACTTCGCAGCTTAAGTTTAGCTCAGTTTTTAATTTTTCTTCGATTTGTTTTTTTAACCCTTCTAATACTTTTATTTGGTCAGAAAAAAATTGAGGCGTAACTTCCACTTGAACCTCAATTTGATCTAAAAAGCTTTCTCGGGTGAGGACGATCTGGTAATAGGGTTCTACTCCGTCAAAGCTTAAAATAATACTCTCTATTTGAGAAGGATAAACATTTACTCCTCTCACGATAAGCATATCGTCGGTGCGAGAGAAAACTCTTTTCATTCTCACTAATGTCCTTCCACAAGAGCAAGGCTCGTAATTGAGGGAAGAGATATCTCCAGTGCGATAACGAATTAGGGGAGTTCCTTCCTTGGTGAGAGTAGTAAATACTAATTCTCCTTCTTCTCTGGGGGGGAGAACTCTTCCTGTTTGGGGGTCAACGATCTCAGGAAGAAAGTGATCTTCGGAGATATGTAGCCCTTCTTTTTCTTCGCACTCAAAGGCCACTCCCGGTCCGACAACTTCGCTCAAGCCGTAAATATCAAAGGCCCGGATGGGCAGTTTTTTTTCTATGTCTTCCCGCATTTCTTCTGACCAGGGCTCAGCTCCAAATACTCCGATACGCAAACTGCTTTCTTTCCAGTTAATATTGTTTTCTTGAGCTACTTCGGATAAGTAAAGGGCATAAGAGGGAGTACAGGCAAGTACAGTTATTTTTAAGTCTTTTATGATTTGAATCTGGCGAAGAGTATTGCCAGCAGAAGCAGGGACTACAGTAGCGCCCAGTTTTTCTGCTCCATAGTGGATTCCTAATCCTCCGGTGAAAAGACCATATCCAAAAGAGACCTGGATGATGTCTTCTTCGTCTACACCGTAACTGGAAAGTGCTCGAGCAGCGAGCTCTGCCCAGGCCTCTATATCTTTTTTAGTGTATCCTACTACAGTGGCCGTCCCTGTAGTACCTGAGGAAGAATGGACTCGCACTACATTGCGTAAGGGCTCAGCTATGGCTCCGAACGGGTAGGCCTGACGAAGATCTTCTTTAGTAGTGAAAGGCAGATAGGAAAGACAAGACAGAGAATTGATATCGTAAGGATTGATTTTCCTTTCTTCCAATTTTTTGCGATAGTAAGGCAAGTTATGATAAGCGCGAATAAGAATTTTTTTCAGTCTGCTAAGTTGAATTTTTTCTAATTCTTCTCTCGGCAGGAGTTCGTAATATTCATCCCAGAATGGCGTTGTTCTCACCCCTTTTTGATTATATTGTACCACTTTATCAGGACCGGAGAATAATCTGATGGGAAAAGTTGACTGTAGTGGTAGTTTTTCTTACCCGCTTCTAGTCTGGATAGCTCCGGGGGCGCAGGTGCGAGCTTTATGAAGGGTCACTACGAGCGCCGAGAGAAGTGTTTCCCTTCCCTCAATTGTCTTTATTGTTTTTGTTTTTAGTCTTTTGGGTGATGATGGGGGCACTCCCCCTTATTGCCCGTTCTGTCACTCTCGAAACCTTTAATCGGGCATCCAAATGCTTTTGCTGAGGAGTTTTCCTTTATTTTCTTCTCCCTCCCCTTCGAGGGAGGGAGCGCCCGGGTTCCCTGCCAAATCATTGATTTAGCAGGGTAGGTAAGGGAGGGGGTTTTGAGGGAAAAGCATTTTTGAGGGGATTCATCCTCACCCTAACCCTCTCCCGTCAAGGGAGAGGGGGAAAGAAAAGGGGTTGATAAGGGGGAAAACCTTCCCCTTATAGTTGTTTCACCCTCACCTTGGCGATCTCCCAGAAGGGTGAGGGAAGAAGAGATCACCGCGGTCGGCCCTGGCCTCCCTCGTGATGACAGAAAAAAGACGCCTCCGAATGGGCCATTGTGAGCCTTTCTGCACCAACGGTGTAACCCTCAGGGTCAATCGCGAGGGTCATAGTTTCGCCCCCCGTGGCAATCTCTCTTTTTTCCTGTTCTAGAGGAGTCCAAGGAAGAGATCGCTCCCTCAATCGCTCCTCGCGATGATGGATGAGGGCCATTTTTTCCTTTACTGCTGGGAAAGGAATTACAGCAGGTTTTGTAAGAGCTATATTCAGCCAAATGATTAGTTAGGAGAGGGAGCTTTAAAATCGTTATCGCAGATACAAAGCGGTTGGGAAACTCTTACTATAGGAGCGGAAATAGAGCTTGATTATTCGAGTAGAAAGGATGTTCTGTACCGGGGAAATTTTGAGTAAACTTTGGAGAAAGATATGGAAATACTTTGGATTGAGAGAGAGTCTTTGATATTATAGAGGTATCGTAAAGTTAAATATCCAGACTTACCAGAAACTGAATATAGTTATTGCTGCTTAGCTGTCATTTTCTTAAAAACAGTCCTGTTTCTATTGAGGGATAGGTAGTTTCTTATTGTTTATGCTTTTTTGGCAATAAATATTGGATAGGAGGTTTTAGCTGGTGTCTTTTGATATCTTAGAAGCTATGATCGTAGCGTCACTGGCCGGAGGAAGTGTATTAAAAAAGTACTTTGAGGAAGAAGATTTCTCTGTTTCTCGAAAATCTGTTTCTTATGATTTAGTAACTTCTGCTGATAGGGAATCGCAAGAAAAGATTATCTCCATTTTAGCGGATCGCTTTCCCCAGATTCCGATAGTAGGGGAGGAAGGATGTGAAGAAGTTCAACGTTATTCCCAGGCTTTTTATGTAGATCCTTTAGACGGGACTTTAAATTTTGTCAACAAATTTCCCTTCTTTGCTGTTTCTTTAGGTTATTGGAAAGATGCAGAACCAGTAGCGGGGGTGGTATATAATCCTATAAGCAAAGATTTATTTTATGCTCAAAAAGAGAATGGTGCCTTTTTCAATGGAAAAAGAATGGGAGCTTCTGCTGCAACTTCTGTGGAGGGGAGCCTCCTGGTAACCGGCTTTCCTTATAAAGAGGAGATGCTCCCTAAGGTGGTAAGAGACATAGAGTCTATGGCCAGGTTCACCGACTTGCGAGTTCTGGGAAGTACTGCTTTGGAGCTGAGTTATGTGGCTTGGGGAATTATAGATGGCTACTGGGAATATGCCCTATCTCCCTGGGATTTAGCCGGAGGAGTCTTGATTGCTCAGGAAGCGGGAGCAGTGGTTTCAGCTCCGGACGGAGGGAAATTTGATTTATTTAAGGGAGATGTATTAGCTGCTGCTCCAGGCATATATCAGAAGTTGGTAGAGGTTATAAATAGCTGGTGAGCCTGGAGAAATAAATATAGTTAATCGCAAAATCACCAATGAAGGCTGCTGCGATCCTCGTAGCATCTAGGCGTGGCAATCTTGTCTTTCTCTCCTGAGATAATTTAATAAAGAGATCGCTTCGTCGCTGGGATATTTCTTCAGCGTTATAGTTTGTAGTCTTTCTCATCTATTTTGCCTTTAATTTTACGTCGTAGACTGTTCGTGCTTCGCGAAAAAGAGAAGGGGGTGGTAAGGGAGCGCTGCCCCCTTATAGTCTGGATTCCTGATAGAAACATTCAGGAATTACGGATACACAGAAGGACTTTCTTTTCCCTTCTCCCTCCTCAGAGAGAGGATAGAAGGAACTCCCTCTATCCTCTACCAGTATTTGTGTGGTTAGCTATGATGTAGATTAAGGTTTGCCTCTTTCTCTGGTGTGGGGGTTGTAGAAAAGTTTTCTTCTGGTAAAATTTAAAGACACAGGAGGAAACTATGGAAGGTCTTTCTTACCCATCTTATCTTACTTTGAAGGAGCTGGCGCAGGGGCTAAAAGACGTGATAGAAGATTATTATTTTTCTGCTCCTCTCTGGGTGGTAGCGGAAATTGCTGAGATAAGATTGAATTCTCATACCGGACATTGTTATTTAGAGCTAGTAGAGAAAGAAGATGATCAGGTGTTGGCCAGGATGAAAGGGATAATTTGGGCTTCTAATTATTCTTCAGTATCTTCCTTTTTTCAGGAAGTTACCGGCAGGAACCTGGAACGGGGAATGAAAGTCCTCTTTTTGGCTCGTTTGCGATTTCACCTTGTTCATGGTTTGAGTTTAGATATTAAAGAAATTGACCCTTCTTATTCTCTGGGGGAAATGATGCGCAAAAAAAGAGAAATATTAGAGCGTCTGGAACGGGAAGGACTTTTGGCTCTCAATCGGTCTCTTCCTTTTCCTCTTTTTCCTCAGCGAGTTGCAGTGATTTCCTCTCCTACTGCCGCGGGATGGGAAGACTTTGTCGATCATCTCCAGAATAATTCTCATGGTTTCAGTTTCTTCTGCAAATTATTTCCCACTTTGATGCAGGGGGATAAGGTGGAAAGCTCTCTTCTTTCTTCTCTGGAAGAGATAAAAGAAGAGCAGGATTCTTTTGATGTGGTGGTGATTATCCGAGGAGGAGGCTCCAATGTCGATCTGAGCTGCTTTGATAGCTACCTTTTAGGAAAAACGGTAGCTGCTTTTTCCCTTCCAGTGCTGGTAGGTATTGGCCATGAACGAGATGACACGGTTTTAGATTACGTGGCTCATACCAGTTTAAAAACTCCCACCGCGGTAGCTGAATTTCTCGTTGACTGGATGAGGAAAGTAGAAGAAGAGATAGATGAAGAAATGAAAAGACTAAAGGAAGCGGTAAGAAATTCGGAAGAAAGAGAGAAATATGTTTTAGCTACTCTTGCTGAGCGGTGGGCTGAGAGAGTAAGAGCTTTACTTCTCTCATCAAAAGAAGAGCTTTCGCTCTGTCGGGAGAGGTTGTTGGTTCATTCTCAGCGGATTCTGGGAAAAATAGGGGAAGAGCAAAGAGCTTACTGGAGGCAAGTACAAAATCTGGTGGAAAAAAAGATTTCCAGAGAGAGGGAAATGCTGGAGAGAACTGAACAAGCGATACGTTTTCTGAGCCCTGAGAATGTTCTCCGTCGAGGTTACAGTATAACTTATCGAGAAGGTACGGTGGTTAAAAGTTTTAAAGATCTCCAGGAAGAGGATATTGTTTCCACCCGCCTGAGAGATGGGTGGATTAAGAGTAAAGTGGAGGAGGCATATGGAAGAAAACAATCTGAGCTATAGTGAGGCTTTCGAGGAGCTGAAGTCCATTGTAGACGAGCTGGAAAATGAGGAAATAGAAATAGATAGTTTGACAGCCAAAGTTAAAAGGGCTTCTTTCCTTTATCGTTTTTTACGAGATCGTCTTCGAGCTACAGAAGAAGAAATTAAAAAAACCCTGGAAGAAGAATCTTTTTGATAAAAGGCCAGTTTATTTTTCTTTCACGATGAGGTCCTGGTTCTCACAGCCTTTGTTTTCAAATTGAATGGTGGAATGCTCAATTTGAAAGTCTTCGAGGAGAGTTTTTTGTATCTCTTCTCGAAGTTGCTCAACTTCCTCCCAACTGGAACAAGTAGTGGTTACATGAAATTCAGCGAGATGTTCTTTCTCGTTTAGGGACCACACGTGGAGATGGTGAATGTTTTTCACTCCTGGTAGAGATTCCAATCTCTTTTTTAAGCTTTCCGGGCTCAGGTGAGGAGGCGTTCCTTGCATCAGGATGTTGATTACCTCCCTGAACATTTTCCAGCTTCCCCGTAAAAGGAGAATAGATAATCCCAGGCTCAAAAGAGGGTCGATAAAAAACCATCCCTGGTATTTGATAAATAAAGCTCCTGTTATTACTACCAGAGAGGAAAAAGTGTCTACCATAAGGTGCCAGAAGGCACTCCGGAGATTTAGACTTTCTCGGGAACGGGGGGAAAGAATTAAAATGGAAAACAGGTTTCCCAAAAGACCTATCATTGCCACCCCCAGGAGAATATCGGTTTTTACTACCTGAGGAGATAATAATCTCTGGATGGCTTCCACAAATATATAGATAAGGGTGGCAAAGATGAGCAGAGAATTAAGAAAAGCGGCTAAAACCTCTGCCCTTCGATAACCATAAGTTCTCTCAGGAGTCTCTTCCCTCCGGGAGAGGCGGAGAGAAAAAAGACTTATGAAAAGAGAGACAGTGTCTCCTAAGTTGTGCAAAGCGTCAGAGAGGAGAGCTAAGCTTCCCGACCATATTCCTCCACCAATTTCCGCTAAAGAAATGATAAAATTTAAAGCTATAGCAATTATCAGAGCTTTTTCGTTTTTCTGAGAGGGGGAAAATTTTTGATTTTCTTCCATAGGAATATGAGAAATTAAAAGGGGGCAGCGCCCCCTTATTACTCTTCTACTTTGATTTCCTTTTCTCCTTTCCACAGTCCATGGATGTTACAGTAAGAAGTGACAAAAAGAGTTCCCGGTTGAGTGATTTTAAAGGAAAAACTGACTTGTGGTTCAGAATATGCTGGCCCCTGGTTGGCTCCTTCTGTACTTTCTCCGTGGGCGGTAAACTCAAAATGTCCTAACTGAAAAGGAAATTTTCCTTCCTGGGGGAGAAAGTAGACCGAAATCCAGCGAATGTGGTGTTCGGTGGTGTTGGGATGAGGAATTTCTTTTCCCACAGCTGTAGTGAAGTTAACCAACTCTCCTTTTTTTACTGTATCAGGGCCTTCAAGTACCGGAACATGTTTTTCCTGTTTCCAATCAGCTGATTGAAAAAGGTCGCCAAAATTAGTCATTTTCCTTACCTCCTTAAAAGCTTTTGAATTTTTCTCGAGAAGCTCCACAGATAGGGCATTTCTCCGGGGCCTCTCCTTCTGTGGTATAACCACACACCGAACATATTTGAACGATTCCTAGTTCCACATCTTTACCTGCCTGGGCGGCTTCTTTAGCTTTTTTATACATCTGAACGTGGATTTTTTCTGCTTCTAATGCTCCATGAATAGTTATCTGGGCCTCTTTTTCTTCCTGGAGCTCGGCTACAGCATTATAAGCGGGATACATTTCCTCTACTTCGTACGTTTCTCCTTCGATAGCCATGTCCAGGTTTTTTACTGTGTCGTTGATATTTCCCAAAACCCGGTAGTGATTGGTCGCATGAACTTCCTCAGCGTAAGCAATAGCTTTAAAAAGGCGAGCGATGTTAGGTTTTCCTTCCCTTTCTGCTACCTGGGAAAAAATCAGATACCTCATATGGGCTTGTGATTCACCAGCGTAAGCATTTTCCAGATTTTCTTGGGTCATTTTGTGCTTTATAGGCATATTTCAGTCCTCCTTCTCAGCTTGAGCTTAATAAGCAAACTAAATTAGTAATATTTTATTCCGCAGGAAAACATCTTATAAGCGGCCGGGTAGAAAGGACTGAAGATTTTCCACTCCACTGGTCTTCACGACCAATATCCTTTACCCGGCTGTTTTCCATTATACAACTTTCAGTGTCTTTTGAGAATTACCCAGATTAAATTCTCCCTGACAAAGCCTTTTTCAATAGCTCTTTTTCTGACCGCTGATACTTTTTGTAGCCGAATTTTTATTCTGCCAGAAATACCGCAGAAGGGAAACAGAGTTCCTGAAATAATGAGAGGTTTGAGCTCTTTTCCTAAAAGGGGAATAAAAAACAATGAATTTTGTTTACCACCAATGTGGTGCGCAGTTATTCCTGGTAGTAAGTTTTGTATTTTTTTCCGCAGTTTTTTCCCCATTACTCTATGTTCCCCTGTAAAGCAAACTTGGTAGGAAAGGAGGCGCTGAAAGGCGCGTGTGTTCAGAAAATACGTAGCGGTGGGCTTGGTAGTTTTTATTGCCTTTTTTCTGGGCTCTTTGGCTGGGGATATTCCTCCTTCTTATTCTAAAGAAGATATGAAGTCGATGGCGGAGAAGGTGGGGTTAACCACTCAATCTTTTTACACTACGGGAAGTGACCAGGTTTACTATCAAATTGAGCGAAACTTAGTGGCTCTGGATGAAATCATAGATATGGTGAAAAATGCGGAAAGCCTTGAGGTAGTTATAAATCCCATGGTAGAAAAGTTGGAAGAAATCACCATCTCTTACGAGCGTATTTCTGCTCTCAGACCCCAGATAGAAAAAGAACTGAGAGGAAAAGTGGGAGAACTTCAAGAGTTACTTAGAAAATCTAAAGGCCAAATTAGAATTTTAGAGGACGAACAGCTAGAGTTAGAAGAGGAATTACAGGAATTATCCCAGGAACCAGATGAGGAAATAAAGTATATCAAGAGAAGAAGTTTAGAAATGCAAATAGAGTTTAAAGCTAAAGAGATTCAGATCTGGAAGGAATTTATTTCTTTAGAAGATAAAATTTATGAGACAATTAAAAATGCTGACCAGACTATCAAAAAATTTCTTCTAGTCCTTTCTGAGAACGCCAAGGTTTACCGAGGAGCTTTAGAAGTGGTTAAGCTCCAGCGAGATATAAAAAGCCTGGTAAACTTCATGAGCCTGCAACAATTCTCTGATGAATTAGTCTCTACCTGGCAGGACCTTCAGTATCTTATTGAACTTTTAACCCAAGAAGCCAGCAAGCTTCCTGCTTTCTGTGAATAAAATTGGCTGTGGTGGAGTAATATGAAAAAAGGAGAGAGGAAAAGAGAGTTTAAAAAGCGGGGATGGTGGTGGGTGGCCATCCTGCTAATAGTTTTTTTTCTCATTTTGGGAGCTGGTAAAAAGGGAAGATGGTTTTCTCCTACCCCTACCTGGTCTGATGTAGCTAACCTGATTCAGGAAGTTGGAGAAAAAGGCCAAGAACTCAATCAAATTTTACAGGAAGCTCTTCAGCCCGGTCGGTAAGAGGAGGAAATTCGCCTCTGGAGCTGATTATCCTTTTATCAGAGATTCTTCCTCTTCTATTTCTAAAGGTTTTTTGAGGCTTTCTTCTTTCCACTTTTTTTCCATGGTAGCAGGAGTCCACTTACCACATCGGCTACCCCAGAGAGCCTTAATGTCGTTTTCTTCCTTTAGTATTACTATTTCACAAGCGTTAGGACAATCTTCGCAGGTAAAACTCCGGCTCTCAAACTGGCGGTCAACCACCTCAAACCCGGCAAAAGCAGTCTTTTGGGGAGCATATTCCATGGCTAAAATAGCCGCCCCCCAGGCTCCCATTACTCCATGCTCGGGAGGAACAATAATCCTCTTTTTGCCCTGGAAAAAATCCCGAAAAGCCTGGACAATTCCTTCATTAGCGGCTACTCCTCCTTGAAAAACGATGGGGTCTTCTATGGTTTTTCCCGTAGCTAAGTTGTTGATAAAATTTCGCACTAAAGCTTCACATAACCCCTTAATGATTTCTGCTTTGCCAAACCCTAACTGTTGTTTATGAATCATGTCTGATTCAGCAAAAACCGTGCACCTTCCTGCAATACGCACTGCCTGCTCGGCCTGAAGAGCTAATTTTCCAAATTCCTCAATGGGAACGTTAAGACGTACTGCCTGGTGCTCTAAGAAAGAACCCGTTCCAGCCGCGCAAACGGTGTTCATAGCAAAATCTTCTACCACACCATCTCGAATAATGATTAATTTGCTGTCTTGCCCTCCAATTTCAAAAACCGTGCGCACTTCAGGCACCCGGGTGATGGCCGCTATAGCATGAGCGGTGATTTCGTTTTTGATTATGTCTGCTCCCACTACTACTCCAGCTAAGTGTCGAGCGCTACCTGTGCTACCTACTCCTTTTATCTTCCCGTTCTTGGGGAAACGTTTTTCTATATAACGTAAACCATCTTTTAAGGCTTCAATAGGATCGCCACTGGTACGCAGATAACAACTGGCTAAGATATTTTTTTCTTTATCCATGAGAGCAAGTTTAGTGGTTACCGAACCCACATCCACTCCCAAATAAAGATCCATTTAACTAACCTCCAGCTTTCTTTTCTTCAGTTTTTTTCTTCTTTCCAGAACATCTACGAATGCTTCTACCCGGGTAACCAGCCCTGCCTCTCCAGAATGTTCATCGATAGCCAGGTGCAGGATGGGTAGGTCGTAGTCTTTGCTCACCGAGGTAAGTATGCTTTTAGCCACTACTTCAGGCATACAAGTGAAGGGATAGAGATGAACAACTCCGTCAAAGCCCTCCTGGGCGTAGCGAATGGCGCTACCTACTGTATCAATCCCTTCTCCTCCTACAAATCTCTTGAGATAGGGTTTGGCCAGCTTCCAGGCTTCTAATTTTTCTCGGGAGCGAGTAAAAGGTAGAGTATGCAAGACATATTCTACAGTGGAAACAGAGTTGTGCACGTATGCTCCTAAGTCTCCCAGAGTTTTTTCCACGTTAAAATTTACTTTAGTCTCCTGAGCTATATAAATTTCCCCTACGATTCCCACTTTTATAAGGTCTTCTGTTTCTTTTCGCTCTAAATTTTCTAACCCCTTCATAGTTTCTTCTTTAATGCTTTGGAAAGTTTTTTCATTATCTACTGTTCGCAGGCGCTCTAAGGCCCCTTCTATTATCTCATCCAGTTTTTGAGGGTCTTTTACCTGGGCACGCAGAGCTCTTCTTTCCCTTTCTAAATCTTCGCTGAGGCGCAAAACTTTCCAGGCTAGGCTGGCTACTTTGATAACTCGAGAGGAAAGAACTCGCCCTCCTGCCATGGTTTGTAAGGCTTTTATAAAGGGGCGAACACCATAGCGGGGATGATCTAATAAAACAAAGTTAACGTCATATCCTAAATCCTCCAGAATTATTTTCTGGATTGGCCCATAGTAACCGAAGCGACAAGGACCTACCCCTCCTGCCATAAAAATGGTGTCAGCTCCTAATTCAATCCCCTCTACGAAATTAGCCAGAGTAACTTTAAGAGGAAAGCAAGCATTTTGGGGAGCCAATTCCACTCCGATTTCAATAGTTTTCTGGGTGATAGGAGGAGGAATTATAATCTCTACTCCCAGGTTGGGGTACAGAACCCCTAAGGCAATATCAAGATGAAGTAGATGAGGAAACGTGGCTTTCAAGGTGACTATACCTCCACTCCATCATATCTACAAATGCTTCTAAGCGGGTAATCAGTCCTGCTTCTCCAGTATGTTCATCAATTTCTAAGCGCAAATAAGGAAGAGACCTTTCTTCTCTTTTCAAGAGGCGCTCAATTAGCTCTCCCACTAAAGAATCTGGTCCGCATTCGAAAGAAACCAGGTGGATAAATCCTCTGACTTCTGGTTTTTTTTCTTTCAGATAGTATAAAGCAGTGCCAATGATTTCGTTAGAAATGGTCCAGAAGCTGGGCTTGGAAATGGTAGAAAGATAATATCTTTTCTTTGTTTCCTCCACCATATCGGGAGTGATAACCGAATAATTAAGGTCATTAACTTTTTTGGTGATATTCATATTTATGTAGCTATCACTCAAAAGGTAAGTGTGACCCAGAAGGACAATTTTCTTCTCTCGGGGGAGAAGGGGAGCTTTATGGTCGATCAGATTTTCGGGAAGCATACCCTTTTTTAGGTTATTCTGATAATCTCTGTGGGCTTTCTCTGCTTGTTCTAGCGCTTTCATAATTTTGCTTTCTTTGGTGGTAAAGTGTTTGCCGATGTTTAAAAACCCTCGCCTCCAGCCTCGTATTCCCTCTTCTCGCATGTTGATTTCATCACCAATTATCCTCTCTTCTTCAACGCCGAAGAGATTGCGGACTAAGTCAGGCAGGGATAAAATTTTAGGACAATTATATTCTCTTTTGTGAAAACTGACCAGGCGAGGAATAAAGAGTAAATCAACCCGGTCTTTGAGATAGAGAACGTGTCCTAAGAACACTTTGGCTGGAAAACAAATTTCTTCCACCGCGTAAGTTAAACCTTGCTGAATGATAACTTTATTGGTAGGGGGAGAAACCACTACTTCTGCCCCTAACTCCTCCAGAAAGGTTTTCCACAGAGCATAAAAGCGGTAGAACAAGAGACCTCTTGGAATTCCTACTTTCATCTTTTCACCTACTTTGAAAACATTAGATTTATATTATACAATTTAAACTCAAAAGATAAAAGGGTTTTCAGTCCAACGGCCCTTCTTTTTCAAAGACTGGAGAAAAGATGCTGAAATATACCCTATTTAGCTAAAGCTTTAAGCCGTGATTTAGAAGCTTCTTTGAGAATTATAGTCTACTTCTTTTTCGTTTTTTCTCGATCCCTCCCCCGCAGGGAGGGAGCGCCCGGGTTCCCTGCCAAATCATTGATTGGGCAGGGTGGGTAAGGGAGGGGGTTTTTTGAGGAAAAGCATTTTGAGGGAATCACCCTCACCCTGACCCTCTCCCGTCAAGGGAGAGGGAAAAATATGTAGAGGGTTTTCTCTTCTCTTTTTAGATTCCTGATAGAAACATTCAGGAATGACAAAAAAGGAAAGGGATTGATAAGGAGGCAGTGCCCCCTTATGGACCTATTGTCTATCGTAGACTGTCTTTTTTCTCTTGAGTAAATAGATCTGGTAATTTACAAAATTGGGATGGGCCGGAGTTTTCGGTTTAAATTATTTGTCTGATGATATTATTATATGTTGACAATATAGTGCTGTATTACTATAATTAATTCAAATTCAATTATTGGAGGATATATGGAAGGAATAAAAAAAGAGCTAAAAAGAGAGACACTCTCTGAACAAATAGCAGAGAGGTTAAAAGAATATATATTTGAAAAGGGCTTAAAACCTGGTGACCGTCTTCCCACCGAGACAGAATTAATGGAAATTTTTGGTGTAAGCAGGTCGTCAGTGAGAGAAGCGATGAAAGCACTGCAGGCCAGCGGGTTAATAGAAGTAAGGCCTCGTAAAGGAGCTGTTATTAGTAATTTTGATTTGAATACAGTTTTTGATGGCCTTATGTATGACCTATCTTTCAGGTCTGATGAGGAGATGTTCTTAGAGATTTTAGAAGCCAGAAAGGTTTTAGAGATTGCTGCTTTACCCCTGGTAGCAGAGAAAATTGATGAAGAGCATCTGGAGAAGCTGGAATACTGGCTGGATAAGATGTTTAATACTACCTCTGTCGATGAGTATAGAGATTATGACATGTTATTCCACCAGACCCTTATAGAAGCTACTCATAATAGGTTTTTGATCCAGATGGGAGTTATTATTTTTAAGTTCTTTCAGAAGCTCTATGAGCTGTTCCCCCACAGAAGTGGTTTTGTATCCCTTAATGAGCATAAAGCTATATATGAGGCTTGTAAGTCCAGAGATGTGGAAAAACTTCAACAGGTTATGAATGTTCATCTGAGCCGGTACTATGAAGAGGTAAAGAAGAAAGTAGGCCAAGAGGAAAATCAGTAAGGACAAAAGCTGGAAGTTCCTCGGAGACTTCCTTGGTAAAAATCAGGGGGTAAGATACAAAAGGTGAATCATCAAACACAAAGAAGGCAAAGACCGTAGTTTCTACGGTTAATTATAAATCAAGAGAGCTAAGGAGGTGAGTAGCACAAATTTATAACTCTTTAGCCTGGAGTCACAAGCGTTTTAGAGTTCCCACAAATCTTTAAATTAAAGCGGAGGTGTTTTGGTGGTGCGAAAATCCTTAGGGTTAGTTCTATTAGTGGTGTTTTTTGTGGGCATCTTTTCTACTCAGGTATTTTCTGCTGAAGAAGAGATTGTCCCCAGAGGACAATATAATTTAGTAGACTATGAGAGACTCTCCGGGAAGGAGATTGCATCTTTCAGCGAAGCTCCTCAATTAGCAGAGCTTGTAGAGCAAGGTGAGCTTCCCCCGGTAGAGGAAAGAATCCCCCAGAATCCAGCTGTGGTAGAGCCAGTAGAAGAAATAGGAGAGTATGGAGGAACCTGGAGAAGATATGGGCATCTGGATTGGGCAACATATGGCTATATCCTTTATGAGCCTTTAGTCAGGTGGAGCTCGGATTTAATTACTGTTGAGCCTAATATAGCAGAGGAGTGGGAAGTATCTGAGGATGGTAAAACATTTACTTTCTATATTCGCAAAG
>JAKPIQ010000055.1 GCA_029549715.1 Candidatus Atribacteria bacterium | reverse complement strand
CTTCCCGCCATGCTCAAACCCAGCTCTTTGGCTTTCCAAATGACGTGCAAAGGTGAATAACCATAAGCATTAAAAGAAAAGAAAGTGTGAAAATGAAGATTAACTCGAGGAGAAGGAGGAGGAAGGATTATCTCCCCTTTTCTAGCTTTTTCCACTAATTTCAAAAAAGCATTCCAACGCTCTTCATAATCAAAACTATCTAATTTTTCTTCCCAGTATTGAATATCGCTCATATTTCATTACCTCATTTCCATCATTCTTTTTGATAGCTATTAAAAACCATAACGTTTCTTTTACCTATTGTAGCTAACCATTGCTGAAATAAAAACATCAAAATGAGAAATAGGGGAACAAAAATCATAGTCAGGCGCAAACTAAAAGCTGTTCCTATTACTCCTCCTAGCCAGGGAAACAGGAAACTACCTAAACTATTGTTAAACAAAACCCAGCTGGAGGCGGTGGAAGTTACCTCCGGAAAGGTGGCAATAGCGTAAGAAACAGTGGTAGGTATCAAAGTAGAGAGCATAAAACCAGTACCAAAAAGTAAAAGTAAAACAGAAGTAGAGTGAAAAGGCAAAAGCAAAAACAAGGAAATAAATACTATCCCTCCTAAAGCATTAAGACGAATAGTGTTAAGATGACCAATTCTATCCGAAATAGGAGAAAGTATAAGCCTCCCTAACATTATACCCAACCAAAAATAAGAGAGAAAAATAGCTCCTTCTCCCCTTTTTACTCCTCCTTCTTCCAGGTAAGAAACCAGCCAACCGTTCAAGGTACTAACTCCCCCGGCATAAAAAAGAGTGGTAAACCCCATTAACCACAACACTGGCTGTTTGAATACTCCCAATAATTCCTTAAACTGAGAAGGCTGATTTTTTCGAGGAATAAAAGGAAAAAGAAAAATAATCAAAGTTACCAGAGTAAAGAGAGTACATATTTGGTAAAGATTCCGCCACCCATAACCCTCTACCACTAAGAAAGAGTAAAGACGGGGAGCAGCCAAAGACCCCAGCCCAAAAAAAGCGTGAATGATGTTCAAAGAGCTGGCGGATCTCTCGGTAAATATGCTGGTAGCTATGGGATTAACCATAGCATCAATAAATCCCAATCCCACTCCCATAAGCAGAAAGGAAGCCATGACTAAAGAAAAGGAAGGAAGAAAAGAAATTCCTCCAAAACCAGCTAAAGATAGAAAAATTCCTAACCTCAAGATAGAAACCTGATCGATAATATCTCCTAAAATTCCAGCGATAAGAATAGAAAGTAAATGTCCTAACCCGTGGAATAAGAAAACTCTCCCCACTACAGAATAAGAAACGGAAAAATGCTGGGCCATCTCTGGAATCACCACTCCCATACCTGATAGACCCAAACCGATAACTATAAGAGCAAAAAAGAAAGGTATTAACAAAAACTGCTTTTTCAATTCTATTCGCTCCCTTGAACTATTTTTCGAATATGTACTCAGTATATTACTTTAAATCTTAACTTTCTTCAGAAAAGAAGAACATAAAGTCCTATTTCTTTGTTAGACAGGAAAGTGTTTTTAATTTTCTCATTCTTGCTCTTTTTTCTAATAGCGAGCTCTCCAGGCATTTTGAACTTTCAGCATTCCTCCATCTACTCCAATTATCTCCCCGGTTATGTATCCAGCTTCCTCTAGCGAAAGGAAAAGCACTAAAGCTCCCCCCTCGTCCGGAGCTCCAAATCTATTCAGAGGAATTTGCTCTTTTTGAAGATGTCCTCTTTCTTCAATCATAGCTTGAGTCATATCTGTTTCGATAATCCCCGGAGCATAAGCGTTGACTGTAATACCGTAAGGCGCTAACTCAGCTGA
>JAKPIQ010000003.1 GCA_029549715.1 Candidatus Atribacteria bacterium | reverse complement strand
AGAAGCAGCGTTCTCTTCTGACACGAGGGCTACCGAGTTTATGCTCTTACTCACTCCTTGAATGCGGCTATCGATTTCCTGAATCATCTGAGCATTATCCTCAGAAAGAGCAGATACTTCTTCAGCACTTTTTTCTGTGATTTTCTGAGAATTTTTCGCTTCTTCAAATACCAGATTTAGATTACTAACGCTCTGTATCACTTTCTGGATTGTGGCAAGAATATTCTGGAAATTCTTTGCCACTTCCTCTGATTCTTTCACTCCTTCCCGAACCCGGCCTTCAGCTCTTTCCATTCTCTCTACCGCCATCTGGGTATCGTTCTTTACTTCTTCGATTAAAGTAGAAATCTGCTGTGCTGCTTGAGCTGATTCTTCAGCCAGTTTCCGGACCTCGCTGGCCACCACAGCAAATCCTCTTCCTGCCTCTCCTGCCCGGGCAGCTTCGATTGCAGCATTTAAGGCTAAGAGATTAGTTTCCTCAGCAATGCCAGTAATTAAATCCACGATTTTACTTATTTCCTGGGACCTCACCTCGAGTGCAGAGATAGATTGAGCTACTTCCTGGGTTACCCGGGATATTTCCTGGATATTCTGAGTTAAGAGAGAGAGAAGTTCCCGACCTTTTCTGGCTTCTTTTTCGCTATTTTCCCCTTCGGTGCTGGTTACCTTCATGGCCCGTTCAATCTCAGAAAGAGAGAGTTGATTCTTTTCCAGTCCTTTTTTCATCTCTGCTATTAAATTAAGGTTTCTCTGAGTAGCCTCACTCAGATGACGAGCAATTTGAGAAATCTTTTGAGCCTCCTGGTTGATAGCTTCTAATTCGGTACTCTGCTCGATAGAGCCCTGTGCCACCTGGGAAATAGTCTTGGCAATTTCTTCTGTAGCTTGAGAAATCTCCTCAATAGAGGAAGAGAGCTCCTCACTCGAGGAAACCAGAGTAGAAGAAATCCTCAACACCTGACTTATGAGCTCCCGGAGATTTTGAATCATAGAGTTAAAACTACGAGCTACTTTTCCTATTTCGTCTTTACTTTTGACTTCTATTTGCTGACGGAGGTCTCCCTTTTCCACCATCTCACAGCCCCTGGCTAATTTACGTATGGGCCCTAAAATACTGCGATAGAGAAAGAAGGCAGAAACCACTCCCGCAGCTAAAGCCAAAAGACCCACTAAAAGCAGGGTACTCTGAATCTGGTCTATACGGGCAGTGATGGAACTGATTTCTTCTAAAGAAGCCTCCTCGTAGTCTTGCAATTCAGAAAGAACAAGAAAAGCGTTATTTACCTCATTAATGGAGTAATAACCCAATCCCACTGCCACCAATAAAAGAACAATCAATAAGCCGAACCCTAAGAGCAATTTCCCTCGCAGGGATAGACTCAATTTTCCTTCTCTCCTTCTTTTTCTTCTTTTTCTTTTTCTTCTTTTTCTTTTTCCATTTCCTCTTTCATAGTTTGCAGAGCACCTTTCTCTTCTTTGGTTAATACTTTGGCTAAATCTAAAAGGATAAGAAGCTTGTCTTCTAATTTCCCTACTCCCTTTATATATTCAGTATCAATAGAAGAGATTATTAGAGAAGGAGCTTCTATTTGTTCTTCACTAATTCTCAGCACC
>JAKPIQ010000204.1 GCA_029549715.1 Candidatus Atribacteria bacterium | reverse complement strand
TTTATGGGAAGGAGGTAGGTAATTCTTGCAAAAAGTAGATAAAGAAAAAATCTGGCAGGAAGTATATGAAAAACTACAAAAGAGTCAGGCGGTGTTTGTAATTAATTACCAGGGAATTAAAGTGGAGAGCATGAATGAGTTGCGTCGAAGCTTGAAGAATGCTCAGGGAGAGATGAAGGTAGTTAAAAATACTCTAGCTCGCATTGCTCTCGATAAGGCGGGTATTTCCTATGATGATGAGCTTTTGAAGGGGCAAAGCGCCTTTGCTTTTTCTTACCTGGATGCAGTGCAAATAGCGAAATTATTGGCCGATGCCGGTAGAAAATTGCCTCAGCTGGAGATAAAAGGGGGTTGGTTGAACGGTAGTCCCCTGCAGCCTGAAGAGATTAAACGTTTAGCCGAACTTCCTTCTCGAGAGCAATTGATTGCTCAGGTAGTGTGGGGAATGAGAGCTCCTATTGCTGGTTTAGTGGGAGTTTTGCAGGGGTTATTGCGAAATTTAGTGGGAGTTTTGCAAGCTATTGAAGAGAAAAAGAACGCTCAGAAGGAGGATTAATCATGACTAAAGAAGAAATTATTGAATCCATTGAAAAAATGACTGTTCTGGAGCTGGCTGAACTGGTAAAAGCTCTAGAAGAAAAATTCGGAGTTTCGGCGGCTATGCCTGTAGCTCAAGTGGCCGCAGGAGTAGGGCAGGGAGCTGCCGTGCCTGAAGTGGAAGAAAAAACCGAGTTTGATGTGGTGCTGAAAGGCGTAGGAGACCAGAAGCTTCAAGTTATCAAAGAAGTACGGGCCATCACTGGTTTAGGCTTGAAAGAAGCCAAAGAACTGGTGGATAATGCTCCCCGTCCGATTAAAGAAGGGATTAGTAAAGAAGAAGCAGAAGAGATTAAGACTAAATTAGAAGCAGTAGGCGCTGAGATAGAGATTCAGTAAAAGAGGAGCCTTAGGGCTCCTCTTTTAAAATCTGTTTTGGATAAAAAATATCTCTCCCATCCTTATTTTTTATTAATTCTGGTTTCTCTTATCTGGGGATTTAATTTCAGTGTAGTTAAAGTAGGGATTCTGACTATTGGTCCCCTGGCTTTTTCTTTTTTGCGATTCATATGTGGTGCTATACTCATGTTTTTTGTTCTTTGCCTTACCGAGAGAAATCCCTGGGTAGAGATACAGGACCTCCCCTATTTTTTATTTCTGGGTTTTCTGGGGTTTGGAATTTATCAACCTCTGTGGAGTTACGGGCTCAAGCTCAGCCTGGCTTCTCATTCTGCTCTTATTTTATCTCTTTCTCCCATTGTAGTATCTTTAGTGGCTTTCTGGCAAAAAGAAGAATTAGTAGAGGGGATAAATTTATTAGGGGCGGTGGTGGGTTTTGGGGGAGTGGTGTTTTTAGTTAGTCAGGGCGGAGGTGGAGATTATTCACCTCTCTCAGTTTTATACGGAGATTTATTGACTTTAGGGGCGGCCATCTCTTGGGGGCTGTATTCTTATTTCAGCAAGAATATGGTAAAAAAGTATTCCCCTCTTAAAACTTCTACCTGGAGTATTATCTGGGGATTGGTTTTTATGTTTCCGGTATGTATAAGAGAAACTTTAACAGTGAACAGAGGAAGCTTCACTCTTCCCCTTTTTCTCTCTCTTTCCTATGCCGTAGTTCTTTCTTCTTTAGTGGCCCATATCATCTGGATGAGGTGTGTGAGGGAAATTGGAGCAGCACGTACGGTTTCTTCTCAGTATATTACCCAGGTAGTGGGAGTAGTGGCTGCCTGGATGGTGTTTGGTGAGCCCTTAGGATGGCGGGTATTATTGGGGATGGCTTTCATCAGTTTGGGTCTGTGGTTGGTGCACAAAAAGCCTCCGGTAGAGGAATTTGTACCATAACCAGGCGGTAGAAAAGATAACCGGCATATTCGTGGATTATTTCTACCCAGGCAGAAAAAGCTTCCCCGCTGGGGAGAAAATCTATCCAGGAGGGAGCACTAAAGTTATAGAGAGGATTAGAGCTTACCGGGATAATATGAGCTTCAGGATAGAAATGGCGGAAGGAAAAACAGGCTCTTTTCAAGTGGACTTCTGAGGTTACCAGATAAAAAGTTTGCCATCCTTTTTCTCGCAAGATTTCTGTTACGTAGAGGGCATTTTCCCAGGTGGTACGGGATAGAGGTTCAAGACATATGTCTTCCGGGTTTACTTCCCAGGTGAGAAGCAACTCTTTCATCATCTCCGCTTCACTGGTTTTGCTCCCTTCTTCTATTTTCCCTCCACTTAAAATGAGAGGCACCTGCTCTTCCTTCCACAGAAGGAGTGCCTGATAGGTGCGAAGAAAAGAAGAAACCCGTCCCCCTCCCAGAACTACTATAGCCTGAGGAGTAGTAGTCACCTCTATGGAGGAAACGTCCCGGGGTAGAAGATAAATTCCTCCCCCGGTAGAAAAAAAGTAACTCAAGAGCGCCAGTAATAAAAAGGACCAGGTGGCTTTTTCCTTTATTAAGCTCCTTAGAAATAAAATCAAAGGTATAGTGACCAGTATCCCCGGTAAAGTTAGGAAAGCTCCCAAAAATTTTTGTAAAAGGAACATTATTTTTATTTTGTTTCTCCTTGGGCTGTGATATATTAACGAAAGTTTACTATATCAGGGAGGAAAGATGAAGAAGCTAATCATACCTTTTTTAACCTTGTTCCTTTTTCTCTTACCGCCTCTTTCTTTTTCTAAATCTTATTTTCATCCCTCCATTAATCAAAGTTTTGTTCTCCAGGAAAACGGAGATGTAGAAGTAGAGGAAGAGCGCTATTTTTCTTTTTCGGGCAGTTTTTCCTGGGCTCAGCTTACCGTGCACCTCCGGGGGGTGGAAGATATCGATTTTTCGGGGGTGTGGAGTATAGAAACCGGAGAGTCGCTTCCTTTTCAGATAAAGAAAGAAGCAAATGGTAAATCTATTAAGTGGTTCTACCGGGCAGAAGATGAAACTAAAGGTTTTAAAATAAAATATACTCTCCGCCAGGGGGTGAAGCGCTATCGGGATGTGGCAGAATTTTACTGGAAAGTTTTAGAAGATGAACATGCGGAGGTAAAAGATTTACAGACCTCTTTTTTTCTTCCTCGGGCCAGTCCTGGGCTTTTGAAGCTTTTCGTTCACGCAAGAGTAGAGCCGGGGAAAATAGTCTTTTCCCCCGATTATAAGAGGGTTGATTTTTATCTCTCTTCTATCCCTTCTGATACTTTTGTGGAAGCTCGTCTTCTCCTTGAGCCGCACATTTTCCCTCTTCTTCCTCTTCTGGCTGAAAATAGATACGAAAAAATCCTGCAAGAAGAAGAGAAACTTATCAGCGAAGGGTCTCAGATTTCCCGGTGGACAATGTTTTTCTCTCTTCTTTTAGTGGGAGGCGGTGTTTTTTATATCATTCTTTTCTTTTATTACTATTTTCGCTACGGGAGAGAGCCACAAGTGGATTACGAAAGAGAATACGAGCAGGAACCTCCTCGAGATATTTCTCCTTCTCTTCTTGGAAGCATACTGAATCAGGAG
>JAKPIQ010000002.1 GCA_029549715.1 Candidatus Atribacteria bacterium | reverse complement strand
AGGATTGGAAGATGGAGTTTCTTACAAGATATTTCTTTTTAACCCGGTAAACGGCGATGAAATCGATTATGGCATAATCAAGGCCAGAAATGGGGAATGGTCTCGGCCACCGCCTAGAGAAGATGGAATTTCATGGACCTCTCTTCCCATCTTTCAGGATTGGGTGCTTGTTATGGAAAACACAGATTTAGATAATGGTTCATGCTAACTTATTCACCTTCCATACTGGTGGTTCTATACTTACCATAATAGGAAGTGGTAATCTCAAGAGGAGAGATGCTCTTCCAATAGGTTGATATGATGAGGAAGGTAAGATAATACGCTAAGTTGTAGTATTGGAAAATCTTATTTTGGTTTCATCGTTAAAGATCGCAGATTCAGGATGGCACTTTCCTATGCTATAAACAGGGAAGAGATAAATGATCTGTTTTTCTATGGAATGGGTAGGATAGCTCAACCTGTTGGTGGTCCTGGAGATCCATACTTTAGAGAAGAATTTGGTAAGACTGCTCTTGAATATAATGTAGAAGAAGCTAACCGACTTCTGGACGAAATGGGCCTAACTGAGAGAGATAGGGAGGGATATCGCCTCTGTCCGGATAGTAAAACTCTCGCTGTTACAATAGAGACCTGGGATGCTGGCTATGTTGCCAATGTTGGAGACTTGTATCAGATGATAGTCGATTACTGGAAAAATATTGGAATTAAAGCAGCAGTTAAGGTGCAAGAGCGGTCTCTCTGGTATAGTCGCGCTGTTGGCACAGGAGAAGTAGAACTTCCGGGATATGCTTGTGCCCTTGTTAACTGGGTGCTGGATTATGGTTTGTGGTATGTCCCTACCTTAGGTTCTACCTATTGGGCACCGTTATATGGAGTCTGGTATGCTACAGGAGGGAAAGGTGGAGAAGAACCAACCGGAGATATTCGAAGGTTACAAGTCCTTTATGACCAGCTAAAGAGTGCCATAGATAAAGAAGAACAACTTAGAATAGGACAGGAAATTCTCAGTATACATGATAAGAATCTTTATATCATTGGTATTGGTCAAGCAGCATTTAAGCCTATATTAGTGAAGAATAATCTTAGAAATTATCTTGAAGTAGCTCCTGCCGATGCTCGCAATTGTGGAGACCTTATAACCTGGCCCGAGCAGCTATTCTTTAAATGAAGAGATTCGCATGGGCTCCCAAGGTCAACTTGGGAGCCCATGCTCTGGAGAAGATTTAACTTGTTAGATTAATTTTTAAAATACTGATCAGTTACTTATAAAAGGAGGCAGAAAATGGGAAAGCTCGCCATAAACAGAGGAAATCCGGTAAGGGATATAAAGGCAAAGCCATGGTCCACTTGGCCGGTAACAGGAGAAGAGGAAAGAAGAAATTTGTTAGAAGTTTTTGAAAGTGGTAAGTGGTGGTATGGAGAGAAAGTGAAAGAGTTTGAGGAAGAGTTTGCTTCCTTTCAGGATGCTGAGTATGGAGTAAGCTGCACGAATGGAACTGCTGCGCTTGAGATCGGTCTTTTATCTTTGGGCATAGGGGCAGGGGATGAGGTAATTGTTCCCCCTTATACATTTATTGCCACTGCTTCTTCGGTTTTAAGAGTAAATGCGATTCCTATTTTTGCTGATATAAGCCTCGAAACAGGAAATTTAGATCCTGTTGATGTAGAGAAAAAAATAACCGAACAAACAAAGGCAATTATTCCTGTTCACTTTGCCGGGCTCCCCTGTGATATGGATGCGTTGAAAGAGATCGCAAAAAAATATAACTTAAAGATAATAGAAGATGCCTGTCATAGTTGGGGAAGTAAGTGGAATGGAAAAGGGACAGGTGCTCTGGGAGATTGCGGGGCATTTAGTTTCCAGATGAGTAAAAATATAACCAGCGGAGAAGGGGGAATTTTACTTACAGATGATGAAGAAATTGCAGAGAGAGCGAGAAGCTATTCAAATTGCGGTAGGGGAGAGGAAGGCCACTGGTATGAACATTTTCTTTTAGGAGGCAATTTAAGGATGACAGAGTTACAGGCTGCTATTTTACTGGGGCAACTTACAAGATTAGAAAAACAGACCGCAAAAAGAGAGGAGAGGGCAAAGTATCTCGATGAGAATTTAAAAAATATTCCGGGGATTAAAACCATTCCCAGAGACAAAAGAGTTACAAGAAGGTCTTATCATCTTTACATGTTCAGATTTATAGAAGAAGAGTGGGGGATGAAAAGAGAGAAGTTTGTAGAAGCGGTTTGTAGAGAGGGAGTCCCAATTAGTATAGGCTATCCTGTTCCTCTCTACCAAAACCCCCTTTTTCAAGAAAAGGGAATCGGGCCTGAGTATTGTCCAGTCTCATGTCCTTATTATGGGAAAGAAGTTAACTATTCTGAGGTTTATTGCCCGAATACGGAGAAATTATGTCAGCAAGCAGTATGGATAGCACATCCTGTGCTTCTAGCAGAAAAAGAAGATATGCAAGATATAGTTAGCGCAATAGAAAAGGTATGGGAAAATAGAGAGGAAATAAAATGAAAGCTGGATATGGGGAGAGGATAGTAAATCCATCTTCGGAAGTAGAATTGAGTGGTTATGGATATTATCTGGAAAGGAAAGCAAAAGAGATTCTCGACGATTTGAAAGTAAGAGTTTTAGGGATGGAAGAAAAGGGAGAAAAATTGATATTGATAAGCTGCGACATACTGAGTTTATCAACCGAGTTTGCCGATGAGATCAGAAGAGAAATTTCAGAAAATGAAAATATCCCTATCGAAAACATTTTAATATCAACAATTCATACCCATACAGGACCGGCAGGACAAAATATGAGAGGGTGTGGGGAATTAAATTTAGAATATTGTAATCAATTAAAAAACAAAATCGGGGAAGCGGTGGAAGATGCGATTAAAGAACAGGCAGAAGCAGAGGCATTCTATTTTTTGGAAGCGATAGAACCTATTGGTTTTAATAGAAGAAATGGGAATTTTTACCCTATAGACCCTTTACTTAAAGTTATCGTTTTTCAAAGGGCAAATAGAAAAATTTATTTATTCAATTATACCTGTCATCCAGTCACTCTCGGAATAATAGATAGAGCTTCTGCTTGCTGGCCAGGAAGAGTAGTTAAGGAAATTGAAAAAGGTGGAAATGATGGAATATTTTTTCAGGGATTTTGTGGAGATATTGATCCTGTAACAAATTTAAATAGATGGGGAAAGGGGACAGAGGAGGATATTGATCTCTATGGAAAATTGGTATACGGGAGGATTTTGAAAGGGGAGAGGTACTCAAAGAAAATTTTACATCCTGTTTTAAAATCGGCAGAGAAAAGGATAAAACTTCCTTTAAAAGTCCCCGGGATAGAGGAAATAGAAAAGGAAACACAGGATTGGATCAAAAGTACAGAGGAGTCGGAAAATGAGGGAATGAAAAAATTTATATTAGATTGGGAAAAAGAAGCAAAAGAAAAGCGCGAATATTTTTTAAAAAACCCGTATATAGACGATGTTCCTATTCAGGTAATTTCCATTGGTGAACTAAAAATGGTGGGGTTGCCCGGTGAAGTTTTTTGCGAATATGATTTAAATTTAAGAAAAAAATTTCCTGTTTTGTTAACCATCGGATATGCCAATGGTTGTGTGGGATACCTCCCTGTAGAGAATGCATATAAGAAAGAAAATGATTATGCTTGTTATCTGGCACCTAAGATTTTTGACCTCTTTCCTTTTCGGACTGAAGTTGAAGAAATTATATTAAAAGAAACTACAGATTTATTGTTTCAAATAGAGGGAAAATAAACAGGGTTTAATCGATTTTCTCTTTCCTTCTCGGAAGGGGTGAGGACGCTAACTCTCTTCTTTTATTCCTCTTGTGAGGGGTAGAGAAGAAAAAAGTCTCCCGGGGAAAGAGCACTTGTTTTTTTACCCCGACGGTCTGTGGTGAAAAGGTGGAAGGTTATGATACTTTCTGTAACCTTCTGGGGAGGCAAAAGAACCTGAAAGCGTAAGAGACTACTGTGGAGAAAAAGCTTCCCTCAGTGGGGATTGAGCTATTGGGAGGCGGAGATAAAGTTGTAGTTTTTCAAGACACAGGTGATTTTAGAGCTTCCCAAAATTTTGCACATAACAATAAGGAGGTAGTGCAATTATTAACCCCCAAAGAAAGACATGACAAGTACAAAAAATAACAAATTACTGAGAGGGAGACTTCTTCCAGCGTAGGGGAGATTCCCCTCGTAACCCTGAAAGAAGAAGAGGTAAATAAGACGAGTATACGGGTTTGTGGGGGAAAATGGTGAGGAGAGCTCTGTGTGTCTACCTCCATTAAGGTAGTGGATAGTAAGGAAAGTTGATAAAAAAAGGAAGGATGGCTATAATTTAAGTGGTTATCTTTCCCCTTCAGGAGGTGAAAAATAAAGGGGAGGAGAAGCCGAAAAGAGGTTTTAAAATTTTAAAAAAGA
>JAKPIQ010000184.1 GCA_029549715.1 Candidatus Atribacteria bacterium | reverse complement strand
GAAAAGCGAGATCGCCACAGAGCGCTTTCGCGTTCCTCGCGATGACGGAAAAGAAAGGGAGTTGAGGGGAAAATAAAGAAACTCAAGGGAAAGGGGAAGAGGAATCGCTTTGTCGCTGTGCTTCTTGCGATGACGAAAGAGGGCTCCTTTGTGCGGATAACTATAATTTCCTCAAGGGGCGGTTTTACCGCCCCTTGAGTTTTTGGCAGGTTTCTATGGTTTGAAAAAGAACTGCTCACAATTTAGATGACCGGGGCTGGAGAGAGAATAGGCAAGGCTTGCCTTTTCAGGGACATTTCTAAAATTATTTTTTACTACTACTGGTACGTTGTAACCTCCGGCAGTTGGAACTACCCAGAGATTCTTAGCCCAAATTCTGAGCATCTCTTCAGTTAGCCTGTCTCTCTCTTCCGGGTCAATGGTAACTTTTATTTGGTCAAAAATAGATATTATTTCTAAAGCGTCTCCAGTAGGCTCCTCACCGCTCTTTCCTCCACTTTGATACCAGAGCCCCCACAGAGGCCCCCAGTAGTTAATAGACCGGTTAGGGACTATAGAGAGATCAGAATAGGTTAAATCGAAAAACTCTTTACTGAGCTCTGCAGTATAGCCAACTATTTGATGGCTGTTCGCCTCTATTCTTGTCCACCATAGCTCGCCACTTATAGCGTCTACAACTGTTTTTATTCCCACTTTGCTCCAGTAGTTAGCTACTAATTCCATCACATCGCGATGCATTGAAGTAAAGCCTAAATTGGTTAAAATAGTTAGTTGTATAGGTTTACCATCGGGGCGTAATCTGAAGCCATCCCTATCTTTTTTAGTAAGTCCTAATTCATCTAATAACCGATTAGCTTCATCTACGTTATACTCATAAAGGCTTCTTATCTCCGGGTCATTCCGAAGAGAGTCAAAAGGGAACATCTCATAGGTAGGAGGAGCTTGTCCTAGAAAGACGAGTTGATTAACCTCGTCACGGTTAATGGCTAAAGAGAGGGCCTTTCTGAATTGTGCATCGCTGAGCAGGCTTGCTGTGTATTCATCTTCTTTATAGTTCTGGTTGAAAAATACTGTACCTCCTGTATGCCCATCATCCCACAGGAGCACTCTATAGTCTCCTTTATCTCGATTCTCCATGAGCAAAGTATAATCAGAGAAGGAGAGATGTCTCCCTTGCATATCCAGCTCTCCTTGAACTGCTTTCATGGCAATCATTTGAGTATCCTGAACTATATCCCAGGCAATTTTATCAATATAGGGCAGCTGATTTCCTTGGGGATCTACTTTCCAGTAATAAGGATTTCTTTCTGCTACCATTCGAACTGCAGTGGGTTCGCTCCGGAGCACCCAGGGCCTTAAGGTAGGAAGGTCAGGGTTTGTGTAAGGCGCATTTTTATCTCCGAATAGCTGATACCAGAACTCAAACCCGGCTTCTTTGGTTAGCGCAGCAAGTTCTTCCTCAGGGGTATATTTAGGATGGAATTGTTTCAAATAATGCTTGGGGTTCTGAACGTAGGTTCCTGTATCTGGTCCGGCTAAATATTCTAAGAATACCGAATAGGGATTAGCAAATATGAACTTTACCGTATAGTCATCTACTTTTTCTACTTTGACAGGGACACCGCCAGGGGCAAGCCAGGTCGGGAAGCTAGGAGTGAGTTCTTCATTTAGAAGTATATCTTCATACCAGAACATTATATCATCGGCGGTATAAGGTTCTCCATCTGACCACTTAATTCCTTTTCTTAGGTGAAAAGTATAAACTTTTCCATCTTCTCCTATTTCCCAGGATGTGCACAGATTGGGAATTATGGTTTTCCCGTCTCTGGCCCACCTCACCAGAGGTTCATAGCCAAATCTTTGATGAATTTTAGTATCCTGTGGTGATAGCGCTGCTCTTCTCCAGGTCCCTCCATATTGTCCTATCTCCTCTACTGGCTCGACTACCGCTGGCTCATCTGGCAATCTCTCTTCTACCGGAGGAAGCTTTCCTTCCTCCACAAGTTTAGATAGCGCTGGAGCTTCACTGAAGCTACTTATCTCTCTTCCGGTTGCCTCCTCGTATTCTGCAATGGTGGGAAATTGGCCCAGGGGATTTTTCTCCTGAGAAAAAGCAGCACTTAGTCCTCCTAACACTAAAATCAGGCATAGATTTAAAACTACTAAGCTCCTGAAAAAGTTCTTCATTAAAGTAACGCCTCCTGTGTTTGGTAAGTTAATTGGAAATTAACTGACATACTGTTAGACGGGCTTCCCCCCCTGGAAGCTCCTTTTCACCTCCTTACTTAATTTAAGATTTTGGGAAACTTTAGCACCCTTGTATATCCCTGGATCTAAGACTATAATCTTGTACTTAACCCGGGCCTGATGTTTGAGAAAACAAGCAAATATCGCTCACCTTTTCCCACAAGGTCATTGTAAGTCTCACACCTTCTGGGAGGTTACAATCTCGGCTTTATAGTTCATTATAATCGTTTCTCCCCCCTTTGGTAAAGGGGTAAAACTATTTAAAAGAGTTCAAAAATAGACTAATTTGCACTCGCTTTCTAAAAAGAATTAATCAGCTACATGAGCTCAAGAGGCCTAACCGGGGGCAATCTTATTGTTCTGTTTTATATCGTAGGCTATCTGTTTTTTTCGGGAGGTTATAAGGGGAATTCTTCTTCCCCTTATACTGAAGAAGATGTTCTTCCTTCCTCAGTGCTTTTTTGCTTTTGTCTTTATGCTTTTGCTTACGTCGTAGACTGTCTGCTTTTCCCTCAGTGGGTTTTATCTTTTGTTTCTTGCTCGGGGGTTGATAAGGGGGTCTTTTTCTCCCCTTATTGCCTGTTCTGCCATTCCCGAAATCTTCAATCGGGAATCCAAATGTTTTTACCGAGGGGTCTTTCTTCCCTTCAATCGCTCCTCGCGATGACGGAAAAGGAGGCACCCCTAAGTGGTCATTGCGAGCCTCGTATTCTCGTTTGGCGTGGCAATCTCCAGGAGGTTGATAAGGGTTTCCCTTCTCTTATTTAGATTCCTGATAAATACATTCAGGAATGAC
>JAKPIQ010000138.1 GCA_029549715.1 Candidatus Atribacteria bacterium | reverse complement strand
GCTTTCACTGTTCAAGGCTACAGATACCCAGAAAAGCTGGATGAAGATAGTAATCAAAGTGGCTTTGAGAAGGTCTATCAATCCCTTTTTGAAGGCTGCGTGGTGGTGGTAAATCCGGAAAAAGGTTCAGAAGGTGTGGGATGCTTTGGAGAGATGACCAGTTGGTGTCTCAAACAACATGGTGCTCGGGGGATTTTAGTTGATGGAGGGATACGAGACCGGATGGGACTTCTGGAAATACCAGACTGGTCGGTCTTTGTTCGCTATACTTCTCATATTGAGTCGAACGGGCGCTGGATTATAAAAGATGTGCAAACTCCCATCTCTCTCACCGGGCAACTGCAGACTCAAGTGCGAGTTCGTCCTGGGGATTTTATAGTGGGAGATTGCGATGGAGTGGTGGTTATTCCAAAGGAGATCGTCGAGGAAGTGTTGATAAAAGCAGAAAAAGTGGAAGAGGTAGAACAGAAATCAAGAGAAGACTTGGCTAAGGGGGCTCTTTTTGAGGAGGTTTTTAAGAAATACGGTAGGGCTTAAGATAATATTTGGAAGGATGAGATTATGAAGGTTGACGTTTTGAGCTATGGGGAGCCTTTGGTTCGCTTAACTCCTGAGCGGTTTAAGACTTTTTTGAAAAGCAACTCCTGGGAAGTGGAAATAGGAGGAGCAGAAGCTAATGTTTTGGCTGGTTGTTCCATCCTGGGATTGAAAACCCAGCTATTGGGGGCTCTTCCGGACAACTTTCTGGGGCGAAGAGTTTTCCAGGAATTAAGGAGGTTTGGTATAGGAGTTGACCGTTTAGAGCTCGCAGAAGAAGGAAGAATGGGTCTTTATTTCCTGGAGTTTGCTCATCGAAGAGAAGGAGCCGAGGTTCTCTATGATAGGAAAGATTCTACCTTTTCCCATTTTGAGCTGAAAGAGAAGGATTTTTCTTTGCTTTCTCAAAGTTCTCTTTTACACCTTACTGGCATCACCCCTCCTCTCAGCTCCATTTGTGATATGAATGTAAGAAATCTACTCAGGTTCAAGCCTGCCACCTTACGGGTTTCTTTTGATGTTAACTATCGTAGCAAACTTTGGAGCCCTAAGGAGTGTCGGCAATTTATGGAAGAGATAATGGGGTCTGTAGACGTTCTTTTTATCAAAGAAGAAGATTTGCAGATTCTTTGGGGGCTGGAAAATGAAGGTTACTGGGAAATGTTGGCTTTCCTTCAGTCGAGCTATGGAGAAGATAAGATATATGTTTTGACTGCCGGAGAAAAAGGATGTTTTGTGTTGAGCAAGGATATCTCTCTCCACCAGCCCAGCTTTGCTACGGAAGTGGTGGATAGAATAGGAGCAGGAGATGCTTTTGTAGCTGGATTTTTGTATGGATATCTGGGCAAGAAAAGCCTGGAAGAAGCTGCCTTATGGGGCAACGCTATGGCTTCTTTAAAAATGAGCGTGGTAGGGGACATGCCTATTTTTGACCGTCATTTTGCTGAAGCTTTAATAACTTCTTCTGTGTCTGGGAAGGTAAATAGATAGTGTCTCCTAAAAGCTCTATTGGTGCCTTAGAGCAAGCCATTAAAATACTCGAAATGGTGGTTTTCGAGGGGAGAAATGGTATAACTATTAAGGAAATTTCCCAGAAAATGGACCTCCATCCTTCTACTATTTATCGATATTTGAATACTTTTGTAAGTTATGGTTATGTTTCTAGAATCAACGATAGTGTTTATAAGCCGGGAATTAAGCTCGTGGAGCTGGGTAACTACGTTCTAAATGGATTCGATTTGAGAGAAGTTGCCCATCCCTATCTTGTTAGGTTGGTAAATGAGGTAAACCAAACAGCTCATTTAGCAATTAGGGAGGGGAACGAAGCCATTTATATTGACAAGGTGGAAGGGCCAAAGACTCTGCAAATGCGCTCTCGGGTGGGAATGAGAGTTCCCCTATATTGCACTGCCTTGGGGAAAATTCTTTTGGCCTATTTTTCTGAAGAGGAGGTTGACCGCTATCTTAAAGAAGTGGAGTTGGTTCCTCGAACTCAAAACACCATTGTCTCGCCTTCCCGGCTTAAAGAGGAGTTATTGAATATTAGAAAACAAGGTTATGCCCTTGATAACCAAGAAAATGAGCAGGGTATAATCTGTGTGGGAGCGCCAATATTTAGTTTTGGTGAGCAAGTGGTAGCTGCCTTCAGCGTTTCGGGGTTTTTTAAGGATTTTTCTCCGGATAGGCTTCCTGGGATATTATCCTCACTTCAAAAAACAGCTTCTTTGATTTCTCATGATTTGGGAGGACCAAGAAAGTCAACCACTAACTATAATCTTTAAATTTTTTCTTTAATCGTCTTTATTATAGGAAACCGTAAAACCTAATATAATCGTTATCTTCTCATTTTGTCATCGCGAGGGTCGTAAAAAACAGCCTAACGGCGTAAGATAAAAGCAAAATAGATGAGAAATACTAC
>JAKPIQ010000137.1 GCA_029549715.1 Candidatus Atribacteria bacterium | reverse complement strand
CTCTCTTATAATCCTCAAAGGACATTTGCGAAGAAAAATTCCTCTTTTTCTTAAATCTCTCTTACCCTGTAAAGGAGCAAAAACTAAGAATTGATGGGCATTTCCAATGAAAAACCTCTTTTTCGCAAATCTTGGAAGAGGCTTTTTCTCTATAAAAAGTGAAATCTCTTATCTCGGAAGGAAGCTCAATTATGTATATCTATCCTCTACCACTATCATCAAATACTTAATCACGAAAGGCCCAAAGCTTGCTATCCATCATGATGGAAAAAACGTTGAGTCTTTTTTCCGTCAGTCCGTAGTTGTTTTCTTTCTCTTTTTCTGTCATCATGCGAAGCCAGTGCTTCATTTACTTCTACTTCTACTCCAAATTCCTCCGGTTCCCTTCTCCAGCGTTCCTCCACGACAATGCCCATCTCTCTGAGCTTTTCAATCCACCTAGTGTAGTGTCCACACCATTCCTTCGCTATCTCTACATTTTTGGCTTTTGAAATCTTTGTCTCATTATTTTTTTCTTCCTCACTTCGGAAAATTCTTACCAGCTTCACCAGGGCTTCGCCCTGTCTATTAAAGACTAACTTCACCTTATATCCTATCCATGGTGTGTCCACATAGATTGGTTCTCCTTCAAAGTTAATTCCCGAAAGAGGCTCATAACCCAGCTCTTTTAAGGTTTCCTCCATTGCTCCGACGACCATCCTCATATTTTGCGTCTCCCTGACACTTCGAGCAATTTCCTCTTCCCTCTCTTCCACCATTTTCACTTCTTGCGCCAGTGCATTTAGTTCTTCTTTTGCAACAATTGGCTCTGCAACCAACTCATCTATTCTTTTCTCCAGCTCTCCAACCTCACAAAAGACACAGCGAGACAGACAGTGTCGGAGTTGCAGGAGTTCCTCTTTAATGACAAAAGTTTCTTTCGCCTTCTGGGTCACCTCTGCAAGGTACATACCCAGTTGAACCTTCACCATTGCCAGTCTCTCCATAGATTCGCCAGTTATATCCCTCATCAATCGCTCCACCTTTGACCCGTACTCAGGTAACGGAAGAAGATTCTCAGCCATTTTGGAAATCTCGTCCAGCAGTGCTTTTCGCTCAACCTCTCTCATTATGCACAGGTTTCTTTCTCACCTTCATAAGTTCTTCCAGGAAAAGAAGCTCAGAACGAATCTGAATTTGGTCGAGAACTGTTCCTCTCTCCGAAACCTCCTCTATCTCCTGGTATAAGGAAAACAAAAGGCCGTGTTTATTCTTCTCAAATTCGAGCAGGTCTTCAAAATCCAAAGTGCTGAGCTTTCGAGAGAAAGCCTCCCGCGCCTGCTCCAGAATCTTTCCCTTTATCTTGTTAATTTCCAGAGACTGTGTTGTAACATTACCCAACTCCTCAATATTTCGAAAAAGTTCCTCATTGTCAATGTATAACTGTTCTACCTTCTGCTGAAGGGATTTCCTCCTCCCCACTGCTTCCCTGTGTAGAGATGTTACTATGTCGACCTCCAGGCTTATAATCCCGGCTCCTTTTGCAAGTCCTTGAGAATGCAAAGTTTCGGTCATTGTGGCAGACAGCTTCTGTGCTACCTCCACAATATTCTTTTGGTCTTGAGATTCAAGGTGTGTTTCATAGACACTTTTTTGAAGTTTTGCTATTCTTTCTCGAAAATATCCCTCCACAAGCTTATAAAGCTCAGAATAAAGTTCTGGTAGCTTCTTCTCCAGAGCATACCATATATCCAGAAGGTTCCTGTAAGGCAACGCTTCATGATCCTCCACCTTCTTAAAAAGGGGAATAATTTCGTATAGCTTTGAGAAAATTCCACTGAAATCCAGTCCCTCACGCAGATTTGATAAATAAGAACAATCTGCATTAAATTGCCGCAGAGCATCACGAATTTTTTCTCGAACGCTTACATCAGGGGAAACAACCAAATAGCTGCTACTGCTCATCAGGCATTTCTCTTCTCTTTCCTCATACTCACTAAAATCACACTTACATCGTCATCTACCTGTTCTTTGAGAACCCTTGTGAAAATGCTCTCCATCGTTTCTCTGAAATCCTCTCTCAGACAACTTTCCAGACCCTCAACACTGAAACTGTCAGTAAGGCCATCAGAACAAATGAGAAAAGTGTTCTCTTCTCTCAACCTTAGCTCCCGGCATACTACTGAGACCATTTTTTTATCTCCGCCTCCCCCTATAGCTTCGAGAATCACATGCCGCTTGGGGTGATATCTGGCTTCTTCCTCTGAAATTACCCCTTGTTCGATAAGAGCCTGAACAAAAGATTGGTCTCTCGAGAGCTGCTCAAGATATCCTGAGTTCACCCTATACACCCGGCTATCCCCTACGTTGAAGACAATAATGGTACTCTCAGAGACTAATAAACCTGCGATTGTGGTACCAAGTCCTACATATTCTGGTTTTTCTTCTCCATATTTTGCAAGTTCAAGATGAGCTCTTTGAATGAGGTCTACAATATCTCCAGCAGAGTGCAAAGAACTGGCATTCTGAGCAAAAAATTCTAAAGTTATTCTGCTCGTCACACTCCCTCCTGCATGGCCCCCCCATTCCATCCGCGACAGCAAAGAGTAACCTTTACTCCAGTAGAGATTAACTTTTTAGATAACTTAAGGAAAGAGTTGGGTATCAGTGATGAACAAGATCTGTCAGAAAAAGAACTGGTGAAGGAGAGGAGATGAGGTGATGATGAGGCTATCCACTTTTACAGGAGAAAAGGGACTTGACCATTTATTAGTCTCAATAGTAGTATCAGCACACCATCCAAGCCAGGTACCGTCATATACATCGTAGCCAGAACCTACGTTCTTAAGCTCTATATTAAAATGACTTTCAAAGCCATTGCTTATTCTTATACTTATCGGATGTGCAGGTAAACCACAAACACTACAATCAAAAGATCCAGGACTGACATGAGGAACTGTTGTTATATCACAGCCCAAAAAAACGATGCTACCATGTTCAAAATCAATATAAGTAGTATTACCTTGTTTCTCATCTCTAAATCACCCTCCCAAGGTTATCTCAATTGTCATGCTTTATTAGATCCTATCTACTATTTACCTTTTCGTGATAAACAAAAAATAGCCTTTTCGATCTTCCTTTGTATTTCCTCATCTTCCTATCTTTTATTTATTACTCCACTACTCGCCCGTCTTCATACACCGTCCGGGCAAAGACGCTTCCATCTCCTCCATACTCAATCCATTCTCCGTCTCTCTGGTCATTATGATACATTCCTTCAAAGTGTTTCTTCCCCCCGGGGTAGAAAATCACCCACAATCCCTCTTTTACTCCCTCCTTGTAAGTTCCTTCAGTTTTGGGAATGCCATTGCGGAGGCACTCTCGCCACACTCCATCTTTTTTCCCGTGGCGATATGTTCCCTGAATCATAATTTGTCCATTGTCATACCATTTGGTGAAGGTTCCGTGTTCTACTTTCTTTTCCTCTTCGAGGTAGTAGGTATATTCAAGTTTTAATTCTCCCCTGGGATAGAATTCACGGTAGTAGTTCACCGCAACACCCTCAAATACAGTTCCTTCTCCGATTTCTTCAGATGATGGCGTCTCACTCTCTTCAGGTAAAAAAACAACCTGGGGGGAGGCCCCTCCTTCCTCCTCAGGAATCTCCTCCTCAATGTTTTCCTCCCCCCGGACATCCTCCTCATAGAGAGCAAGAGTCTTCTCCTCATAGAGTGAGGAGCTTTCCCCTCCTCCCACCACCTCAACAATGTCTTCAGAAACGACGTTTCCCTGCTTTCTCATAACAATAGCTTCAGAAACTCTCTCCTTCACCTTACCCACCCGGCCTTCAGCTACAAAGATGAGTTCCTGGTCCAGAACTTCCTCCGTCTTGGGATCTACAATGGCTTCGCCAGGGTGGAAGATACGCACAAGATCCCCCACTTTGATTCCCGAATCCCGGCCTAAGTTGAGATATACGGTGTTGCCACTCACCTGCACTACATACCCTTCTAGGGGACGCAAGGCAAGCTCACCTATTCCCTCATCCATCCGTTCCACAAAGGTAGTGACAATCTCCTCACAG
>JAKPIQ010000136.1 GCA_029549715.1 Candidatus Atribacteria bacterium | reverse complement strand
TAATTTGAAAAATAGCTTAGCAGTTGTCGACCCTTTAAATGATCCTCTTACCATGCTCATCTTTTCCTTAGGAGTAGGTATAGTGCAGATTTTAGTGGGTATAATGCTTGCGGTCGTGAAAGAGTGGAGGAGAGGTAATTATGCTGTGGCTATCATGGATCACCTGAGCTGGTTTGTGTTTTTGATTTCCATAGTAATGTACATAGTAGGTATTACCGCTTCTCCTCTTTTAGCTTCAGTGGCTTTACCCCTTATAATAGGGAGTGTTATTTTTTTAGTAGCTACTCAAGGTAGACATCAAAAAAATGTCATTATGAAGTTCCTATCTGGTCTTTTGAGTCTTTACGATTTGGTTTCTTATCTGGGGGATACTCTTTCTTATTCTCGTCTTTTTGCTCTAGGTCTTTCTAGTGGTATTATTGCCATGTTAGCTCGCACTTTGGCTTCTCTTTTTGGTGGTTCTCCTTATATTGGATGGCTCATTGCTTTATTGGTGGCTTTAGCTTTTCACCTTTTTAATTTGTTGATGAGCGGATTAGGCGCTTTTGTCCACTCAGCTCGGTTGCAGTATGTAGAGTTTTTTACTAAATTTTATGAAAATGGTGGTAGAGATTTTAAACCTTTTGGACACAGGGCCAAGTACATAAAAATAAGTTGAAGGAGGTTTTGTAGTTTATGGCTGACGGATTGGTATTTGCAATTTTAGGTTCTTCTTTATCTATAATGTTGGCGGGAATCGGTTCAGCGTTAGGAGTAAGTATTGCTGGACAAGTAGGAGCAGGAGTGTTGACCGAAGATCCCAATAAGTTTGGTCAGGTTCTACTTTTGCAAGCACTACCGGGAACGCAAGGTATCTATGGATTGCTCGCCGGATTTTGGGTGTTGATGAAGCTGGGTCTTTTGGGTGGAACTCCGGTAGAAATAAGTACAGTCCAGGGTTTACAAATTATGCTTGCTTGCCTTCCTGTAGCCATTGTAGGCCTTATCTCAGGCATTTATCAGGGTAAAACTTCGGCTGCCTCTATCGGTATGATTGCTCGCCGACCAGAAGAAACAGGAAGAGCTATCATTCTTCCTGCTATGGTAGAAACTTATGCCGTTTTGGCCTTGCTTGCTACTATCCTTCTTTTGAATTCTATTCAGGTCTAATAGAGGTTGGGCATGCCTTTAGAAGATATTTTGAGGAAAATTGAGGAAGAAGCAGAGCTCAGAAAAAGGAGAATTTTAGAAGAAGCCCGGACTAAAGCTAGCGCTCAGTTAGAAAGAGCTCAAAAGGAATTAGAAGAAGAAGCCGATCGATTATTAGCAGAGCGCAGAAAAGAGATAGAGCTGGAGGTACAGCGTAGGCTTGCTCAGGCAAGATTAGCAGGAAAAAATGAGGTGGGTAAAGTTAAGCATCAGGCCTGGGAGAAACTACAGGGGAATTTAGTGACAGCTTTTGTGGAAAAGGTAGAGGCAGAAGGTAGGGAATGGTGTAAAGAGTTCCTTACCCAGTATGTGGTTAGTGGAGATGAAGAGGTGTGGATGGCCCCTCGAGAAGCAGAAATTTGGGGTAGTGGTTTTGTGGAGGAGATAAATGAAGAGAAGAACTTATCTTTGCGCTTTGGGGGAATAGCAAAGGATATAGAGCGAGGTTTTCTCCTGAGGCGGGGAGGTATGGTGGTAGATTTGAGTTTTATTTCTGTGGTAGAAGGCTACATTAGAAAGAACGAAGGAAGAATTTCTGCCTTACTTTTTGAGGAATAACCAATGAATGTAGACCTGGAAAAACCTAAAAGCAGTGAAGACACTAGTTATGCCTACTTAATAGGGAGAGTTAGGGCGCTGGAGCGAGGTCTCTTGACTCAGAGAACCCTGGAGAGTTTGCTTCGTTCAGAGAGCTTAGACCAGGCTCTGCGAGGGGTAATGGAAATTCCCTACTGGGGTGAGGTTTTCCAGAATGTCCCTCCTCGTATTTATGATATTGATAAAACTTTGATGACTCACTACTGGCAAACCATACAGGAGATAGGTAATTATCCCCCGGGAGACAGAGTTGCCCATTTTTTTAACCTATTGTTTGACTTTAACCAGGTAAAGTTAGTCTTAAAGTATTGGTTAGCAGGGAGAACTCTAGAGGAGACTTATCCCACTACCTTAGATTTAGGGAAAGTTGATAAGTTTTTAGGAGGGGAATCGGGAGAATATCTTCCCGATTTTTGGGGCGAGGCTATAACAGATAGCTTAGAAGCCTATGAAAACCATCGACTTATTCAGGTAGTAGAACTGGTTCTGGACCGGTATTATTTAGAACAGGTTTATCTCTTAGCTCAAAAGACCAAAAGTAAAGCTCTCAAGAACTGGTTTTTAGTCTTTGTAACTTTTGCCTATTTTCGAGCAGTTTTCCGGGCTCGCTATCAGGAAAGGAAAGCGGAAATAGTTCACCTCCTTTATTTTTCTCAGCCGCTTTTTCCCGAAGAAAAACTTTTAGAAATGCTGGGTGTCCCTGCAGAGAGAGTGGCGGAAGAAATTGGTAATTTTGGTTTCGATTTTCTTCTTCCTGAAAAAGGAATTTTCCGGGATGATCCTTCTTATTTAGCAGAAATAGAGAAAAATATGGATAATTATCTTTTAGGTTTTATTCGTTCTTATCGGTGGGAAACTTTTGGCCCAGAGCCGGTTTTTGGATTTCTCTGGGCGCAAGGCATGGACGTCAAGAATTTACGTTTGGTTTTGGAAGGAAAATATTTTGGTTTAGAGAGTGAAAAAATAAAAAATAAATTACGAGAGTGCTATTATGAGTGATAGTCGTTTAGCTTTTGTAGGAGGAGAAGAAAATAGCCTCTGTTTTCGAGGCATGGGATTTGATGTTTATGTAGCTTATTCCGCAGAAGAAGCAAAAGAGTTCTTGCCTCTGTTGCGGAGAAGTAATTACGCCCTGATTTTCACCGAGTGGAAGTTTTATTCTTTGATTAAAGATCATTTTGAAGACCAGCGCTCCGAGGCCTTGCCAGCTATTTTAGGAATTCCCACCCGAAAGGAAGAAATAGGAAAAGGGTCCGAGTTTATAAGGGAGTTAGTGCGGGTAGCAGCTGGGAGTGATATAACTTTATAGAGAGAGGAATGATAATGTTGGAGGGAAGCACTAAAGGTGTAATTTTGAGCGTTAATGGGCCAGTGGTCGTAGCGATAGGACTTCCCGGGGCAAAGATGTATGATCTGGTAAAAGTGGGAGAAGATAAACTGGTGGGAGAAATTATTGGCCTTAGCCAGGATAAAGCCACTATTCAAGTTTACGAGGAAACAGCGGGAATCCGACCCGGGGAGCCGGTAGAATCAACTTATGAACCGCTGAGTGTGGAGCTAGGTCCGGGGTTGATAGGCAGTATTTTTGATGGAACGCAAAGACCTCTGGAAGTTATTCGGGAAATTTCTGGCGATTTTATTGCTCGAGGAGTGGAAGTGCCTGCCCTGGATCGCTCTAAAAAATGGGATTTTCATCCCTTAGTTGAAGTGGGAGAAGAGGTAGAGCCAGGAGATATATTGGGAGAAGTACCTGAAACTACTGCCATCTCTCACCGGGTTATGGTTCCTCCCGATGTTCGAGGAAAAATAAGAGAAATAAAAGAAGGTTCTTTCACTGTAGAAGAAGTGATTGCCATAGTTGACCAGGGAGGAGAAGAAAGACCCCTAACTTTAATGCAGCGCTGGCCGGTCAGGACTCCTCGTCCCTATAAAAGAAAGGTTAACTTGGATGAGCCTTTAATTACTGGACAGCGAGTTATTGATACATTTTTTCCCATAGCTAAAGGTGGAGTAGCTTGCATTCCCGGTCCTTTTGGGAGTGGAAAAACAGTGGTGCAACACCAGCTGGCTAAATGGTCGGATGCTGATGTTATCGTCTTTATCGGTTGCGGAGAGCGAGGCAACGAAATGACCGATGTATTGATGGAGTTTCCCGAATTGGTCGATCCTTACACCGGGGAGCCTCTGATGAAGAGGACTGTTTTAATTGCCAATACTTCTAATATGCCAGTGGCCGCGCGCGAGGCTTCGGTTTACACTGGAATTACTATAGCTGAATATTTCCGGGATATGGGCTACAGAGTGGCTCTTATGGCTGATTCTACTTCTCGCTGGGCAGAGGCTATGCGAGAGATTTCTGGTCGTCTGGAAGAAATGCCTGGAGAGGAAGGGTTCCCTGCTTATCTGGGGAGCCGGATAGCCAGTTTTTATGAACGAGCCGGGAAAGTTATTGCTTTAGGAAAAGAAGATAGAACTGGCTCCTTGACTGTGGTTGGTTCAGTATCACCTCCTGGTGGTGACTTATCCGAACCTGTGACTCAAAACACTCTGCGAGTAGTGCAAGTATTTTGGGGATTAGAAGATAGGCTGGCTTATCAACGCCATTTTCCAGCTATTAACTGGCTGATTAGCTATTCTCTTTATCTTCCTCATCTGGAAAAGTTCTGGAGGGAAAATGTAGCTCCTGATTTTTCTGCCAATCGAAATCTGGCTATGCAAATTTTGCAACAGGAAGCGGAGTTAGAAGAAATAGTCCGTTTGGTGGGAGTGGAATCACTATCTTTTCGGGAGAGATTTGTGCTGGAAATAGCTAGATCTATCCGGGAAGATTTTCTTCAACAGAGTGCTTTCCAGGAGGTAGATACTTTTAGTTCTTTACGCAAGCAATACTTGATGCTGAAACTTATTATTACTTATTATCAGGAAGGCTTAAAGGCTTTAGAGAGAGGTCTATCTTTGAGAGATATTCTCTCTATTCCTGCTCGGGAGAAAATAGGGAGGGCGAAATACATTCCTGAAGAGAAAATTGAGACCCTGGAAGAACTCATAGAAGAAGTTCAAGAGGAAATAGCCAATAAACTGAAGGGCGAGGTTGAAAGTAATGTATAAAGAATTTACTACCATTTCCGAAGTGGCTGGTTCTTTGCTTACTGTAGAAGAAGTGGAAGATGCTCGATATATGGAGATTGTGGAAATAGAGTTACAGGATGGCTCACGCCGGCGGGGCCAGGTACTTATGACCAGCAAAGGTGAAGCACTGGTGCAGGTTTTTGAAGGGACAGAAGGGATAGGTGTGGGGCAAAGTAAAGTTAAGTTTTTAGGAAGGGTGATGGAACTCCCTGTTTCTCCCGATATTCTGGGAAGAGTTTTTAATGGTTCGGGAGTTCCTATTGATGGTGGTCCGGGAATTGTTCCTGACGCTCGTCTGGATATTAACGGTAGCCCCATCAATCCTGTAGCCCGAGACTATCCTATCGACTTTATTCAAACCGGGATTTCAGCTATTGATGGTTTGAATACTCTGGTAAGAGGACAGAAGCTTCCTATTTTTTCTGCCTCTGGTCTGCCTCATGCTCGTCTGGCTGCTCAGATTGCTCGTCAAGCTAAAGTATTAGGAGAAGAAGAAAAATTTGCCGTAGTTTTTGGAGCTCTAGGTATTACTTTTGAAGAAGCTAACTATTTCATATCTGAGCTGCGTAACACCGGAGCTATTGAGCGGTCGGTTATCTTTGTTAATCTGGCTGATGATCCGGTGGTAGAGCGAATTATTACTCCTCGCATGGCCCTTACTGCAGCAGAGTTTTTAGCTTTTGAAATGGATATGCAGGTTTTAGTAATATTAACGGATATGACTAACTACTGTGAAGCTTTGCGAGAGGTTTCTGCGGCTAGAAGAGAAATTCCGGGAAGACGAGGATATCCCGGGTATCTTTATACTGACCTGGCTACTATGTACGAGCGGGCAGGTAGAATCCAGGGCAAAAAAGGCTCTATCACTCAGATTCCCATTCTCACTATGCCTGAAGATGATAAAACACATCCTATCCCTGACCTTACCGGCTACATTACCGAAGGGCAGATAATTTTAAATCGACAGTTACAACATAAAGGCATTTATCCTCCCATTGACGTTTTGCCTTCTCTTTCCCGGCTTAGAGATAAAGGAATTGGTGAAGGTAAAACTCGAGAAGACCATCCCGATGTGGCTAACCAGTTGTTTGCTGCTTATGCTCGAGGAAGAGAGGCAGAAGAGCTGGCTACCATTTTGGGAGAGGCTTCTCTTACCGACCTTGACCGCTTGTATATAAAGTTTGCTAAAGAGTTCGAAGAAACATTCATTCAGCAGGGAGAGTATGAGGACCGCAGTATCGAAAACACCCTTTCTCGAGGCTGGAATTTATTGCGCATGTTGCCTCGAGAGGAACTGAAGCGGATTCAAGATATTCATCTGGAACTCTTTTACGATAATAATCAGAGTTCTTCTTCTGAGGAATAGGAGGATTTCCCTTGAGATTGAATGTTAATCCCAATCGTATGGAGCTTATGAAGCTCAAAAGTCGCCTGAGCATGGCAGAGCGAGGTCATAAGCTTTTAAAAGATAAATTAGATGCTCTGATGCAGGATTTTATTCGCACGGTGAGAGAAAATCGCCACCTACGTCAAGAAATTGAAGAAGAAATCGTTAAAGCTTTTGAAGCCCAGAGTAAAGCTTCTCTTTTGCTTTCTGAGGAAGATAAAAAGTTGATCACCGTTTTTCCGGGGGAGCGACTGGGCCTCGAGGTTCAAGTTCGCCATATCACCGGAGTAAAAGTTCCTCATTTTGAGGTAAAAGTAGAAGGAGACCCTTATACTTATAGTTTAATAAATACTCCGGCAGAGATGGACGAAGCTTTCAGCTCTTTTTTCCAGGTTTTTCCCTTGATGGTCAAATTAGCAGAAGCGGAAAAAACCATTGAGCTCCTGGCGGTGGAGATACAAAAAACTCGCCGGCGGGTTAATGCTTTAGAGTATGTCTTAATTCCCAATTTACAGGAGACTATAAAGTATATTACTCTTAAGCTGGATGAATTAGCGCGCTCTTCAGTGGTAAGCATTATGAGAATTAAAGGATCGACGAGATGAGTTGAAAGTTGCTATTCTCGCTGATATTCATGGCAACTTTGATGCCTTGGAGAGGGTATCGGAGGAAGTAGAGAAAGTAGAAGACGTTGTGGTTCTGGGAGACATCATCGGTTATGGAGCAGAGCCAGAGGAGTGCGTTAGATGGGTGGTAAAGAAAAAAGCTAAGGCAGTTCTGGGTAATCATGAAGCTGCTTGTACTGGTGAGCTATCTCTTTCCTGGTTTAATCCCCGGGCTGCAAAAGCCTTGCTCTGGACTCAAGAGCACCTGAGCTCTTTTGCTATCCGATTTATTCAGTCTCTACCCCTTGTTATTTCTGATTTTCTCCAGGCTCTGTGGGTCCATGGAAGTCCTCGCCAGCCCATAGAAGAGTATATTGACCATCCCTTTGTAGCTCGAGAAGTCTTTGAAAGTTCTCCTTTCTCCCTCTGTTTTTTCGGGCACACTCATCAAGCTGAAGCTTATGTCCTGGAGAAGAGCGGAAGAGTGGAGAGAATCTCTTTTCGAGAAGGGGGAAAATTAGGGATACTCCCGGATAGTAGATATTTAATAAACTGTGGTAGTGTAGGGCAACCCCGGGATGATAATCCGCAGGCTAGCTTTGCTATTTTTGATACAGAAAAGAAAGTAGTGGAGGTAAAAAGAGTGGATTATGATATTTCTTCTGCTTCTTTAAAAATTTTGCGTAGTGGGCTTCCTGAATATTTGGCTTACCGGTTAGAGCTGGGGAGATAGCCCTGCAGTCGAATCTATAGGAATCATCCGGCGGAGTTGATTTGGTCAACCTGGTGTCTCTTAGATTAAGAGAAACATTGATTAATGCAAGAACAAGATCGAAAGATAGGTTCTTCTAATGTAGTGACCCGGGTTATATTTGCCCTTTCTTGGTGTTGGAAGGACGTTTACTCTGCGCTAAGTTTTCTCATCAAAAATCAGAGGTATTCTGTAGTTTGAGGAGGTGGCTCACCACTTAAAATAAGGAACATATCCGATGTAAGTAAATTTCTTGACTGCCAGAGAGATTATAGTAAAATAAAACCAGACGAAGTGGGTTATACCCCAATGAAAAAGATATGGGGTATAATTTTTTGTTTTATATGAATTTAATCATTTTGATCGGGAAAGGTGGAATATGCATAAATGGTAGAAGTTAAAAAAGAAGAAAAGGAAAGAAATGTAATAGAAATGGAGATCACGGTAGAAAAAGAACGGGTAGACGAGGCGCTGGATAAAGTTTATCGAGAACTCAGCTATAGAGTGAATGTACCGGGTTTTAGAAGAGGAAAAGCTCCTCGGGCTATGTTGCGCAGTTATGCGGGGGAGGATTTTATTATGGATACTGTGGCTCAAGATTTAATTCCTCAAGTAACTCGGGAGGTGTTAACCCAGGAGAATCTTAAAGTGATTGGCGAGCCGGAGCTGGAGGTAATACAGGCAGAAGAAGGTGAACCGTTAGTTTTTCGTCTTCAAGTAGTAGAAGAGCCAGAAGTAAAGTTAGCTGACCCCCGGGAGTTAGAAGTAAGAAAATATCGCTTAGAGATCAGAGAGTCAGATGTAGAAAAAGAAGTAGAGAAATTAATAGATTCCCATAGCACCTGGAAAGATAAGGGAGAAGATGAACCAGCAAGAGAAGGGGATTTGGTTATGATAAAAATAGAAGATGAAGATTATGCCGTAGTGGCGGAGGCTTCTCTGGATAAAGATAAGTCTCTTACCCGAGAAGTGTTAGGTATGAAAGTAGGGGATAAGGGGAAAATACCCCGGGGAGAAGGGGAAGAAAAACCCAGTGTGGAGTTTTCAGTAAGTGGGATAATGGGAAAAGAAAGGCCAGAAGTAAACCAGGAGTTTCTATCCAGCTTAGAAGAGGGTTTAAATTCCATAGAAGATTTAAAAGCCAAAGTTAGAGAAAGGTTAGAAGCTGTGGCTCAAGAAATGGTGGAAGAAAGATTAGAAAAAGAAGCAGTAGTGGCCCTATGTCGAGAATCTGAAGTCTATATTCCTGAAGCTCTATTAGATATTGATGTTCGCCGGCGGATAGACCAACTGAGGGAGGATTTAGAAGAAGATGGTCTAACTCTAGACCGCTATTTAGAGTTAATAGACATGGATTTTGCCACTTTAGAAAAGAATTTACGGGATTTAGCCCGGTGGGAATTTCGGAGATTCTTTGTTTTGGAAAAATATGCTGAAGAAAGTGCAATTTCAGTTACGGAAGAGGACTTAGCGGCAGAGTATGAGGAAATAGCAAAAAGAACTGGTAGAACTAAGGAAGAAGTGAAAAGAATTTTGGAAGAGAATGACAGAATAAACGAAGTAAAATATAATATAAAAGAAAAGAAAGCCCTTAAAGACTTGGCTCAAAAAGTTAGAGTTAAGGAGCTGGAGGAGCCTATCAATTTAGATCAATGGAGAGCTCTGGAGGACCCGGAAGAGGAGGCGATAGGATGAAAAACTTCCTGCGGATGAGTAATTATTTAGTACCCATGGTGGTGGAGCAAACTCCCCATGGGGAGAGAGCTTATGATATTTACTCTCGTCTTTTACAAGATAGAATTGTTTTTTTGGGAACGGAAATAAATGATACGGTAGCTAACTTGATTATTGCTCAGCTACTTTTTTTAGAGGCAGTCAATAAGGAAAAGGACATTAATCTTTACATCAACAGTCCCGGTGGCACAGTCTCTTCCACTTTGGCTATCTATGATACTATTCAGTATGTAAAGCCAGATATAGCCACTATCTGTATTGGACAGGCGGCTAGCGGTGCGGCAGTAATTTTAGCCGCTGGAGCTCAAGGTAAAAGAATGGCCTTACCTAATTCTCGGGTAATGATTCACCAGCCTTTGGGTGGGGCACAGGGACAGGTGTCTGATATTGAGATTCATACTCGAGAGATGATTAAAATCAGAGAAAAGTTGAATGAAATATTAGCTCATCACACTGGAAAGCCGGTAGAAAAGATTAAAAACGATACAGAAAGAGACTACTTTATGTCTCCTGAGGAAGCGCGAGAATATGGGTTAATAGATAGAGTTCTTTATCCAGAAGAAAAAAATAAAAAGGAGAAGTAAATAATAATGCCTAAGTATGAGGAGGAAAAATTGAAATTACGCTGTTCCTTCTGTGGTAAGAGTCAATCAGAAGTTAAGAAACTCATTGTTGGTCCGGGAGTCTATATTTGTGATGAGTGTGTAGAGTTGTGTAATGGAATCATCAGAGAAGACGATAAAAACCGGAAATCAGATTTTGCTCTAGAAAATCTACCTTCTCCTAAAGAAATAAAAGCTTTTCTGGATCAATATGTGATAGGACAAGAAAGAGCTAAAAAAGTACTTGCTGTGGCAGTCTACAATCATTATAAACGAATTGCTCACAGTTCGGAGGAAGAAGTAGAAATAGAAAAAAGTAATATTTTACTTATTGGTCCCACGGGGAGTGGCAAAACTCTTTTGGCTCGTACTCTTTCTTTGCTGTTAGATGTTCCTTTTGCTATTGCCGATGCTACCACTTTAACTGAAGCTGGCTACGTAGGAGAAGACGTAGAGAATGTTCTACTTCGCCTGATTCAGAATGCTAATTTTGATATTAAAAAAGCAGAGAAGGGAATCGTGTACATAGACGAGATAGATAAAATTGCCCGGAAAGGAGAAAGTCCTTCTATTACCCGAGATGTATCAGGTGAGGGAGTGCAGCAAGCTTTGTTAAAAATTCTGGAAGGAACCATGGCCAGTGTTCCTCCTCAGGGAGGAAGAAAACACCCTCATCAGGACCTCCTTCAGATTAACACCGAAAACATTCTGTTTATTTGTGGAGGTGCATTTGTAGGCTTAGATAAGATAATTGAGAATCGCTTAAAAGACCGCAAGATTGGTTTTGGGGCTCGGGAGGGCCTTTCTTCTGATGTGGAATTGTTGAATCCTTTGAGTGAAGTTCAACCAGAGGATTTGATGAAGTATGGCATGATTCCTGAATTTGTAGGACGTATTCCAGTGGTTTGTGCTCTTGAGCCCTTGCGGAAAGAAGACCTGGTGCGTATTCTTATTGAGCCTCGCAATAGCCTGGTTAAACAGTATCAGAGTTTGTTAAAGATGGAGGGAGTGGAGCTGGTTTTTACCGAAGAGGCATTGCGCCTCATTGCCCAAGAAGCTATGGTCAAAGGTACAGGAGCCAGAGGGCTACGTGCTATTATGGAAAAGTTAATGGTGGAGCTGATGTTTGAGTTACCTTCTCGCCGGGATATTAAAAAGTTGGTGATTGATGAGGAGGTAGTGAAAAATAATGCTCTCCTTCCTTTGTTAGAAAAGGGAGGAACTAAAGAAGAACAATCAGCATGAGGGGAACAGACATGAGTGAGCGAACTACTCTATCTTCGGTTTTTGACCCTTCTTCGGTGGAAGAAAAGTGGTATGAATTCTGGGAGAAGAAGGGTTATTTTACTCCTCCTTCCTCAGAGGCTCCTCCTTTTTCTATGGTAATTCCTCCCCCTAATGTTACCGGCCATCTCCATATGGGTCATGCTTTAAATCTCACTCTTCAGGATATATTGATTCGTTACCGGAGGATGCAGGGTTATCGAGCTCTCTGGGTGCCGGGAACTGACCATGCGGGCATCGCTACTCAAAATGTGGTGGAGAAGCAACTGTCTCGAGAGGGATTAAGCCGCCATGACCTGGGAAGAGAAAAGTTCCTGGAAAAAGTCTGGGAATGGAAAGAGCACTATCATGAGAGAATTGTAAAACAATTGAAAAAAATAGGAGCTTCTTGTGATTGGACGAGAGAGCGCTTCACCCTGGATGAAGGTTTATCTCGGGCAGTGCGGGAGGCTTTTGTCCGCCTTTTTGAAGAAGGCTTGATTTATAGAGACGAATACATTGTAAACTGGTGTCCGCGTTGTGAGACAGCATTGGCTGACATTGAAGTAGAATATGCTGAGGTTTCTGCTCACCTTTATTATGTGAAGTACTATCTTCGGGATGAGGATAATTATTTAGTAGTGGCCACTACAAGGCCGGAGACTATGCTGGGAGATGTAGCTTTAGCGGTAAATCCTCGGGATGAGCGCTATCAGGACCTCGTGGGAAAAGTAGCTATTCTGCCGCTTGTGGGAAGGGAACTTCCCATCATTGCCGATGAATACGTGGACGTTGATTTTGGAACAGGAGTACTTAAGGTTACCCCTGCTCATGACCCCTATGATTTCGAATTGGGAAGAAAACATGGGCTACCTCTGGTCAAGGTTATCGATGAGCGAGGTTTTATGAGTGAAGAAGCCCTTCAATTTTCTGGTCTTTCTCGGGAAGAAGCCCGGGAAAGAGTAGTGGAAAAATTAAAAGAGGGGAGATACTTAGAAAAAATAGAGGATTATTATCATTCAGTGGGGCATTGCTATCGGTGCTCCACGGTAGTAGAGCCTTTAGTTTCTAATCAATGGTTTATTCGAGTGAAGGACCTGGCCCAGCCAGCCATAGAGGTGGTTAAAGAAAAGAAGATAGAGTTTATTCCTGAGCGCTGGGAGAAAGTGTACTTTGAATGGATGGATAATATCAAAGATTGGTGTATATCACGTCAGTTGTGGTGGGGACATCGGATTCCTGTTTTTTATTGTCAAGATTGTGATTATGTTTTTGCTCACCGAGATACCCCGGATAGTTGCCCCCGCTGTGGGGGGGCAGTGAAACAGGATGAAGACGTCCTGGATACCTGGTTCAGTTCTGCTCTGTGGCCTTTTTCGGTGTTCGGATGGCCAGAAGATACCGAAGACCTGAGAACTTTTTATCCTACATCGGTTTTGATTACTGCTTTTGATATAATTTTCTTCTGGGTGGCACGTATGATCATGATGGGTCTTAAGTTTGTGGGAGATGTCCCCTTCCGAAAAGTTTATATCACCCCCTTAGTGCGTGATGCTCAGGGAAAAAAAATGAGTAAATCTCTGGGTAACGCTATTGATCCTTTGGAAATAATAGACCAGTATGGAGCGGATGCTTTGCGCTTTGCTCTCGCCTGGCTTACAGTTCAAGATAGAGACATTAACCTTTCTTGGGAGAGAATAGAGGCTTCCCGCAATTTTATGAATAAATTGTGGAATGTTTCTCGCTTCGTGTTAATGAATGAGGAAGATTTTTCAGCTTGTGAGGAGCATATTGTTCTCGATATTAAAGACCGCTGGATTGTTTCTCGTTTTCATCGCTTATTGGGTGAGGTAGAGGAAGCGCTAAATAATTTAGATTTTAGCAGGTATGTCCAGCTTCTTTACGATTTTGTATGGGGAGAATACTGTGATTGGTATGTGGAATGGAGTAAAGTAGACCTTTACCAGGGAGGAGAGAGAGAAAAAAGAAAAGCTCAAAATCTCCTCATTTATTTACTTTCAGGGATTTTAAAACTTTTGCATCCTGTGGTCCCCTTCATTACCGAGGAAATCTGGCAAAAACTCCCTGCAAAGGAAACAGAGAGCATTATGATTGCTTCCTGGCCTTACAAAGAAGAAAGATGGTTGGATGAGGAAGCAGAAAAGACTATTTCCTTTCTACAGGACGTGATAAGAGAAATCCGCTATTTACGAGCGGAACTAAGTATTCCTCCTAAAGAAGAATGTCAAGTTATACTCAATTTTTCTGGTGAGAATTACTACAGATATATGGAAGGTAACCGTTCTTACGTAGAAAGTTTAGCTAAGTGTTCGATAATGGAGATGGGTTGTAATTTGGAAAAACCGGAATCGGTGGCTACGGGAAGAGTACGAGGAGCAGATATTTATCTTTTAGTGGGAGGCATGATTGACCTCAATAAGGAGGTGGAGCGTTTGAATAAGAAACTCTCTCGTCTTCAAAAGGAAGAGGAGAGACTTAAAAAGCGTCTTAATGACTTGAATTTCCTGCATCGGGCTCCAGAGGAGATAGTAGAAAAGGAAAAGAGACGTTTTGCAGAGCTGGTCAAAGAGGAAGAAAAATTAGAGACTTTACTTGAGGATATCTGATGAGCAATCCTTTTGCTTTTTTAAAAAGACAAGATCCGGTAGAAACAATTATAATCCTCTTAGGGGGGTTACTGGTGGTGGTTTTTGCTTTTTTCATGGCTCGAGGAGACCTGGACTATTATACCGAATACCTACTCACTGGCAATATTTTTGAAGAGAAAGTGGAAGTAAAAGAAGTTTCTCCTTCTACTTATGCTTGGGTGGAAGAAGAATTTGAGCATCAAGAAGAGTCTGTTGAAGGTTTACCCTCGCAAGAGGAGATTCCCTCTGAAGAGGTAGCTCCTTCTACTCAGATAGCAGCAAGTGCTCCTCCAGAAGAGAAAAAAGTGGAACCTCCTGCAAAACCTGCAGCTCCATCGTCTCCTCCTCCAAAGGTAGCTGAAGCTCCTTCCGGAGGATTTTTTGTCCAGTGCGGGGCTTTTTCTCAACCAGCCAACGCTCAAAAGATGGTGGACCTTTTGAAGGGGTTTGGATATCAAGCCGTTTCTGAACCTGTTTCAGGATTACATCGAGTGAGGATATATGGTTTTCAAAGTAGTGATGAAGCTCAAAAGGTAGCTAACAAATTAAAAGGCCAGGGAATAGAGGCTTTTGTGGGGAAATGAGGGAAAGATTACATGACTTTGCGAGAAATAAAAGAAATATTACAAGCCCAGGTGCTGGCAGGGGAAGAATTCTTGGATCGACAACCATCTTGTGCTTGTGGCAGTGACCTTTTAAGTGATGTTTTAGCTTTTACTAAGGAAAACTCTGTGCTCCTTACTGGTCTAACTAATCCTCAAGTGATTCGTACTGCAGAGATGAGTGACATAATAGGAATTATTTTTGTACGAGGAAAAAAACCTGATAATTACACTGTTGAATTAGCTACCATCAAGAAAATTCCCCTTTTAGCTACTCATTTGCCTATGTATGAATCTTGCGGGAAGCTTTATCTACAGGGACTGAAGGGTTGTAGTGAAGTATAGGTGGAGGAAGATAAAGTCTTAGTAGAAATAGAGCGAGAAATTGTGGGGGGAGATTTTCAGAGTGCTGGTGATGTATCTGGTGAGTTGAAAAAAGTTCTTCAACAAGTAGGCTTTCCTCCTTCTTTTAATCGTCGAGTAGTGATTGCTGCCTATGAAGCAGAAATGAATGTAGTAATCCATGCTTATCGAGGGATTTTTGCTACTGAGATTTATGAAGACCGGGTGCATATTGAAGTAGATGACCAGGGCCCAGGTATACCGGATCTGGAGTTGGCCTTTCAAGAAGGTTATTCTACCGCTCCTCCTCATATAAGAGAAATGGGTTTTGGAGCGGGATACGGTCTTTCTAATATGAAAAAATGCTCTGATCACCTGGAAATTGACACCCGGATAGGAGAGGGAACTAAAGTGGTCATGGATTTTTTTCTTAATCCGGAGAAATAGATACTATGATAAACGAAGAGATATTTCATTCTGTTCGTCTGGATGAAGAGAAATGCAAAGGTTGTACTCATTGTATTCGCCACTGCCCCACTGAGGCCATTCGGGTGAAACAAGGAAAGGCCCGAATTGACGAGGAAAGATGCATCGATTGTGGAGAATGCATTCGGATTTGCCCTAATCATGCTAAATACGCTCAGGCTGATTCTTTAGAAGTGATAAAAAATTTTTCCTGTGCTATAGCTCTTCCTGCCCCTGCTTTTTATGCTCAATTTAAAGTGGGTATTTCGTTGGGCAAAATGCTTCAAGGTCTTTTACATTTAGGTTTTCAGGAAGTTTTTGAAGTAGCTCGAGGGGCAGAAATTTTAGCAGAAGAGATCAATCGTTATTTAAAAAAGAGATGGATAGCCACTCCAGTAATTTCCTCCGCTTGTCCTGCAGTGGTAAGACTGATAGAGGTTAGGTTTCCTTCTTTAATAGAAAATTTATTGCCTTTGGATTCTCCCCTGGGAGTAGCAGCCAAATTAGCAAGAATGCAAGCTATGGAAAAAGGATATCGCCCCGAGGAGATCGGGGTCTTTTTTATTACTCCTTGTCCGGCTAAGGTAACCGAATCCAGGCAAAGTGGGGATGGTTTGGGAAGCATAGATGGAGCTATCTCTGTAGCCAATATTTATTCTCGCTTGGTTAATATAGTAGGAGAGCTGGAAGAACCTCCTTCTTTGTCTTTAGCTAGTTTTCGAGGTATTGGCTGGGCTCGCTCGGGAGGAGAGCAGGACTCGCTAGAAGAAGGGGAATATATGGCTGTAGATGGTATCCATCAAGTTATTTCAGTACTGGAAAAAATCGAGATGGGAGAATTGAGAAATGTGGTTTACTGTGAGGCTCAAGCCTGTGTAGGAGGATGCATTGGAGGAGTGCTGGCAGTACAGAATCCTTTCATTGCTAAAGTAGGCATCAATCATCTACTTAAGAGATATACTGAATTTCGACCCATAAAAGAGGAAGAAATGGAAGAGTGGCGTAGAAAAGGAGTATTTGAGAGAAAGGAGATTTATCAGGCTAAGGAAGTCTTAAAACTGGACAAAGATTTTAAACGAGCTTTGGAAAAATATCAGATGATTGAAAAACTTTTAGAAAGACTTCCCGGTCTGGATTGTGGAGCTTGCGGTTCCCCTACCTGCAGAGCCTTGGCTGAGGATATAGTAAGGGAAAAGGCAGAGGAAGTAGATTGTCCTTTTATGCTACAGGAGCAGTTACGTGCTTTAGTGCGAGAGGTTCATGCTTTGGCCAGTAAGGTTCCGCAAACCATGGCCAAAAAGGAGGAATAAAGAATCTTGAAAGTGACTCAAATTGTTGAACCGCTGAAAGCGGAAATAGTAGTGGGAGAAAAAATAGCAGAACAGGATATAGCAGGAGGATACTGTGGAGACCTTCTCAGTGATTGTATCGCCAATGCTAAAGAAGGAAGTATTTGGGTTACCATTCAGTCTCATCCTAATGTGGTGGCGGTGGCAGTGTTGGTGGGTATGCCCTGTATAGTGATTTGTAATTATCAAGAAGTTAATGAAGAAACCACGAAGAGGGCTCAAAAAGAAGGGATAACCATTTTACGCACTTCTTTGACCAGCTACCAGGCAGTTAGCGTTCTTTCTTCTCTGGGGATACCGGGCACCAAAAGGCATGGCTAAAGGAGCTTTTTTGGCCGATCTTCACATTCACAGTGTTTTGTCCCCCTGTGCCGATCGAGATATGTTGCCTCAGTGCATTGTTTTGGAAGCCTGGGAGAAAAATATCGGCTTGATTGCGGTAACTGATCACAATGCCTGTAATAATGTGGAAGTAACCGTAACTTTGGGGGAAAAGTTTGGTATCTGGGTGATACCAGGATTAGAAGTAGAGACTCGGGAGGAAGTGCACCTTCTTTCCTTCTTTCCTTCTTTATCCCAACTTTATGACTTCAATCAGGAAATAGAAAAGTTCCTTCCTTTCATTCCTCTGCAAGAAGAAGTATGGGGGGAAGAGTGGATAATAAGTGAAGAGGGAGAAATAAAAGAAAAAAAAAGGAATCTTCTGGTTCATCCTCTGGATTTATCCGTGGAGCAAGTGGTGGATAGAGTAAGGAATAGAGGGGGGATAGTTATTCCTGCCCATGTGGATCGCCGGAGTTACAGTATAATTTCTCAACTTGGTTTTATCCCTCCAGATCTGGAAATAAAGGTGGTGGAGTTATCGAGCCACTGTTCCCCGGAAATAGCAGTAAATGAGTTAGGCTTAGAGGGTTTTCGATTCCTTCGCTTTTCCGATGCCCATTCTCTTTCTCAAATCGGCTCAGCTACTACTTCTTTTATGTTTTCTTCTTTCCCCAGCTGGGGGGAATTTAAACAAATCCTTACCTAGAGTTTTCTCTTCCAGTAAAAAATTTTCTCATTTGAAACAGGTGTTCTATTTATATTTCCTCCCTGTTAGTTTATGCTAAGTGGTGTATAGTGGTAGAAGGTGGGAGGAAGTGGAAGATGTTTCTGGGCCATTATTACCACACTGTAGATGAAAAGAATCGAGTGGTAATTCCTAGCTCCTTTAGAGAAGAAATCACCGGAAAAGTTTATCTTACTCAAGGGATGGAAAAGTGCATATTTCTTTATCCTGAAGAACTTTGGAACAAACTTTATCAAAAGATTTCCACTCTTTCTCTCACTCGCAAAGAAACTCGAGAGTTTTCCCGCTTTTTTCTGGCTAATGCCATTTACCTCGATCTTGATGGGCAGGGAAGGATTGTTCTTCCTGATTACTTAAAAAACTATGCGGAAATAAACCGACAAGTGGTCTGGGTGGGAGTAGGGGAACGCCTGGAGATTTGGGCGGAAGAAATTTGGAAACCATATCATGAAGAGATGGAAAAAAAGTTTAGCGAGATCACCGAACAGATAGTGGACACGGGGATTTAATCATGAATACTTATCTTTTTCATCAACCAGTGATGGAGAAAGAAGTTCTCTATTATCTTCTCTGGAGAAAAGATGGAGTTTATGTAGATGCCACCGTGGGAGGAGGAGGGCATGCTCTTTCTCTTTTATCCCAGCTTGAGGAAGGAGCTGTGCTGATAGGAATAGATCGAGATGAAGAAGCCATAAAAATGGCAGAAAAAACTCTGCAACATTCTCCTCTTCCAGTTTATCTGGTGCGGGGAAACTTTTCTCAGATTGACCAAATTCTTCTTTCTCTGGGCACAGAGCAAGTTTCGGGAATATTGTTTGATCTGGGGGTATCTTCCTGGCAGCTGGATGAGGCAGAAAGGGGGTTTAGCTTCCAGAAAGAAGGGCCTCTGGATATGAGGATGGATTTATCGCAGAAACAGGATGCTTACCAGGTAGTAAATAAATTATCAGAAAAGGAGCTGGCCGATCTCATTTATTATTACGGGGAAGAAAGGTTTTCTCGAAAAATTGCTCAGGCAATAGTGAGAGAGCGGGAGCGAAAACCTATAGCTACCACTCGAGAGCTGGCTCAGATTATAGAAAGAGTGGTTCCTCAGCGGGAGAAAATCCACCCCGCCACTCGTACTTTTATGGCTTTACGCATTTTTGTAAATGAGGAATTAAAGGAGATAGAAGAGGCCCTGGAGAAAGTTTCTTCTATGGTAGAGGAGGGGGGGAGAGTAGTGGTAATTAGTTATCACTCTCTGGAGGATCGGATAGTAAAAAGTTTTTTTCGACACAGGGAAGAGTGGGAAATATTGACCAAAAAACCTGTTCGTCCCACTCCCCAGGAGGTGAAAGATAATCCTCGGGCTCGCAGTGGCCGGTTGAGAGCAGCAAAAAGGCGGGGATGAGAAAAATAAGGAGGGATAGTGATGAAGAAAGCTAAGTCCTGGTTGGTATTTGGTTTATTTTTTGTTTTTTCTCTGTCTTTTCTTTATGTTACCTTACAAGCCATGCTTTTAGAAAAAAGTTTTTTGGTGGAGCAAAAAAGGGAGGATGTTGATAATTTACTGGCCACCAAGGATAAACTAAAAATGGAAATCGCTCAATTGTCTTCTCTGGAGAGAATAAAAGAAGTAGCCATAAACCAGCTGGGCATGATTTATCCGGATAAAACTGTTTATATGGTGTCCAGCTCTGCTTTAGGAGGTGGGAAAGGAGAGCTGGTTCTAAAAGTAGAAACGCCAAAGGAGACGCAAGGAGAATGATTTCCAGAAAATTTGCCCGGCGGGCAAATTTTCTGTTCTTTTTAACTTTATTTCTTTTGGGAATTATTATAATTCGCGTTTTTTCTGTTCAAATAGTGCGAGGTAAGTTTTACCGAGACGAAGCTTTGTCTCGCTTAGTATTGGGAGAACTTCCACCTCAACGAGGCTCTATTCGAGACCGCGATGGTAGAATACTGGCTGAAGATGTGGGAGTGCTCTCTATCACTGCCTATCTTCCCCAGATCGATGATTTAGAAGAGGTGGTAGAGGAGTTATCCCGGCTTCTTTCCCTTTCTCCGCTGGAACTACAGGAAAAGTTCCGCAGTGGACAATCTTGGATAGAGATAGCCGACCAGGCACCACTATATTTAAAAGAAATTTTAGGAGAGAAAAAACTGAAAGGAATAAGCTGGCAAGAGAAGCCCACTCGTTTTTATCCTCAAGCTCCCCTGTTTAGCAATCTCTTGGGTTTTGTAGGAAAAGATGGGCGAGGGCTGGAAGGTTTAGAGTTTGCTTTTGATTCCTACCTTTCGGGTAAAACAGGTTATTCATTTTATGAAAAGGACGCACTGGGGCGGGAAATTCCCCTTACCACTAAGTATCTACCGCCTCAAAACGGCAACGACCTTCGTTTAACTGTAGATAGCACTATTCAGTTTTTTGTTGAAGAAGCTCTGGATCAAGCTATGGAAAGAACCAAAGCTCTTGGGGGAGTGGTGATAGTTAACAATCCCCAGAATGGGGATATTTTGGCTCTGGCCAGTCGTCCTTCCTTTGATAATCGCAACTTTCAAGCTTTTCCTCCTGAATCCTGGAAGAATTTGGCTACCAATATGGTTTTTGAACCGGGCTCCACAGTAAAGCCGTTGGTGATGGCTGCAGCTTTAGAAGAAGAAAAAACTTTTCTCCAGGATAAATTCTTTTGTCCTGGTTTCATTATGGTATATAATCATCGAGTGCGAGATATTAAGGCTCATGGTGAAGAAAAACTGGAAGATTTATTGATTAATTCTTGTAATGTGGGAATTATCACCTTGGCTGAAAGATTAGGTAAAGATAAACTATTTTATTATTTGAAAAATTTTGGATTGGGGGAAAAATGTGAGGTAGGATTGCCGGGAGAAGAGCAGGGTCTTTTACGGCCTCCTCGGGAGTGGTCTTTGCTTTCTATAGGTGCTATTCCCATTGGTCAGGAGATGATGGTTACTCCCCTGCAGCTTTTAAGAGCTCTTTCTGCTTTGGCTAATGGGGGAGTGGTTATGCAACCCCGTCTGGTGAGTGAAATAACCTCTCCTCGAGGAGAGGTAGTAAAAAGTTTCCCTCCTTCTATTTCAGGAGAAGTAGTATCGGAGAGAACGGCGTCTTTAGTTCTGGAAATGATGGAAAAAGCAGTAAGAGAGGGAACGGGGAAGAAAGCTTATATAGAGGGATATCGCATAGCAGGAAAGACAGGAACTGGCCAAAAAGTAGGCTCTCACGGTCGCTATGACCCTCATAAGTTTTATTCTTCCTTTGTAGGATTTTTCCCTGTCCCCGAGCCTCGCTTTGGAGTTATTGTAGTTCTGGATGAACCCCAGGGAGAGTACTATGGTGGAGACACTGCTGCTCCCGTTTTTAGAGAGATTGCTCAAGGTATTATTAATTATGCTGGTATAATGTCAAATAAAGCGGAGGTAGGACTATTTTGACTATAGATCAATTTTTGTCTTCATTTTCTTTTGAAGAGGGAAGAATTGAAAATTTCCAGGAAGAGGTCAGAGGTTTGACCTTTGATTCTCGTCGAGTGCAGCCTGGTTATGTTTTTTTTGCCCTTCCCGGATCTAATACTGATGGTCACTTTTATATCCAGGAAGCTGTAGAAAGAGGAGCGATTTTAGTAGTTTTAGAAAAAAAAGAATTTGCCCCTTCTAAGGGGTCCTGGGTTTTAGTTTCTGAAGGGAGAAGAGCGCTGGCTTTGGCCTCTTCCTTTTTCTATGATGACCCTTCTTCTGCTCTGAGGATTATGGGAGTAACAGGTACCAATGGAAAAACTACCACTTGTTTTTTCCTCCGCTCCATTTGGGAGGGGAGTGGCTTTCCCTGTGGTCTTCTCACCACCGCACGGAACATTATAGGCCCTTGGGAAGAAGAAGCGGTGAATACTACCGAAGAATCCCTTTCTTTTTGCCGCCATCTTTATCAGATGCGAAAAATGAGTATAAAAGATGCAGTGGTAGAGGTCTCTTCCCATGCTCTGGCGCTGGGGAGAGTAGAGGGGGTAAAATTTGATTCTGCTTTGGTTACCAACTTAATTTCTGAACATATGGAGTTTCACCGTAGTTTCGAACATTATTTTGCAAGTAAAAAGAAGCTTCTACAAATGGTAGAGGAAAATCTGGTTAAGAATCATCCTCGAGTAGTAGCGGTAAACGGAGATGACGAAGGTTGTCTGCGGATGATAAAAAGTATAGGAGTTCCTTTTCTCACTTATGGCTTGAACCGGGAGGCGGAGGTGAGGGGGGAAGAGATTAATTATTCCCTCCGCCACAGCTCTTTTTTAGTTAGAAGTCCGTGGGGAAAAATGGAGATAGTGATTCACTTTCCCGGAGTTCATAATGTGTATAATGCTCTTGCTGCCATTTCTTTGGCTCTTTTTTATGGTTTGGATACAAGTAGCATTCAGGAGTCTCTGTTTCGGATTCGTCATGTTCCCGGTCGGTGGGAGTTTGTGGAAGCAGGTCAAGATTTTACCGTGATAGTAGATTTTGCTCATAACTGGCATGGATTAGAAAAAAGCCTCTCTATTATTCGGGAACTGACTCCCGGAAAAGTAATTACCGTATTTGGTTGTGGAGGGGAAAGAGATAGAGGGAAAAGGCCCTTCATTGGAGAAACGGTAGCTCGCTTTAGTGACGTATGTATTGTTACTACTGACAACCCTCGAGGAGAGGCACCGGAGCAAACCGCCCTGGATGCTCTGGAGGGGGTAAAAAAGGTGGCATCAAACAAGAAATTGTTTTTTGAAGTGATCTTAGACCGAGCAGATGCCATCCGGCGGGCTTTGGAGTTAGCTCAAAAGGAAGATACGGTTTTTTTGGCGGGGAAAGGTCCAGAGAGGTTTCAGGTGTACAAAGGGAAGATAGTTCCTCATAACGATCATTACGTAGCCTGGAAACTATTGAAAGAGAAGGAAAATGAGATTTTCACCGCAGGAAATAGCAGAAATTACTCAAGCTGAAATACAAAAAATAGGTAATGTTTCCTCTTTTCAAGGAGTGGCTATTGATAGTCGCTCCTTGAAAAGAGGGCAGCTTTTTATAGCGCTTAAAGGCGAGAAGACTGATGGACATTTATTTGTAGAGGAAGCAGTAAGGAAAGGTGCGCCAGGAGTCCTGGTGAGCTCTGTGGAGAGCGGTGTTGGGGAAGTTTATGTTTTCCAGGTACCGGATACTCTTTTAGCTCTTTATCAATTGGGAAAAGGAGCTTCTCGTAAATTAGGGGGGTATAAGATTGCTATTACCGGTACAGTAGGCAAAACTACCTGTAAAAGTTTTTTTGATTCTTTACTATCCAGGCGTTTTTTGGTAGAGGCAACTCCTCAGAGCTTTAATACCATAATAGGGGTGGCTAGTTCCTTAGTTAATTTTAGAGAAGATAATGATTATTTAATAATAGAGGCGGGCATAAATCAAAGAAAAGAAATGGAAAAGCTGGCAGAAATGATCGATCCTCAAATGGTGGTTTTTACCTCTTTTGGAGAGGGGCACTTAGAAGGCTTAGGTAGCGTAGAAGAAGTAGTAGAGGAAAAAATTAAACTGATAAGGGAGAAAACGGAGATAATTTACCTCAACACCGACCAGGAGTGGAGTAAATTAGTGGAGGAAAGAGAAGAACTGAGAGAGAAAAAGATTATATCTTTTGGTCTTTCCCCTACTAATCATATCTGCTTAAAAAGTTTTTCACTCAATCCTCTGACCTGGGAAGCTAAAGTAGAAGTACGAATGGGGAGAGATGATTTTTGTTTTTATGCTCCTTTTCTTTTCCCTGAGATAGCGGTCATGTTGTTGCCTGCTTTCCACCTGGTTCGGGAATTGAATATAAAAGTAGAAGAAGTAGCGGAGAGTTTAAAAGATTGGCAACCTCCCCCGGGAAGAGGAAACTTCTTTTTTCATGAGAGAGGAATCGTAATCGACGACTCTTATAACGCTAATCCCCTTTCTGCTCATAAATCTTTACGGTTTTTGAACTCTCTCGCTTCTTTGGGATTTGAAGTCTGGGGAGTGTGGGGAGATATGTTAGAATTGGGGAGCATTACTTCCCAGGCTCATCAAGAATTTTTGAGAGAATTAAAGGAATCTTCTCTTTCTCGGGCCCTGTTGGTAGGAGAAGAAATGAAGAAAGCAGCGGAAGCCATAGCTAAAAAGGAAATACAGGAAGGTCGATTTTTACTATTTTCTACCTCCCCTGAGGCACAGGAATTTCTTGCTCACCACCCCCCTCGGGGAAAGCAGTGGGCGATACTTTTTAAAGGGTCGAGAAAAGTAGAACTGGAGAGAGCCATTCCTCCGGAATGGAGAGAGCAATGAGTGAGATTAGAAATTTAATTTTTTCTTTTCTGGGAGTTTTTGCTTTGGCTTTGTTTTTATTTCCTTTTTTCATTGGCTGGCAGGAAAAAAACCATATAGGTCAGAAAATAAAAAAGGAAGGTCCCAATCTGCACCTTTACAAAGAAAACACTCCCAGTATGGGAGGAATGATCATTGTTCTCTCTGGATTATTGGTGCTTTCTCTTTTCCAGAAGTTTACCCCGCAGATGGGGATTATACTGATAACTTTATTATCTTTTGGTGGGTTAGGGCTATTAGATGACTACTTTAAATGTTTTAGGGGGGAGCCTTGGAGCCTGAAAGCCCGCCACAAATTCCTTTTGCAGCTAGTGTTAGCCGTTTTTATTTTAGCAATAGCATTTCCTCTTTTTCCTCACCACCTGGCTATTTCCCGGGGGGGCAGAGTTATAGAGCTGGGAAGTATCCCTTTCTTTCTCTATAGTTTGTTTTTAATTCTGGCCTCTGCCAACGCTTTTAATATTGCCGATGGTTTGGATGGATTGTCAGCAGGTTGTGGGATTTTGACTTTTAGTTTTTGGATGGTAGTTTTTCTATTACAGGGAGATTACTCTTTAGCTCAGGTGGCAGTTATCTTCAGCGGAGCACTGCTTTCTTTTCTATGGTTTAATTTCTGGCCTACCCGGATTTTCATGGGGGATTGTGGTTCCTTATCGTTAGGGGCTCTTATGGGAGTTCTGGCTCTTTTTTCTGGTTATTCCTGGTTATTGGCCCTGGTTGGTATAGTTTATGTTCTGGATACTCTTTCGGTGATTCTTCAGGTGTTTTCCTTCCGGGTGTTTGGAAAAAGAATATTTCTTATGAGTCCTCTCCATCATCATTTTGAACTCCGGGGGGAGAAAGAGAGTAAAATTACGGTGAGGTTCTGGATTATTCAGGCAGTGGCAGTGGTAGTGGCGCTTTTAAGTATGGTAGGGGGATGAAAAAGTGCGAGTAGTTTTGGGCCTGGGGAGAACAGGGATAGCAGCTGCCCGGTTCCTGTTGAGGCAGAAAGAAAAAGTTTTAGCTATGGATGACTATCTTGAAGAAGAGCACATACCTCAAGATATAAAAGAAGATGAAAGGTTTGAGTTTTGTTCCCCGGCAGATTTTCTGATGAAAGCTGATTTTCCTTCTATCTCAGAGGTCATAACTAGCCCTGGTATACCACTAACTCATCCGGTTTTACGAGCTTCAAAAGAACGCAAAATACCGGTGATTAGTGAGATAGAGCTAGCTACTCGATTTATTTCTTTTCCCCTTATTGGTGTTACTGGTTCTTGCGGAAAAAGTACTACTGTTTTTTGGACCAAACAAATTTTAGAAAGAGCTGGTTGGTCAGTTTTTTTAGGGGGAAACTGGGGCTGTCCTTTGATAGAAAGCCTCTCCGCTCCTGAAAAATTTGATTGGGGGGTGGTAGAACTGAGTAGCTTTCAGTTAGCCCACATTGATAAGGCTCGCTTTTCAGTGGCTGTGGTGCTCAACTTATTTCCCAATCATCTAGATTACCACTCTACCACGGAAAATTATTTTTGGGCCAAGGCTCGCATTCTGGAGAACCAGAAAAGAACTGATTTTGCCGTGATTAATTTTTCTTCCAGTTGTTGGTCGGCTCGTTTTTCTCGGTTGGTTAAGTCTCAATTAATACCGGTGGCCCGAGATAAGAAACTGTCGGAAGGTTTTTATATCTGGGATAATAAAGTTTTTCGGGGGAAGGAGCCCCTTTTCTCTCTTTCCCATTTTTCCTTACCCGGGAAGCACCAGCAAGAAAATCTGCTGGTGGCTCTGTCTATAGCTCTACTCGCAGGAGTAGAGAAAAAAGTAGCAGAGGAAGCCATAGCCTCTCTTTCTTCTCTACCTCATCGCTTAGAAAAAGTAGGAAGCTGGGGGGGGATAGATTACTTTAACGATTCTAAGTCTACTACTCCTTCTTCGACCAGAGTGGCTGTAGAGTCTTTATCTTGTCCTGTTATTCTGATATTGGGGGGAAAAGCAAAAATCGATGACTTTAGTGAGCTTACCACTACCTTCCAAAGTGGTAAAGTTAAGGCAGTAGTGGTTTATGGGGAATCTCGAAATCTAATAGAGAAATTTATTCCTCCTCATTTAGAGCGGCATCTGGTTTTTTCTCTTGAGGAAGCGGTAAAGAAAGCAAAAAGCTTAGCGGGGGAGGGAGATGCCGTACTTCTTTCTCCGGCCTGTACCAGCTGGGATCAATATCGTAGTTTTGAAGAAAGGGGGGAGCACTTCCGTCAATTGGTCTATGAATTGGAACGAAGCGGAATTTCCCGCTATTAATCAAACATTTTTGGGAAAAAGAGAATCAAGATGGTGGAATATCGATCCTTATCTTTTCTGGTCCATGTCTTTGCTCCTGCTTTTAGGAATTCTCATGGTTTTTAGTGCCAGTATGACTACTGCTTTGTATGCCTATGGCGATGTTTTTTATTTCTTAAAAAGACATCTTTTAGGGATAGGAATAGGTTTTATTTTTTTAACTATATTTACTTTTATTTCCCTGGAACGGTTGCGGGGTCTAAACCATTTTTTACTTTTAGCTACCTTTGTCTGTTTAATTTTGGTTTTTATACCCGGAATAGGAAAAGTGAGTGGAGGTTCCTACCGGTGGATAAATTTGGGAGTTTTTAGCTTTCAACCTTCAGAGCTGGCTAAATTGAGCATAATTTTATATTTAGCTGACGCTTTAGCAAACTATAAAGAGAGAGTAGAGGATTTCCGACGGGGAATTGTGCCTTTTTTGATTTTAGTGGGATTGATATGTCTTTTGGTATTGATTGAGCCAGACTTAAGCACCGCTTTTTTTCTGTTTCTTATTGCTTTTGTTATGCTATTTTTGGGTGGAAGTAAATTGCAGCACCTCCTTTTAATTTTGATAGTTTTAATACCCAGTGGTATTTTTCTCATTTTTTTTGGAGGAAAAGAATACTGGCAAGAACGGATTCTGGCTTTTTGGGATCCGTGGAAAGACCCTCTGGGAACAGGATTTCACACTATCCAATCTCTTATAGCCCTGGGTTCGGGAGGAGTGGTGGGGCGAGGGTTGGGAGAAAGTCGTCAGAAATTTTTTTTCCTTCCTGACCGCCATACCGATTTCATTTTCGCTATTATAGGAGAAGAATTGGGATTTGTAGGAACCTCTCTGGTGGTGGTATTATTTGCTATTATACTGTGGCGAGGCTGGAAAATTGCTCAAGAAGCCCAGGATGAGTTTTTAGGGCTTTTGGCTATGGGTATCACCATTAGCATCATGTTGCAGGTTTTTATTAATATGGGTGCGGTGTTAAAGCTTATTCCCGTTACAGGGGTAACTCTGCCTTTGGTGAGTTATGGTAATTCTTCTCTGATTGTTACTCTTAGCGAGTTGGGGATTCTATTTAATATTGCTCGAGGGAGAGAATAGGTGGAAACGATTTTTATTGCCGGTGGGGGAACAGGAGGGCATATTTTCCCTTCTCTTTGTATCGCTCAAGAAATGAAAAAGGAAAACCTGCAAGTAGTATTTTTGGGAACTAAGCGAGGAATGGAAGAAAAGTTAGTTAAGGAAGCTGGTTTTTCACTTCTTTTTATTCGAGCTCGAGGCTGGGATAGAAAGTGGGGTCTTTCTTTTTTATCTATGCTGGGGGATAATTTAGTGGGTTTTTTCCAGACCGGTTTTTACTTTCTTCGCTATCGTCCGCAGGCTTTATTGGGCATGGGAAGTTATCTTTCTCTTCTGAGTGCTCTGTGGGCTAGAATTTTAGGTGTTCCCATTTACCTTCATGAACAGAATATTTATCCCGGCCTATCTAACCGAGTGGTATCTCGCTGGGCCAAGAAGATCTTTGTTTCTGCTCCGGAGACTATTTCTTACTGGAAGGATAAAGAGATGAGGATTGAGATAACAGGTAATCCCTTGCGGGAAGAAGTAGTGAATTGGAAGGGCAAAAGAGAGGAAGCTCGGCAAAAATTGGGATTGGAGAAAGACCGAGAAACTATCTTAGTTATGGGAGGAAGTCGGGGTTCAGAAATAATTAACGTCAATTTCTTAGGAACTAGAGATTGGCTAGGGAAAAAAGGGTTGCAGGTAATTCATATTACTGGTGAGGAAGGTTTTCAACGTACCAAAGAAATGGCGGAAAAATTCCCTTTTCCTTATTTGGTTTATAAATTTTTACCCCAGCCAGGAGTAGCGTATGCAGCAGCAGATCTAGCTATTGCCCGGGCGGGAGCTAATACTGTTTTTGAGCTTTTCTGGTTTGAGTTACCAGCCATCCTCATCCCCTATGGGGAAGCCACCGATGACCATCAATTGTATAATGCTCAGTGGCTGGAGAAGCAAGGTTTGGCCCGAGTTATAAAGGAAAAGGACTTGACCTCTTCTCTGCTTACAGAAGAGATGGAAAAGATTTTGATTTCTCCCCCTTGTGTTTTTTCCAATTTAAAGGGAGAATATATGCAAGAGGCAGCTTCCCGAATTGCGCAGACCATAATCGAGGAACTAAGAGGGAGGAAACGAATTGGACGAAACAGGTTATCTATTACCCCGTAATCTCCACTTTATTGGTATCGGAGGAGTAGGGATGAGTGGCTTAGCTCTAATAGCCCATGAACAGGGATATGTGGTTAGTGGTTCTGATATCATAGAGAATGAAGCTATAGCACGCCTAAAGGCAAGAGGAGTAAAAGTTTTTTTAGGTCATCGTCTGGAACAGGTCTGGGGAGCAGAAGCAGTGATTGTTTCTTCAGCTATACCTGAAGAGAATGAGGAATTAAAAGAGGCTAAGAGGCTGAATCTTCCCATTATTCTTAGGGGAGATATGCTGGCATCTTTGGTGAATGATAAAAAAGGTATCGTTGTGGCTGGGACTCACGGTAAAACCACTACTACCTCCATGATTTCTCTACTTTTCGAAATAGCGGGTTTGGATCCTACGGTTTCGGTGGGGGGAGAGTTGGAAGATATAGGGGGTAATGCCAAAGCCGGGAAGGGAGGATTTTTTATAGCTGAAGCAGATGAAAGCGATGGTTCTTTTTTGAAGCTCAATCCTTTTTGCGCTGTAGTTACAAATATTGAAGACGACCATCTGAGTTTTTATGGAGATATGGAAAAGGAGAAAGAGGCTTTCGTCCGTTTTTTGCATCAGATAAAGGAAGGTGGTTTTGGAGTAGTTTGCCAGGACCACCCCACCGTTCGTTCCATATTGCCTTATCTTTCCTCTTTAGAAATTGTGACTTATGGTAGAGAAGGAGGAGATATAAGGGGGAGAATTAAAGAAAAAAAGAAAAATGGTTTCCTTTTTCAGGTAGACTGGAAGGGTAAAAAATTGGCTGATTTTGAATTACGAGTGCCCGGGCTACACAACGTAAATAATGCTTTGGCCTCTATAGCGGTGGGATTGAAGGTAGGGATAGGGATAAATCATTTGAAAGAAGCTATTTCTTCCTTTCGAGGAGTGAAAAGGCGTTTCGAGAAAATAGGGAGAGTAAAAGGAGCACTGGTGATAGATGATTATGCCCACCATCCTACAGAAATGCTAACTGTGTGGCAAACTGCTCTAGATTATGCGGAGGGAAGTTTAGTAGTCATATTTCAGCCTCACCGTTATACTAGAACTAAACAGCTATATCGAGAGATGGCCAGAGTTTTAGAAAAATTTCATCAGGTTTTCATTTTACCTGTTTACTCAGCAGGAGAAAAGCCTATTCCTGGTATTTCTGCAGAATTGATTTACCGGGAAATGAGGAAAAATGGATTTGAAAAAGTTCAGTTAGTGGAGAGCCCGGAAGAAGCGGCTCAGGAGTGCTTGAAGATATTGAAACCGGAAGACTTAGTTGTTACGATGGGTGCAGGAGACGTATGGAAGGTGGGGCTGATTCTTTGCTCCCCAAATGGGGGAAAATAAGGAGCGAGCTGGAGAACACTACCGGCTTGTCTATCATTGTCCAGCCGGAAATGAGAGACTTTACTACCTGGAAAGTGGGAGGGAGAGCTCTCGCTCTGGTCGAGGTAAAAGATGAGGAGGAGCTGGATCAAGTTATTTTTCTCTGTGAAAAAGAAGGAATAAGATGGAAAATTTTAGGGCACGGTTCTAATATTTTAGTAAAAGACGAGGGGTTTCCGGGGGTGGTAATTCGGCTGAAGGGGAATTTTTGTGAACTCAAAAGAGAGGGCAATACCGTAGAAGGGGGAGGAGGTGCCTCTCTTTTCCAGCTGGTTAGTTTTGCTCTCCAGGAAGGTTTGGGAGGAAGTGAGTTTTTGGTGGGGATACCGGGAACTGTAGGGGGAGCTGTTAGAATTAATGCCGGATGTTTTGGGAAAGAAATTGGTTCTTTGGTAGAGAGGGTGAAGGTCCGCTGGAAGAGTGGGAAAAAAGAATGGTTGACAAGAAGCTGTTTAACTTTTTCTTATCGGGACTCTAATTTAAAACAAGGAGAGGGAACAGTTATTTTGAGATCTGCTTTCCACCTTTTTCCCGAGGACCAGAAGGTCTCTCGGGAAAAAATTAAGAGATTTTGTTATTTGCGCCGAGAGAGACAGCCTCTCGAGTGGCCTTCTGCGGGTAGTGTATTTCGCAACCCCCCCGGAGATAGTGCTGCTCGAATAATAGAAGAAATGGGGCTTAAGGGTTTGCGAGTGGGAAAAGCTCAAGTTTCCTCCAAGCATTCTAATTTTATTGTCAATTTAGGGGGAGCAAAATCCTGGGAAATAGAATATCTTATGAATTGGATACAAAAAGAGGTATATATGAATAAAAATATGTGGTTAGAAAGAGAAGTAGAATTATGGCCTTAGTGTGGAAAAAAACTAAGCTTTTTGGGCAGATCTTTTTTTTTACTTTATTTTAGGGGTGGTCTCTTTTGCTTTATTCAGTCTGGTTTTCCGGACAGGCTTGTTTAAAGTGAAAGCAGTAGAGATAAGCGGTAACCAACGATTACCAGAAGAGGAGCTATTAGATATGGCTGACATTCCTCTGGGTGGTAACATTTTTGCTCTTCGCTCCTGGGAGATTGAAAAAAGACTGGAGGGGCTTCCTGAAGTAAAGGAAGCAAAAGTAAGCAAGGTTTTTCCCTATCTGGTACGGATAGAAATAGAAGAACGTCAGCCGGAGGCCTGGATAGAAATAGGAGATAGGGTTTTTTGTGTAGATGAGGAAGGGGTAGAAATTCCTGCTTCCTCTTCCGATTTGGTGAGGGTTTATTTACCAGAAAACCAAAAAAGCTTGTTACTGGAAGCTTTGAGTCTAATTAAAGAGTGGAAAAGAGAGTTTGAAATTCCTCTTTCAGCGATAGTGGTGGAGAGTGATAAGTTATTTATTTTGGAGCTGCAAAATGGTATATTTATAAAGTGTGAGGGAGTTAATAATTTGAAGAAAAAGTCGGCTATTCTTAAGCCCTACTTGAGAGACGTATCAGTGAGATATCTGGAGGTAGGAGGGTTTGATATTCGGGTAGGGGATGATTTGATCATAGTGCCGGCCAGGGAGGATCTTTCTTGAAGAATTGGCGATACTCGAACAGTTATTCTCCTGTTTTGGGAGCAGTGGATATAGGAACCAGTAAGGTTTGTACCCTGATCGGGCGGAAAAAAAACAATACCATTGAAGTTTTGGGAGTGGGGCTAAGTAGTGCCCGGGGTATCAGGAGAGGGAAGATAATAGACATTAACAAAGCAGCAGGGGCGGTTCGAGAGTCATTTTCTTTGGCTCTGGAAATTGCTCATGTTATGCCTGATTTGATATATGCTGGAGTGGCTGGTGATGGTGTATCTTCTTTTAACCTGGAGAATGAAGTTTTTCTGAATAAAGGAGGACGAGAGATTAACTCTCGAGATGTGGACAAGGCTCTGGAAGGTTCCAAAGCAGAAGTAAATTTAGAAGGGAAAAAGATATTACATCTTTTACCTCAGGAATATATAGTGGATGATCAGGCGGGAATAGCTGATCCTGTGGGTATGATTGGTTCTCGGCTTCGAGTGAAAACCCACCTGATCACTATAGAAGATAGCCAGTTTCATAATTTTTCTAAGAGTTTTCAACAGGCAGGCTTGGAGGTTCACCGGTTGATTTTTCAGCCTCTTGCTTCTGCTTTGGCTGTTCTGCATCCCATGGAGGAGGAGATGGGAATTGCTTTAATAGATATAGGAGGAGGTACGGCGGATATAGCCATATTTTATGGAGGATCCATTCGCTATTCGGGAGTGGTTCCTTTAGGAGGAGAAAATATTACCTCCGATTTGGCTGTGGGTTTACGGACTTCCCGGGATGAAGCGGAAAGAATTAAACTGCATCATGGTTGTGCTTTTAGCCGGCATATTCCTGATGATGAAGTTATTGAAGTCAAAGATTTGGGGCTTTCCTCTCTACAAACGGTAAAGAGGAAATATGCTTGTGAGATAATAGAAGCTCGAGTAAAGGAACTATTTCTGTTGAGCCGCCGGATGATTAAATCTTCGGGTTTTTATCCTTTTTTGCGAGGAGGAGCAGTTTTAACGGGAGGAAGTGCTCTTTTAGAGGGCATAGCAGAGTTGGGTTCTTCTATTTTAGAATTGCCGGTGAGGGTGGGCTCTCCAGAGAGCAAAGACCATGTGGGGATGATTCAGACTGTATCCCACCCCATGTTTTCTACTGCTTGTGGTTTGTTGCAATTTGGTCTGGAAGACATCACAGAGAGAAGGGGCAAAAAATCGCTGGTTCTCGAATTAGAGGATCGGGGATCTAAAATTATAGATTGGTTTAAAGACTTTTTTATGTTGGAGTGAAAGTGGAGGGCGATAATTATGCATTCGGGTTCTCGAGGGCTTCGTAACGGAAAAGTTAATATAAAAGTCATCGGTGTAGGTGGTGGAGGAGGAAATGCGGTTAATCGCATGGTCCGAATTGGTCTTAAGGGAGTTACTTTTGTAGCCATGAATACTGATACTCAAGTTTTAGAGCAATCTTTAGCTGATATTCGATTACAAATTGGAGCCAGGCTGACCCGAGGATTGGGAGCAGGTGCCGATCCGGAAGTAGGTCGGAAAGCAGCAGCAGAAGACAAAGAGAAGATTTTTGAAATTTTGGAAGGAGCAGATATGATATTCATCACTGCTGGCATGGGAGGGGGGACAGGCACTGGGGCATCACCGATAGTGGCTGCTTTGGCTAAAGAATTAGGTGCTTTGACCGTAGCTGTAGTTACCAAACCTTTTAGTTTTGAGGGGAAAAAGAGGATGCAACAGGCAGAAGAAGGGATTGCACTTTTGCGGGAGCAAGTAGATAGCTTAATCGTGGTTCCCAACGACCGTCTTTTGCAGATTGCTGATTCTTCTACTTCGGTAAGGGAAGCTTTTGAGATGGCAGATAGCATTCTTTTACAGGGAGTGAAAAGCATTTCTGATCTTATTAATATTCCAGGAATAGTTAATCTAGATTTTGCTGATGTTAGAGCCATAATGGAGGGGGCAGGAACATCTCTTATGGGTATCGGTAGAGCTGGTGGTGAAAATAAAGCTAAGGAAGCGGCACATCTTGCGGTAAATAGTCCCCTGTTAGAGACTCCTTTTTCTGGTGCTAAAGGAATACTGTTTAATGTCACCGGGGGGTCTAACCTTAGTATCTGGGATGTAAACCAGGTAGCAGAAATAATCACCCAGGCTGCCTCAGAAGAAGCTAACATCATTTTTGGGGCAATAGTTGACGAGAAAATGAAAGATGAGATAGAAATTACTGTTATTGCTACGGGATTTGATCAGAATGAAGAAAAGAAGGGGGAGGAGGAAGTAGGCGAGATTTCTGATTCCTTTTCTTTTGATGACCTGGATATTCCTGCTTTTTTGAGAAAAAAATAAGTTAATGGCCGAAGGTATAAAAGTTTACGGAAAGGAAGAGCAGGGAATTTTCCTTTCCACTAAAGTGGGTAAGTTTCTGTTTGCCCTTTGCTTCCCGGGAGACTATTCTTTGGGGATGGCCAACCTAGGCTATCAATCTATCATCCGCCTCCTTTTTGAAGCCCCCGAGTGGCGAGGAGAGAGGTTTTTCTGTGACCGAGGACCGCGGTCACTGGAAAGTGGTTTGCCTCTTAATTCTTTTGATGTCATAGGGTTTCACTTTTCTTTCGAATTAGACATTCTTAACCTTCTATGTTTATTGCAAGAAGGGGGGATCCCTCTTTTTTCCCGGGATAGAAAAGAGAAAGATCCTTGGGTGATAAGTGGTGGACCTGCTGCTACTCTCAATCCAGAAATCATTGCTCCATTTATGGATTTTATAGTGATAGGAGAAGCAGAAGAAATTTTTCCTCTGATTCTTGCCTTGTGGAGGGAAGGAGCAGAGAGGGACAAAAACAGGGAAGAGATGAAGAAGATTCTGGGAGAAGTTCCCGGAGTATATGTCCCGAGTGGAGTTCATCCTATTTATCACAAAGGTGAGCTCCAAGGCTTTGAAAAAGAAAAAGAGTTCTCTTTTCCAGTACAAAGACAGTGGGTTGATATAGAGAAGTTTGAAACTCGCACTTTTATTTATACCCCTTTTTCTTATTTTCAGGGTGCCTCTCTGGTAGAGGTAAGCAGGGGTTGCAGATATCATTGTTCTTTCTGTGCTGGTAGAAATATATACCATCCTTTACGCAACAGGTCTTTAGAATTGGTAGAGAAAATGATTGACCATGTTTCCCCCTGGTCTCCCAAGGTAGGCCTGGTGGGAGTAGATTTACTATCTCATCCCGCTGTGGGGGAGATACTGAGATATCTGCTCTGCAGAGGTAAAAAATTTACTCTTTCTTCTCTTCCTGCTGTTTCCTTAGTGGAGAAAGAGTGGCTGTGGGATTTGCTTTCGCAAGGAGGGATAGAAACCTTGACCCTTGCTCCAGAAAGTGGAAGCTTTTCTGCTCGAAGTAAGCTGGGGAAAGGGCTTTCTAACCAGGAATGGATAGAGCTGATAGAAGAACTCCTGGAGAGAGGGATAAAAAGGGTGAAACTCTATTTTATGTTAGGTAAACCAGGGGGAGGAGTAGAAGAGGATTTGGAATTTTTGTCAAAGTTGATTGCTCGGATAAAGAATCCCCAGAGAATTTTAGTTTCTTATAGTTTTCTGGTGCCCAAGCCTCATACTCCTCTTGCCGACTGGAAGACTCCTTCTCTTCGGGATTGGAAGAGAGAAAAAAGAATCTGGGAAAGAGGATTAATTAAATTGAATGTTCCCTTTTCTGGAGAAAGTCCTCGCTTGGCTTGGATTCAATTACTTCTTGCTCGGGGAGATCGGCTGATAGGAGAAAAAGTTCCTCAGTTATTGTTTCATCCTCACCCCTGGTCGCGGAGGGCCTGGCGAGATTTATTGGGGGAGTTAAATAGAGATGAAGAATGGATACGCTCCCCCTGGGGAGAAGTAAAACCCTGGCAGGTGGTGGATATGGGGTAGGGGAAAATTGGGAAATAGTTAAAGAAAAGATAGTCCTTTTTTCTCAGAAAGCAAGGAGAAAGCCCGAAGATATAAAAGTAGTAGCAGTAACCAAAGGAGTAGAAATAAGTAAAATTGAAGATGCGATTTCCCTGGGCTTGGTTTCTCTGGGAGAAAATAGGGTTCAAGAAGCGCTGAAGAAGATGCCTCTTTTACCTGAAGAAGTAGAATGGCACTTTGTGGGTCGATTGCAGAGAAATAAAGCGAAAAAAGTGGTAAAATTTTTCCAGTGTCTTCATTCTTTAGATAGTATAGATAAAGGAGAGGAGCTGGAAAAAAGAGCAAGGGATTTAAATAAAAAATTTCCGGTTTTGATTCAGGTTAATCTTACCGGTCGAGAAACTCAAGGAGGAGTGAGGGAAGAAGAATTGTTATCTTTGGTTTATCATGTTGCTCAGCTTTCTCATTTAGAACTGAGAGGTCTTATGACTATTGGTCCTGTTGGAGGAGAAGAACAAGAAGTAAGGGAGATTTTCTCCCGTCTACGAGAACTTAAAGAAGAAGTGAATCGCGAAATGCCCCAGATTACCAGTTTTCAGGAGTTATCTATGGGGATGAGCGATGACTTTCCATGGGCTATTTTAGAAGGAGCTACTATACTACGTTTAGGTCGAGCCATATTTGGAGAGAGGAGTGAATGAAGTGGAAGACAGTATGCTTTTTGTCGGTTGTGGGAACATGGGAAGTGCTCTGGTTCGGGGTTTGTGTCGAGACAATTGGCATAAAAAGTTTCGGTTTTTTCTCTTCGACCAGGTGTTAGAAAAAGCAAAAAGTCTTGCTTCTTCTTTGGGTCTGGAATGGGTAGAAGATTTGAGTAATTTAGAAGCTCCTCGTTTTATATTTTTAGCTGTAAAACCTGGGGATGTGAGAGAGGCTCTTCTTTCTCTCCGCGATTTATCTCCGGCGGTTTTTATATCAACAGTGGCGGGAGCAAAAATCCAAGATTTGGAAGAATTTGCTCCTCAGGGAGCAATAGTGCGAGTTATGCCCAATTTATGTGTAGAAGTGGGAGAAGGTGTGGTTCCAGTATGTTTTTCGCCGAGGGTAAAAGTTGAAGAACGAGAGGATCTCCTTTTTCTCCTTTCTTCCTTGGGGTGGGTTTTTGAAGCGCAAGAGGAAGAATTAGACCTTTTTACTGCTCTCAGCGGTAGTGGTCCAGGTTTTGTAGCTCTTTTTATAGAGGCTTTGGCTGACGGAGGAGTAAAGATAGGTATTCCCTGGGAGAAGAGCCTGAAAGTGTCTGTTCAAACGGTAGCAGGTGGGGCATCTCTCTTAAAAGCTCGAGGTATGCACCCGGCTCAGCTAAAAAATTGGGTGGCTTCTCCGGGAGGTACTACTATTTCTGGTATAAAGAAACTGGAGGAGGGAGCCTTTAGGGGATTGGTGATGGAGGCAGTGGAGGAAGCGTACAAGAGAGCTAAGAATGTAGGGAAGTAAGGAGGAAGTGAGATGACTTGGTGGAGACCGGAAGATGTGCGGGAAATAGATTTTAATCGCTCCTTGCGGGGCTATAATGAATATGAGGTGCGAGAATTTTTGGAAGAATTGGCTTCTCAACTGGAGGGCATGATAGCAGAAAGAGAAAAAATTTTGCGGGAGAACCGGGAGCTTAGGCAAATGCTGGGAGAGAAAGAAGAAGAATTAGTAAAGATGGAGGATCGGATGAGAAAATGGGAAAAGCAAGCAGAAGTAGAGAGAGAAATAGTCAAAAAAGAGTCGCAGATGGTTTTAAAAGAGGCAGAAATTAGAGCACAAAAAATTATCGAAGAAGCTCTGGAGAGAAAAAAAGAAATAGAGAAGCAGCATCAGGCTCTTTTAGAGCAATATCGTCTTTTCCAGATTCGTTTTAGATCTCTATTACAAACTTTTATGGATAGTTTAGAATGGAAAGAGAAAGATTGGAATACCAAAGCTCTGACGGGAGAAGAGGAAGAAGAAAACAAAGAAGAAGAGGGAGGAGAAATATCTCGTTTTTCTTTCCGAGATTTTCAGGATGATTTTTAAGCGGGGGAACCGTGAGTTCTGGATTTGAGGAGAAAAAAGCTATAAGATGGCTTTGGTTTTCTCTGTTTTTTGCCATAGGTCTGGCTGCGGATCAACTGACCAAACAATGGGCTATAAAAAATTTAACTCAAGATTCACTGATTCTCATTCCGGGAATTCTTAACCTTACTCTGCGCTATAATTTTGGTAGCGCTTTTGGTTGGAAAATAATAAATAAAGAGGGGCTTATTTTAATTACTGTCTTCATCACTATTGTGTTTCTCTGGCTTTTTGGGAAGGTCACCTATCTTAGGGGGGTTTCCCCTTTTTTGGCCGGTGCCTGGGGCAATCTTTTAGATCGCTGGCGTTTTGGATATGTAATAGACTTTGTAGATCCTTCTTTTTGGGCTACTTTTAACCTGGCCGATGTTTTCATTGTAGCAGGAATTATTTTGATATTCTTGAGTTTATGGTTTGATGAAAAAAGAGAGAATTCAAGTTTATGAGCCGGCTTTTTGTCGGATAGATATTTGGTTGCATCGCCACTTTCCGGAAGTTTCCCGCTCCCTGATAATTAAATTAATTAGAGAAGGAAAAATAAAATGGAATGGAGAAACTATCACTAAGGCCAGCAAAGTAGTGCGTCCTGGAGATATACTGGAGATTTGCTGGCCGGTGGAAGACATTTCTCATCCTCCTCCTCAAAATTTACCTTTAGATGTGATTTATGAGGATAAAGATATCCTGGTGGTGAATAAAAGGGCTGGAGTTACTGTCCACCCTGTTTCTCCTTGGGAGGGAGGAACTTTAGTCAATGCCCTTTTTTATTACCAGATCTCTCTTTCTCAATATGGTTTTCCTCTGCGGCCTGGCATTGTTCACCGCTTGGATAAAAATACCTCTGGAGTGATGGTAGTAGCAAAGTCCGATCCGGCTTACCTTCATATGATAGGAGAGTTTAGGGTTCGCCGGGTAGAGAAGGAATATCTGGCGGTGGTAGAAGGAAGATGGAAAGGAGAAAGAACTATCGAACTTCCCCTGGGGAGAAGTGCTCGTAATCCTTGTAGAATGGAGGTCAGAAAAAGGGGAGGTAGGGAAGCTTATACTGAGATAGAGGTGGTGGAAGAAGGAGAAGAGCTTTCTCTGTTGCTGGTAAAACCTAAAACAGGAAGAACCCACCAAATCCGGGTTCATCTTGCCTCTCAGGGGTACCCTATAGTGGGAGATACAGTTTATGGAAGTAAAAGAGGAGGAGAATTTTTTTCTCGTCCAGCCTTGCATGCTTTTACTCTTTCTTTTTATCATCCCTCTGGGGAATGGGTTTCCTTTGCTGCTTCTCTTCCTCAAGACTTGAGAAATCTTATTAGTATGATTTTATAAAAATATAGATATCTTGCTTGAGAAAAGAAGTAGTACGGGCTTTATTCTGGGAATAGGGAGCCCGGAGGGTGGCTTTACTTTATGCTTTCCCCTCAAACAGGAACGGCTGTAAAAGATTTTTCCAGTCATCGAGTTGGGAGAGTCTCACTATTCTTCCATAAATACCCCGCCTATTTTTGCAAGTGATTTGTGGCTATCGGACTTGGAACTTTTAGAGAGAAATGTAGAATGGACATTGACAGTACATTCTACAGGAAATATAATAAACATGTGGCCCAATCGAATAGTGGTTAGTTCGGCGGGCTCTCAATCCGCAAGCCGGGGTTCAATTCCCCGTTGGGCCACCAAAAGCCTGTAGAGCCATTTCTGTAACTTCTCCACTTTCTCTAAAATCACGAGTCCGACGACTATAAATTGACTTCCAGAGAGGTGTTTTTTATGGGGAAAGTAGTAAAACTTCCTCAATCTGACAGCCGAGAAAACCTTTTAGGGTTATTTCTTTTTGGAAAGAAAGCTGAATCTCTCTACAACCGCTTGAGTGACGAGATGCTACTGTCTTTTGTAGCTTTGAAGGAAAAGAGCTTTCTACAGCTTCTTTTAGCCGCAGGCTTAATGAATACTCTTGCAAAATTGGCTATAAAATAACTCCTTACGATTTACGCCATTCTTTCGCTCTCCTATATTTGCGCAATGGTGGCAATGTCTTTACCTTACAGCGCACTCTTGGGCACACTGATTTAAATATGGCTAAAAGATATTTAGCGCTAACCGGAGAAGACTTAAAAGCGGAGAGCATGAGAAAGCTGCGCCAGTGAGCGGCATTGTGAGGAAAAGAGCGAGGAGGGCGTAGAGGGTAACAGTAGAAACCAAGAAGCTGCTGAGGCGTCTACTATGGAGGATTATTTGAGGATAAAAGGTGCAAGAAGTGTTTTATTCCTGGAACTTTGTTAAAGCTATGCTATTTTTAGTTGAAATTGAAAAGAGTGGCTTCTCGTGGGATAATCCGCGAATAGAGAAAAAAAGCACTTAAGAAAAGAGCCACTATTAAGGAAAACGCCAAGAAGAAGAACAAGTCAATAGGAGGGTGAAAAAGGCACTGTAGGGAAAAGAAGAGATCGTAGATCAGATGTACCGGATACTGGCAACTGATAAACAGGGATTTGATATCTTGATGAAGGAATTAGGCAGAATGATAGTAGAAACAATTATATACATAGAAAGAGAGGAGCTATCAGGAGAGCTAAGAGATATGCTTTGATTCTAGAGGTAGTCAAGAATATGGAGGTAGCAGAGGAAGAAAATACGGAAGCTGCCCTGCTAGTAGTATAAGGGAGGAGTTTGATGAGAGCCACTCAAATATTTTCGGCTAAAAACTTGACAGACTCTTTTAATATCTTGCACGAGAATAAGGATTACGAACTTGCTGTTGAGCTGGGATGGTTACCTCAAGAGGTGGACTTAGCAATCTGGGAGTATAATCGCCAGAGTGGTAGAAGATAGTGAAAATATTGCTTGACAGGGTATGTTTAGTCTTGCCCGGGATAGGTTAACAGATGAGGCAATTTAATTTTGCTAAAGCAGGTATAGCGGCGGCAATATCGTTGAAGAAGTAGTACAATAAGGCGAGGCGTCGTTTTAGCTATCAGTTTCAGAGGGAACAAAACAAGGATAAAAAGGAGGTGGCTACCTGTACAAGCCATATACCTTATGCTTCCCGCAGCTTATTTTATAGCTGGAATTCTGCCTATTCTGTTTTGGAATAGACGTACCAGAGTTAGTTCCAATATATATTTGTTGGGCTGGCTGTCCTGGTTTTGCGCAGTTTCTGTAAAGTTTTTTATTGCTACCATTCAGAACTTGAACTG
>JAKPIQ010000135.1 GCA_029549715.1 Candidatus Atribacteria bacterium | reverse complement strand
GCTTTCAGCTAAGGTAGATACTTTTTGAGCTTGCTCTTTATGAGGCAGGAGATGATTATCGCCAGGCTCTCAAGTTATCCGACCTGTAAATTCCTCGAGCATTTGAAAAACAACATTACCAACTTCAAGAATGAGGCGCTGCAACTCTCTATATTTTCGAGAAACAGCTCTACCCCCGATTACGCCCACCGCTCATCTAATCTTTTTATCGCATCGAAAACAAGCCCTTTGAATTTAGAGAGGTCAAGCCCAAAGGACACCTCAGCATTGGGTTTTTTGCCGGTGACACCATAGAGGTCAACAACAGTGGCGCCTCTTGTGAATTCCCCTTTAGTCTCGATGTCCACGTGCAGAAATCTGGTATCCAGAACAGCCGGGTCAATCACCGCAGCTACAGTGAGTGGGTCATGGAGATAAGCACCTCTAACACCAGAGAACTTTTCCAATTGCTCAGCATAAAAAGTTAATAGCCGGGCAGCAACCGTGGAGACTTTTCCACTCAGCCGGGAAAGAGCTTCTATGTCTTCTAAAGAAAACAAAGCTTTGTTTGTAGCATCCAATCCTACCATGGTTATTGGTATGCCTGATTCAAACACGATTTTTGCTGCCTCAGGGTCAACGTAGATGTTAAACTCAGCAGCCGGGGTCTTGTTAGATTCTAACACTCCACCTCCCATAAGCACGATCCTTTTTATCTTTTCCTTGACCCCGGGTGCGAGGAGAAGTGCGCCAGCAATATTGGTCAGCGGTCCGGTGGGAACCAGATACACCGGATCATCAGCGCTGAGGAGTGTCTCTACGATGAAATTAACCGCGTGGGCTTCGCAGGGTTTCACTGACGGTGCCGGGAAGTCGGCGCCATCGAGGCCTGTCTCGCCGTGGATTTCCGGGGCAGTTACAAGCTCCTGAAACAGCGGTTTATCAAATCCCCTGGCTACGGGGAGGTCCTCCCCGATCAAAGTCAAAATTTTCAGGGCATTGGTGAAGGTTTTCTCCCCGGTTTGGTTACCGGCTACAGTGGTAATTCCTAAAATCTCGAGCTCTGAGGAAGCACAGGCAAGCATGATGGCAATTGCATCATCGTGCCCCGGGTCACAATCAAGCATTACTTTTTTCATAATATCCTCCTTTACCGAAGGTATAATATCCTGTAAAATCATGACTATATAAGGCCCTTATAACCCCCGGAAAAACAAAAAAGAACAGACGTTCTATGATGCAAACTGAAAGCATGAAGAATAAAAACTAAAAGACAAAAGAATAAAAACTCACTGAGGGGGAAAGCTTCCTCAGTAAAGGTCTCTGGATTCCCACCTCCTCGTCACCCCGGCGACTTTCGAGCCGGGGTCCACAGTACCTAAAAGCATGGATTCCCGCCTAAATTTCAGGCATGACGAAAGGGAAAGCCCTCGACGGGAGAACTCTACATCTTCTTTCCCTCTCCCTCGACGGGAGAGGACTAAGGTGAGGGTGTCTTTTCCCTCAAATTCATCACCCCTGAGTGATTCTATTATCCCCTTATCTCTCACCCCTGAACGTTTCTATCATCCCGTTGTCTGTCATTCCTGAATGGTTCTATCAGGAATCTAAATTACTTAAGGGCAAAAATATGGATTCCCACCTAAATTTCAGGCATGACGGAAGAGGTGGGAAAAGAAAATACATGATCTAATGTACTTCGGTTGCCATCCGGCCCCGAACTATTATCTCTTCTAATTCTTTTCTCGAAATCTGCTCCTTAGGGAAATCACCAATTTTCTCCCCCCGGTCTAAAATCACGAACCGGTCGGCAATCGGGTATACATGAAGCGTAAGATGAGATATGAGAATAACCGAACGCCCTAATTTTTTTACTCCCTCAATATATTTGAGAA
>JAKPIQ010000160.1 GCA_029549715.1 Candidatus Atribacteria bacterium | reverse complement strand
TTTCCCTTTGTAAGATTTTTCCTCCAGTCTCGAATTGATAATAACACTTACCAGTGCATCCCTCTCTCGGGGTTGGGGTTTTATTTTGTTCTCTTCGTTGAAGATCCTGTTGAGATTGCGAGTCCTGATGAGCTTATTGGTGATCGGGGAATCTTTAAAAGACGACTGAAGTTTTTGGATAGACTACCTTTTGAGACGGTTCTTAGAGAAGTTGTCTACCGTGATGTTTTCACTTTCCTTACACCGCGGGAAGAGAGTACTTTTGAAAAAGACAAAAGCAACATCGAAACTAAGATGGCTGAAAAGGAACGCACCATTACTTCCTTAAGAGAAAAGCGGGAAGAGCTTTGTAGGATTATAGAAGAAAAACAAAGCACCTTTGACCGTTTAGTCAGGGAGGTAGAGGCTGCTTCTTCTGATATTGAAAACCTTGAGTTTAGAAGGATAGAAACGGTATCAAAGTGGGTAGAGCTCGTCTTCAGAAAAGGTTATGAGCTCATAATTGCTCCTTACAGGGGAGATAACTTGCAATCACTTCTTCTTGATGAAATCGCAGAAACATTGAAACCTAAGGAAGTATTGGTGCTTCTGGAAGAACGTTTCCTGGCTCTCAGCGAACTTCTTTTTACAGTAGTCTTTATCGATCCCTTTCCTGAGGAGAGTCTGGTGACACTTCGCTTCCAAGATCTTCTTTCTCAGAAGGAGCGGGAGTTTTTACAGGAGAGAGCCAAGCGCTTTCCTCCGCTTCTTTCCCAGTCTTTTACTCTGGAGAAGTATGTGTTCAATAAATGGCAAAAACTTTGTACTCTTCCCTCTCCTCTTTTTGATGTAGAAGTCCAGGTAAAATATGTCCCCACAAAGACTCTCGATGAGTATCGTCTGGAAAGTTCATATTTTCCCAGCTTCTTTTTTACTATTCGCTATGAGCACAAACAAGAAGAATTCACCCCTGTTTCTCCAGCTGAAACTAATGAATTACCTCCCGCAGAGAAAGAAAAGGTGAAGATTGAGAAAAGACTTAAAGAGGAAATTACCCAAGTACCTTTTGTCAAACTTCATTTTCCAGAAAAAACTTCCTTTGGAGAAAGAGTAGAGGCATTGTTTGAGTTTTCTAAAGCTATACGAGAAGGAGAACTTATAGTACACATTAAAGGAGAAGAAAATGTTGAAGAGAGTTTTTCCCTTGAAGGAGAGAAATTTTCACTTTTTTTACGCTTTTTCCATCCCGGTGTTTATACGGTGGACTTTATTGTAAAAGAAGAGGGAAAGACCACTTTTGAGAAAACCTGCTCTATTTCTGTAGAGAAAATGATTTTAGGTGTTCTGCTTGAGGAACAAGAAGAGGGTTATCTTCTACGTGTTGGTAGCGCTATTCTCAAGGGGCTATCTCTGGATGGTGAAAAATCTCTTACCGCTTCCGTTTTTGGGGTTAAACTCCGCCTGGGAGAGGAAGGCTTACTCACCTATCCAGGAGCTTTGTGGGTTGCACGAGAAGTAGCACTATACTGTGGTCTTCCCCCCGCTTACAATGAGTATCTGAAGAAAAAAGAAGAAGGAGTGAGTCTTATTCCTTCATCCCTTGCTCAGGTTTCTGAAGACTTTCTGTGGGTGGAAGGAGTCTATGACTATCGGGGAAGACCCACTGACTATCGCCTCACTCAGCTTGAGGAAAAACCTCGAGAGCAGTCAACTATTCTTCAAGCAAAAGGGGTGAAAAAAGGCGAAGAAAAGCTCTTTGCAATAAATATTGAGGGAGCAACTTTACTTCCGGGAGTCATCTTTATCCCTCGGGAGATTTTGCAG
>JAKPIQ010000159.1 GCA_029549715.1 Candidatus Atribacteria bacterium | reverse complement strand
CAGGAACAACCAGACTATCTTCGAGAGAAGGAAAAAGCTCTTGCAGTTTTTTCTCTATCGTAAGACAGTTAGCCAGAGGAGATTCGATAGAAATTTTTACTATCCCGTTTTTCTGTGCCCGGTCAAGGAGGCGGGCTACTTTGGGTTGAGAAATGTTCAAATGGCGAGCGATCTCTCGCTGAGTCATTCCTTCCATAAAATGAAGCCAGGCAACGCGGGTTATCAGTTCTAAATCGGAGTTATTCATTTCTTTCCCTTTTTGAATTGATATTCAAAAACAGAATAATCTTTCAATAACATTGTATAACAAATTTAAATTTAATCAAGAATTCCACATTTAAAAGGAGAGGGTAAAGGAACCAAATTTAGTTTTCTATTTTAAATTCACCCCCAAAACAGCCCAGCAGCATGCTAATAACCATTTTCCTCAAAAACTAAAATATATTTGCTTTTGAAGAATAAAAATTCACTTTCCGGAAGCCAGAGCCAGAACTAAAACTTCTTTTGCCCCTCCTTTTTTTAAGGTGTGACTTAAACTATCCACCGTAGAGCGAGAGGTGAGAACATCATCCACTATGAGAACCCTTTTGTTCTGGAAAAGGTTATTTTCCTTTATCTCAAAAGCTCCTCGCATATTCTTTCTTCTTTCCCTGAAGGGTAAGCCCACCTGGGGTAAAGTAGGCTTAACTCTCCTGACCTCTTTAAAAACAAGGGGAAGGGAGAAGCATTTTTTAATTTCCTCCGCCAGCATAAGCGATTGATTAAACCCTCGCTCGGTGAAGCGAGCAGGATGAAGAGGAACAGGCAAAAGAAAATCCACTTCCCTCAAAAAGGGATTTTTTTCCAGATATTCACAAAGGAGCTCACCAAAAAGAGAGCGAAAAGAGGTAAAACCCTGATATTTAAAAGCCTGAATACACTCTCGAAGAGGAGAAGTGTAAAGCGCCACTGCCCGGGCACTATCAAAATGGAAGGAGAAAGCTCGACAATGGCGGCACAGAAGAGCAGAAGAGCCAGGTAGAGGCCTGCCACACTTCACACACAAAGGACTGCGAAGATACTCAATCCGGGAAAAACACCCAGAACACAGAGGAAAACCCCGGGAGCGAGAAAGGTATGAGCCACAAACCAGGCAATGCTGAGGAAGAAAAAAATTAAACACCCCTTCTAAAGTTCCCCTACTTTCTCCCTCTTTCATCTTCTCCTCCCGGGGCGCTAAATCAAGGATTTCTCAGAACCGAGAAAACCACCCTTTTTTTAGCTCCCCTTTCAATAAATTAAGTCCCGGAGAGCCAGGATCCACGGAATAATTCCCTAACTCTCTCCGGAAAGGAAAGCTTATTTAAGAGTAAATTTTCCCAGACTCAAACTACCTCCAACCAGTCCTTATCTCCTAGCAGAGGGTGGGGCATGTGGGGTTCGGTTTGATACCAGAAAGCGACAGAGGAAATATCATCCTGAAGTGGCAAATAGCGATTCCCCGAACGCCACCCTAAGGCTTGAATAGTTACCCGAATATCTTCCCCAAACCGGATGGGATCCATAATATGCCACCGATACATACCAAATCTTTGCTGGCTCTGGTAGAGGCCATCGGGCTTAATTACCTGTGGTAGGCCGAGGAAAGGAGTGGAGAAAAC
>JAKPIQ010000152.1 GCA_029549715.1 Candidatus Atribacteria bacterium | reverse complement strand
TTCTTTTGTCTTTTATTTTTTGTTTACGTCGTAGGCTGCCTGCTTTTCCCACCAGTAGTCTTTTATTCTTTGATCCTTTGTTTTTCTATTAGATATTCCAGAAAATCAATGAGAGATCTTTTGGATTCTTCGTTTAGTTCTCCTAAATGGTCTAAAAAGATGGTGTCAAATTCCCGGGCCACTCGCTCTAATTTGCGGTCCAGAGTTGGAGGCACAGGCTCCAGGTAACCGTACCATTCCAATAACTCTCTTTCTTCCACATCCAGGGCTTTAGCCACCTTTATTAAATAGTTGGCAGTGGGCTTTCTTCTACCCAGTTCAATATCACAAACGGTAGATTTGGAAACCCCTGCTTCCTGAGCCAGTTTCCTGATTGACCAGCCCTTCTTCATTCTCAGTTTTCTTAGTTGTTGTCCTTTGTCCTGCCAATTACCCATAGTGGGTAAATTATAGAACATTTTTATCTAAAAAGGAAGAGCCTTCTTATTACCTATTGACTTCTTGGACTTTATGTCCTATGATAGGGACAAAATAAGGAGGCGCTTATGGATGAAGCAGAGCTTTTTCACTACTGGAATAAGCGGCTGAAAGAAGAGGGGCTGGGGGTATACAGAGGGGGGAAGGAAATTCTTTTTACCGACCTGGTAGAGAGCTATCCTGCGCTACTTAAGGAGAGGAGAAAAAATATGGTCCTGCCTCTTGAGGTTCTCAGTCCTCGCCAGCGAGAAGTGATTTATCTTTTATTCTATGATGGGCTTTCAGAGCGAGAGGCGGCAGAAAAATTAGGTATTTCTCGCTCTTCTGTGCATACTCATCGGGGGAGGGCTCTGGAAAAACTCGAAAGGGAGCTGGAAAAAGAATTGGTAGATGGAGAAGAATGGGGTAAAATAAAAGCAAAGTGGGAAGAAACTTGAAAGGAGAGAGGACTTATGCGGGTGGGTTGTTTAGGGGAGCTGCTGGTGGAAATAATGAGAGAGAGGGTGGATGTGCCCTTCGATGTGCCAGATATTTTTGTAGGGCCTTTCCCCAGTGGTGCTCCGGCTATTTTTGCCGACTGTCTGGCTCGGTTGGGAGAGGAAGTTTTCTTTGTGGGGGCAGTGGGAGAAGATGATTTCGGGAAAATGATTGTCCGGAGATTGAAAGAAGATGGAGTGGATACCGGGGGAATAAAAATTCTCCCCGATTTTACAACGGGGGTGGCTTTTGTCACTTATTTTCGAGATGGAAGCCGGAAATTCATTTATCATATGTCCCGGGCAGCTGCCGGTCAGATATTCCCCTCCGATATCGATGAAGAACAGTTCTCTCATCTCGATTACCTGCATGTTATGGGCTCTACTATGCTCATCAATGATAATTGTCGAGATGCTTATCTGCGGGCAATAGAGATAGTAAAGAAAGGGGGAGGGAAGATCAGCTTTGATCCCAATTTCCGTCCCGAGCTTCTGGGAGCGGATAAAGCCCGAGAATTATTTCAGCCCCTGGTGCGAGAAAGCTTTATAGTGTTTCCGACTTATGAGGAGCTGGAAGTGTTGAGTGGTGAAAAAGATATAGACCGGGGAACCAAAGTGCTTTTGTCTCAAGGACCTAAAATAATTGCTCTAAAACAGGGGAAAGATGGTTCTACTATTTTCAGCGAGGAAGGCAAGTTCCCCATTCCTGCTTTTCCGGTGGAAGAAGTAGACCCTACCGGAGCTGGCGATTGCTACTGTGCTGGATTTTTAGCCGGCCTTTCCCGGGGGCTACCTTTGGTGGAGGTGGGAAGGTTAGCCAATGCGGTGGGAGCTTTAGCTGTCACTAAAAAAGGTCCTATGGAAGGAGCTCCCACTCAAGAGGAGCTGGAAGAGTTTTTGAAAAAATTTTGAAAAGGAGAGAAGTCTTTTGCTGAGAAGAGATAAAGTAGACCAGAGTTACCTGCGCTGCAAAGCGGAAGAAGAAGGAGTTCCGGTGGTGGATTTTTTGTTGCGAAACATGAAAGAATTAGAGAAAGTGGAAGGGAAACCTTCTACTCTCTTTGCTGCTTGCCCTAATTCCGAGACAGTAATTAAGGCGGCATTACGTTCAGCCAGGAGAGCCAATGCTCCTATTAAGTTTGCTGCCACTTTGAATCAGGTAGATGAAGATGGAGGATACACCGGCCTCACCCCCTCTGAATTTGTAGAAACGGTGAAAATGGAAGCAGAAGCTATAGGTTATGATGGACTGATCATCATTGCTCTCGACCACGGAGGGCCGTGGCTTAAGGACCAGCACAGTATAGAAAATTGGAGTTTTGAGCAGACGATGAATGCGGTTAAGAGGTCTCTGGAGGCAGCAATAGATGCCGGATATGATTTTTTACATATTGACCCCACCGTGGACAAAACTATCCCCCCAGGAGAGACTATTCCCATAGAGTGGGTAGTCGAGAGAACCATAGAGTTGATTAAGCATG
>JAKPIQ010000147.1 GCA_029549715.1 Candidatus Atribacteria bacterium | reverse complement strand
GAAATTATCTCCTACAACCTCGGGCTCAGATCCGGCTCCAGTTAAGCTGTTTTTGATGATTAAATCCACTCCAGCAATGGTATTTTCATTGATATCAGCAGCAATGTGGAGAGTAGTTTCATCCTTAAAAGTAGGAAAGATCTTATCGTCATCGTCGTCTACGGCATCATAAGTAGGAGAAAAAGCTTCGCAAGTTACGTTGAACTCTCCAGTAACCAGAACGGGTTCGTGGTATTTCTCCAGCACATCAACTCGAGCTTCCAGGGCCGCAATAGCCTCGCTATGTTCACCCAAAGCTCTCTTTAGGTCATCTACAGTCACCCCTAATAACCTCAGCTCATCGGCAAACTCCTGCACCAGCTTTTCCAGCATAGCTATGTCTTCTTGAGTAGCAAACCCAGCTTCATCTATTTTCTGCTCCATATAAGCCAGCGCTCGAGCAGTAGCCATAGCGGCCTCATAACGAGTCATGGCTCGGTTACCACCAAAAGTACCATCAGGGTAACCAATGAAAATGCCCTTAGCCGCTAAGCTCTGCACTGCATCATAGGCCCAGTGGTTTAGTGGCACATCCACAAACGGATTGGCCAAAGCAGGAAGAGCGAGAGCCAGCACTAAAACTAATGCTAATACGATCTTCTTCATGGTTTTCATGATTGAAACCTCCTTGGTAGTTTGTTTTATTCAGCCTTCTGTCCTCCAAGGAGAATCGCTGAGAGTATCCCTGTTTCCTCTCTTTTCTCTCCTTCTTCTGGACTTCCAGCTGCCACCTTACATCTCCCCTCCCTGGGTCACCAAGAAACCTTCTTCACCTCCTTTCCCCTTACCCGGGAGCAAGAGACAGGATAGCCTTATTTATCCCTACATATACTATACGATAAATTATTGCTTTTGACTACAAGAAAAAAGAAAATTTTAAAAATTTTTTAGTTTCCCCACTCGGGAGTAGCCAGAGTCTCATCGTCTAAGTAAAAACTGGCATCAAAATCTACCTTTCCCAGAACTAAAGGCTGAGGATCTCTCACTGCCTCACAGCGCAAGAAATGAGAACGAAACCAGTCAGCGTCGGCAGGTAGAGGAACTTCCACATCTAAAAGCTTTCTCATCTTAGTCTGATCATAATAGCTCTCATCAAACTGGTTATCGGCATCGGGATAAGAACTAAAACGACGTATAATATCATTTACCACAAAACCCATCTCCAGAAGCATATTTTCTATTTTATACCACTTCTGCCAGGAAGATTCAATAGTAGTCAAACCAAAATATAGTGCTCCTCCTGCCTGGAGAGCCTGAGCTCCCCGAGAAAGAGTAATTTTTAGACCCTTTTCGCTTTCTACCGGGTCACTAACAAAAACAGAAAAGGCGTGGTCTTTCAAAGGGTAAGGATCGGTAGCATTGTATTGGTAAATTTCCAGATTAAAATTATTTTCTTTACCTCTTTTCCCGATAAAATCTACCAGACGACTGTCCACCTCTAAAACAGTTACCGACCGAGGAAAGCCGGTAGCCAACAGTGCCAGGCTAAAAAGGTCATCGTCTCCCAAAAGGAGAATCTTTTGCCCTTCTATATCTCCTCGCTCATACATAAACGCCACCCGAGCGAAGATATCTTCCTGAGTCATAAATCCCTGGTCAAAACGGGGATCAGGAAGAGGTCTATCTTCTGCCAGCTTAGAATAAAGCTCCCAGGCTTCGGGGAAGGCGTGAAAATTGTACCCCCCCCGACAGTGAGGACACCTTACTTCTTGTGCCGAGGAGATAGAAACGGCAATTTTTTCTCCCTGGGGAGAGAGGTAAAACCTCCCTCCCTCATAAACCACCCAGCCCCTCTCCATCATAGTTTTAAGTCGCTCTACAAAACCCTTTATGTGTTCATCTTGCTCATCTAATAGCTTCCAGAAACTACAAGGACCCTTTTTAAGAGTTCGCCATATCTGTATCTCATAACGATTCATAATCCTGCTCCTTTCTCGATTCTCCCCCCTCACTTCCGCCATTGTAATAAATATTTTATCATCTCATTCCAGTAAGTATCACGGGAAAAAGCTAAATCATCATATTTATGATTATAAGGAAGATAGGGAAAGTAAATGCTCAGGCCCCGGGCATTTCCTGTCATCTCTCCAGAAGCACGCTCATGAATAATGCACTTATTTAGTGCCTCTTGCACTGCGCGAGCACTTTCTTTCACCTCTTTGCTTTTAACTCGAGAATCCCGAGAAAGTAAATCCACCAAGCTACCCAAATCTACATAATCCACATCACCGAAATAAACTGCCGAGTCTCCCAAAGAGAGATAAACCCAGGAAGGAGTAAGAGAATCATTCAGTATGTTTTGAGCCAGCTCATCTACGACTCTACCCAGAGAGAAAATCTCTTTCAAGTCTATGGCCGACTGAGTAAAGCTCCCCCACCGATAATAGTCTATATAGCTATCCACCACAATGCGAGCCAGGTCTCTCTCTCCCATCAGAGGGTGAGAGACTAGGACTCTCAAAATGGTCTCGTAATCCCACCCTTCCCCAGGCACAAGCTCTTGAGAGGTAACCAGCACCCGGGCATGATCTTTAACTTCATAAGCAATCTCTACCATCGCCATAAGGCAGGCATCCATTCCCAGAAAGTCAATCTTCTTTCCTAAATACATGGTGGATAAAGATAGAGCCGTCCCTAACTCCGGTATGGTAATGGCGCCTTCAGGTGAGAAGTCAAAAGAGATATCTTTGCTTTTAAATCCTGTTCCGTGGTTCCAGATGATGAGGGCATATTTGCGGGCCGGATAGTTTTCAGCACAGAAGCGAACAAAATCAGCAAGCTCTGAGGCATCTCCCATATTTACCTCCCCTAAATACTGTAAAACCGGAGAGGTAATTAGATTAGGAAGGGCATCTTTTTTAACCAGATATCGAGCCGCTCCCCCCCAGGGAGAATCAAATTGCACCACCACCCTTACCCGGTCGGTAGAACCCACTTTCTCTAAAGAATTAAAATCTTGCCAGGCGTCATTATGCAAGTCATTATCCCCGTTTAGAAAAATCATTACCGTCCAATCGGTGTCCTCCCCCACCGGAGGGGGAGGAGGAATGACTCCACCACCGAGGCAGCCAGCCAGCAAAAAAGGGATAAAAGCTACCCAGAAAAGCTTTCTTCCCTTCACTTACCTTACCTCTATTTTTAAAGAGAGAAGATCGGCTACTCTGTCCGCATCTTCTGAGGGATCATAAATTAGGGGCTTACTGCTCTGTTGGTAAGGTCGAAACACCACCGCTCCCTCGTCCAGATAATCTTCTACGTTCCCTCCTTTATCCGTTGATACTACCATCACCCATATAGTATCAGGGTTACCTAAATCATCGACTAAAGATAAAGTTGCTACCATCTCTCCCCCCGAGGGAGAAGAAGAAGAAAAGAGACGATAATTTTCATAGGGTTTTTTAAAAAAGAAGTTATGGTCTTCCCACTTTACTACATAAAACCTATCCCAGCTTGCAGGATCGCGGGAAGGGACATCTACAGGATCAGTGCTTATGGCTATATAGTATGCATAAGAAGGACTGATTTCCTGCCAGGTGGTGGTAATACGAAGATTTCTCCCTTCTTCATCCCAGGGATATTGTTCTCCTCGAGCGCAACCCACCGCCAGAAGTGCCACCGCGACAAGAAGAAAAAACTTATTTTTCATCGATTTATCCTCCTAATTTTATTTTTTCCCCGGGAAGAGCCTTGATGCCGTACTCTAACCAGAAAGTATCTCGAGACTGGTCATAAAAAAGACTTATTTCCCGGCAGTGCAAGTCGTTGGTTAACCCCACTCGCACTCCATCTATTTCTCCATCTTGAGGATCCCACCTTCCTGAAAAATCAATGCCCCATTCTTTATTCATGGGCCAGGAAATGCCAAAAACCACGCTCCCCCACTCCCCACTATTTAAGTCATAGCTACCACTCAGTGCCACTTTTTTATTATCTTCTAAGTCATACTCTATGCTCAATAGAGCATCCACGAACTCCTCTTCCTTAAAGTCATATCCGGTATCCAGGCTCACTTCCCAGGGACTTCGGTCATAATCCAAGCCTAAACTCAAATAATTAGTTCGGGGCCGGACATAGTCAAATTTAAAAGGCGTAGCCCCATCGTAGCCACTCCTCTGATAAGAAAGGGCCACAGATAAATCAGGAGATATTTCATCCACCCATTTTATCCCTCCCAGCCAGATGTAGCGGGCAAAGCCGTTGCCGTAAAAATCTTGCTGAAAGTTAAAAGAAGAGGTGAGATTCCCGTCTCCCACCTGGCTACTGCCCTGCAAATCAACAATAAGGCGCAGACGCTCGTCTATTATTCCGGTCTCTTCTTCGAAATAATGGCCCAGGAGCAATCCAGCTTTATAGGTAAAATCTGACTCCCCAATCCTCTCTTTACTGCGAGCAACCTCAAGCTCGGGGATTTTGAATACCACTTTATTGGAGTCCCCGGTGTAGGCATCTCCTTCTAAATCTGTGTGGCCACTATATCGTAGATAATAAGTATAAAGGTCGGAGACTTTCTTAAAAGTAACCCCGTAGGCCAGATCCTGGTCAACGAACTCTCCCCTTTTTTCATACTCCTTGTAGTTGAGGTTCAACTCTCCAGTCAGGTCGTCTCTCAACTTATACTGACAATTCCAGGTGGTGTAGAGATTTTCAGTTTCACTGCTCTCATTAGCGCTGTAGCTCAAGTTAAGCTTACTGGTGCTTTTATCTTTCG
>JAKPIQ010000140.1 GCA_029549715.1 Candidatus Atribacteria bacterium | reverse complement strand
TAGGATCATAGTGGTCAGTTAAAGCTCCTGGTATTTCCTCCACTTTCACTTCCAATCCTAAGCTCTGCACCAGCATTTCCGCCACTTCTCTACCACTTAACCCTGCCCGGGCTCTAATTCTGGAGAGTTTAGAATAGGTGTTGCTCACCTTAGCCTGAGCGTAAAAGGCGAGAATCAAAGCAGGGATTAAGAGGATAAAGGTATAATCAAAGTAGAACATCTCGTTCACCTCCTACAGTAATTTATCACCCTTTTTTAGATGGTATCCACAACAAAATTCCCAAGAAGACATGGCTCGCCGGCTTTCCGGCTGCACTTCCTCCACTAATAGTCCTCCTTCTCCTCCGGCTACCACAAACCCCCGAGGACTAACCTCTACTACTGTCCCCGGAGAGGCGGAAATCTCCTCTTTTAAGCTAGCTTTCAAAATTTTAATTCTGGTATTATTATAATAAGCATAAGCTCCAGGACGAGGATAAAAAGCTCGGACTTGATTTACAATGTCAAAAGCCTTATCTTCCCAGGTTATTTTAGCCCTTTCTTTTTTCAATACCGGAGCGTAAGAAACCTCCCCCTCTTGAGGACGGAGAGAAATTTCCCCCCTCACCCACCGAGGCAAAGTTTCCACTAAAAGTTTTCCTCCCTCTCTCCCTAACTTCTCGGTTAATGATTGGTAATTATCATCTCTCTCTATCGCCACTTTCTCCTGGGCCAACACAGGACCGGTATCTATCCCCTCATCCATGAGCATAATGGTAACCCCGGTCTCCTTTTCTCCCCGCAGAAGGGCCCACCGAATGGGGTCTGCTCCTCGGAAGGAAGGAAGAAGAGAAGCGTGGACATTCACCGCTCCCCACTGGGGGATAGCCAACAAATCCTGGCGCAAAATCTGCCCATAAGCAGCCACTACTATGATTTCCGGAGAAACACCGCGCAGGACACTTACGAATTCCGGGGCATTCACCCGCTTTGGTTGCCAGATAACCAACCCTTCTTTTTCTGCTTTTTCCTTTACCGGAGGAGGATGAAGCTTTCTTCCCCTTCCTGCCGGACGATCTGGTGTGGTCACTACCCCCAATATGTTACTATCTTCCATCTTTAAAAGTTCCTCTAAAACCAGAACAGCAAAAGAGGAAGTTCCCATAAAAACTATATTCAATCTTTATCCCCCGCTACAGAAATTTTTCTCAACTTTTTTCCCAGAAGCAAGCGCCGGCTGGGGCTTAACCGGTCTATAAATAATATTCCATCCAGATGGTCAATTTCATGCTGCAAAATACGAGCTAACAGCCCTTCTCCTTCTATGGTGATTTCTTTTTCTTCCAAATCCCAACCCTTGACTACTACCTTTTTAGCCCTTTCTACCTGGTCATAGATATCGGGGAAACTAAGACAACCTTCTTCTTCTTTTTCCTTTTCCTCGCTTCGATACACTATCTGAGGGTTAATCAGAACCTGGTCCTCTTGCCTGTCAGGATCAGTAAAAGTTATAATACGCCATAAAACTCCTACCTGGTTTCCGGCTAACCCTACCCCTCCTGAGGCGTGCATGGTTTCTTTCATATCTTGCGCCAAACTCCACACCTCTTGGTTCAGGTTTTCAATTAATTGAGCTTTTTTTCGCAACAAAGGGTCACCATAAACTTTTATTTCTCTGATTGCC
>JAKPIQ010000132.1 GCA_029549715.1 Candidatus Atribacteria bacterium | reverse complement strand
AGCTATTCCTACTGTTCTTGCCCATCACTATCTTTCTAATTTAGCTGATAAAATTATCAATGACATCGATAGAGCTTGTACTGAAGTAGTAGAAGCCTTAGAGGAGAGCGCCAACTCTAACAGTGCTTTGCCTTTAAAAGTTAACAATATATGGGAGGGAGAGGAAGAGAATGTTCCGATTTCGGTCTCAGAAAAAGAGACAAATTCCTGAAATTAATATGACTCCTATGATAGATGTAGTGCTGCAGCTGGTGATTTTTTTCGTAGTCACCACTACTTTTATCAGTGTAGAAAGCGGAGCACAGGTAAACCTGCCCTCTGCTGATTTTTCCCGAATAGAGGAAGCGAAAACCATAACGGTGACCATAACCGAAAGTAACTCTATTTATATTAATGGTGCCCTGGTGGACGAAAAGGAGTTAGCTCAGGTAGCAGTAGCAGAACTCCGTCAAAATCCTCAGGCCACAGTGATTATTGAAGCAGATAAAAACGTACTCCATGGGAAAGTGGTAAGAGTAATGGATCTTCTAAGAAAATCAGGGGCAGAAAAGATGGCTATTGCTACCCAACCCACGGAGGGACAATGAAACAACCTTTTGACGAGAAGAGAATATGGTCTCTTTCTCTTCTTTTTTCGGTAGTAATTAATTTAGTTTTAGTAGTGGTAATATCTATTTACTGGCTCTCTTTTCATTATTTTCCTACTTTAGAGGAGGAGCCGGTAATAATAGAGTTAATGGAGATTCCCGCTCCTGAACAGCCAGCAAGCAAAGCTCCACTTCAAGAGGCAGAAGTAGCAGAGTTAAGCCCTATCCCGGAGGTAGAAGATAAAAAAGCAGAACTACCTCCAGAGGTAGAAAGTGAGATCGCCTCAGAGATGCAGCAAAAAAAAGAAGAGGTGAAAATTGCTAAACCTCCTGTAGATTTACCTCCAGCAGAAAATATAATAGGAAAAGCTGCACCTTCTGGAGCCCGAGATTTTAATCCCGGAGAAGAGATTGATGTCCCAGAAGATATGACCTGGCAAGGAGTAGAGGCAGAAACAACTATCAAGGGAAAACTGGAAGAAGCAGGAACCTCTACTCGCCTCTCTCACCTGGCCCAGGAAGGGTTGAAAAAAGTGGAGAGCACAGTAGGAGAAACCTTAGCTACCGGGGAATTATCTCCCCCCACTTCGGGGGTTGAGAAAAGGTCTCCTTTCACTAAAAGACCTATCGCCGTAATTGTGGAAAATGCTCCGGCGGCTCGTCCCCAGTCAGGCTTGAGTAAAGCAGACATAGTTTATGAAATTTTGACTGAAGGAGGGATTACCCGTTTTTTAGCTATTTTTCACTCTGAACCGGCAGAAAACGTAGGACCGGTGCGCAGTGCTCGTCCTTATTTTGTACTTAAAGCGGCAGAAAACGATGCTATTTTCGTTCACAGCGGAGGAAGTGTGGAGGCTTTTACTTATTTAGAAATGCTGGCAGTGGACCATATCGATGAAATGAAAAACTTTCAACCTTTCTGGAGAACTCAAGACCGCCGTCCTCCTCATAACCTTTATACTTCTGTAGCTTCTCTCCGCCAGGAAGCACAAAGATTGGGCTATAATAAACCCATTCGGGCAGGTGGTTTTCTGGTCGGGGATCTGGGTAATCCAGGAGGAGACAATGCTCCCAGAATAGAAATTAGCTATGCTACTGACTATAAAGTTGAGTTTGTTTATCTTCCCGATAAAAATGTCTATCGGCGTCTTGTAAACGGCGCACCTCACGTAGATGCAGCAGGAGGTCAGGCTATTCAATGTTCTACTATAATTGTTCAGATAGCTGAGCATAAGGTAAAAGATGAAGAGGGAAGGTTAGAAATAAGGTTTGTAGGAGAGGGCAGCGGCTGGGTTTTTCGAGACGGTAAAGTGGCCCCTCTGCGCTGGAAGAAAGATGACCTCCGGGATAAAACCAGATTTTATCTTACCACCGGAGAAGAGTTGAAAATTAATCCCGGAAAAGTGTGGATAGAAGTAGTTGACACTCGTACCAGGGTGGTATTTTAATGTATCCCATTATGTTTCACTTAGGGAATTTCCCTATCTACTCTTATGGAGTAATGCTGGCGGTAGCAATCTTGACCAGCATTATTTATGCCATGCGACGGGCACCCCGCTACCAAATTTCCCCTGATGCGGTGGTAGAAGTAAGTGCTTTATGCATCATAGGAGGAATAATAGGAGCAAGATTGCTTTATGTTTTAATAAACTGGGAATATTACCGGGAGAATTTAACTCACATTTTTTTAGTGCGAGAAGGAGGGCTAACTTTTTATGGAGGAGTAGCTGGCGCTCTTCTTTTCGCTATTCCCTACATTCATCATAAAAAATATTCTCTCCCCGCTTTTTTCGACCTTTTTTCTCCTCCCATAGCTTCAGGTTATGCCATTGCCCGGGTGGGATGTTTTCTGAATGGTTGTTGCTATGGTCGAGTGTGTCCCTTTTCCTCTTTTCCTCTGGCAGTAAAATTTCCTCATCTTTCGGGATTCAGGTATCCCACCCAGCTTTACTCTGCAGCTTATTCTCTGGCAATCCTTTTCATTCTACTGCACCTGGAGAACAATAAATCTTTCACCGGCGAACTTTTCCTTGATTATTTATGGCTTTACGGTATCGCCCGTTTCTTAATTGAATACTTAAGAGATGAGCCTTTCTCAATGGGGGGAATTTTTACCCTGGGGCAGGTATCATCTTTAGTGATCATAATTTTTTCACTTATCTTGCGAGAGGTTATTAAAAAATATGGAGAAAAGTCTTGATAACTGGGTAGAAGCTTTTTTAGATTTCCTCTTCTGGGAAAAGAGAGCAGCAGACAATACCATACTCAGTTACGGTCAGGATGTAGAGTTGTTTGTGCAATTTCTGAAAGAGAAAGGTATTGCCTCCTTTGGAGAGGTAACTCTCCCAATTTTGGAGGAATTCATAAGTCAGGAATCGGACAAAGATTTAGAAAGTACTTCTTTAGCTCGACGGATTTCCGCTTTGCGTACTTTTTTCTCTTTCCTGGTTCGAGAAAAAGAAGTTCCAGAAAATTTGGCTCAACTTCTGGATGCCCCTCGCCTGCAAAGAAATCTTCCCCGGGTTTTGAGTTTGGAAGAAGTAGAAGCTTTGCTTTCAGCCTGCAACAAAACCAAACCCCGGGGTTTGAGAGACCGGGCCATTCTTGAGCTTCTTTATTCCAGTGGTTTGCGGGCAGGAGAGGTGGTTTCTTTAGAATTTTCTCATCTGGATTTAGAAAATCAAATGTTAAGACTGTGGGGTAAAGGATTCAAAGAAAGAATGGTCCCCTTTGGAGAAGAAGCCCACCAGGCTATCTCTCTGTATCTGGAGAAGGGAAGAAATGAAATTTTAAAGGGCCACTCCAGTAATTATTTATTCGTGAATGGGCCATCTGGCCGTCCTCTGACTCGCCAGAGTGTCTGGAATATGGTAAAAAAATATGCTAAACTGGCTAACCTGGGTGAGGATGTCACTCCCCATACTTTGAGGCATACTTTTGCTACCCATCTTCTGGAAAATGGAGCTGACTTGAGAGTGGTGCAGGAATTTTTGGGGCACAGTGATATTTCTACTACACAGATTTACACTCACGTGAGTAAAAGAGTTTTGCGAGAAACCTATGAGCGGGCTTTCCCCCGAAAATAAAAAAAGGAGGTAAATAACATGAACGACCTTGCAGGAAAAATTGAAGAAAGTTATCAGTTTATCAAAGAAAAAATTGATTTCGTTCCTCAAGTGGGAATCATACTGGGAACGGGTTTGGGAGCTCTAGTAGATGACATAGAAATTGACCGGGTGATACCTTATGAGGAAATACCTTATTTTCCCATCTCGACTGTAGAGACTCACCGGGGAAATCTGGTTCTGGGACATTTAGAGGGTAAACCTGTGGTAGTAATGCAGGGAAGATTCCACTATTACGAAGGATATGATATGAAGCAGATAACTTTCCCCGTTCGAGTGATGAAAAAGCTGGGAGCGGAAATTCTTCTGGTAAGTAATGCAGCGGGAGGAATGAACCGGTATATGAAAAGAGGAGATTTAATGATTATCAGAGACCATATCAACCTCCTGGGAGATAACCCCCTCCGGGGGCCAAACGATCCAGAATTAGGACCTCGCTTTCCTGATATGTCTCAGGCTTACGACAGGGAACTCGCTGATCTTGCTTTGCAGATTGCTCTGGAGAATGGGATTTATATACACCAGGGAGTATATGTAGCTTTAGCCGGGCCTAACCTGGAAACCCCCGCTGAATATCGTTTTTTAATCACCATTGGAGCTGATGCAGTAGGCATGTCTACCGTTCCTGAGGTAATCGTAGCTCGTCATTCGGGAATGAGAGTTCTGGGAATTTCCTGTATCACCGATCTGGCTATCGACGGGGTAGTGGAAGAGGTAAGCTTCGAAGATATAGTAGAAGCAGCCAATAGTGCTGAACCCAAGCTTACTTTGATTACCAGAGAAGTAATAAAAAGACTAACTCTCTAATCTATGGGTCAGAAGTTACTGGAAGTAGCGCTACTGGCTTTTTTACCAGTAAGCGAAATCCGGGGAGCTCTTCCTTATGGAGTGCTGGTAAGGGATTTACCTTTTTTCTGGGTAGTGGCAGTATCTTTTATTTGTAATCTTTTACCTTTTTTTCTGGTAATGTTTGCTTTGAATTTCTTTTTGAAATTTCTCCTCCGCTGGGAATGGTTCAGTAATTTCTGGTCTAAATATATAATGGAGGCCCAAAATCGGTTTAAAAACTACGAAAAATGGGGCAAATGGGGAATAATGTTATTTGTGGGTATCCCTCTTCCTTTCACCGGAGTGTGGACCGGCTCGGTAGTTTGTTTTCTCGCTGGCCTGCCCTGGAGGGAGTCCTTTCCCTTCATATTGGGGGGTCTAGTTATAGCTACTTTCCTGGTCAGTTTAGCAACATTAGGTGGTAATTACTTATTAGTGAGGTAGGTGATATTATGCTCAAAGCTGTAGAATGGAAAGATGAAACTCTTCAATTTTTAGACCAAACTCTTTTACCAGAAGAAGAGGTGTACATAGAAACTGCTGACTACCGGGAGGTGGTAGAAGCCATCCATCAGTTGAAAATTCGGGGAGCTCCGCTTTTAGGGGTGGCAGCAGCTTACGGGTTGTGTCTTGGAGCTATAGAAGGAGAAAAAAGTAAGGTCAGAGACCTGTTTAGCTTTTTAGAAAAAGTAGATGAGAACTTACGCACCTCCCGCCCTACAGCGGTAAATCTCTCCTGGGCTTTAGACCGCTTGAAGAATATCTGGGAGAAGGGGAAAAAGGAGGATTGGCCTCCCCGGGAGGTAGTTAACTCCCTCATTGATGAGGCGAAAAAAATAGAAGAGGAAGATTATAAAAACAACGAAAAAATTGCCCGCCATGGTGCTCAACTCCTCGAGGATGGGGATAGAGTGCTTACCCATTGCAATACTGGTTCTTTAGCCTGTAGCGGATGGGGAACAGCTCTGGGAGCAATTAGCTGGGCAGTGCTGCAAGAAGGAAAAAAAATTCAGGTTTATGCCGATGAGACCCGGCCTCTGTGGCAGGGAGCCCGGCTTACCGCTTTTGAGCTCATGAAAAATTCTATCCCGGTTACCGTAATATGCGATAATATGGCTGGTTATTTGATGTCTCAAAAACTGGTAGATAAAGTGATAGTAGGAGCGGATCGGGTGACTTTACAAGGTGATGCAGCCAACAAAATTGGCACTTACTCCTTGGCTGTCCTATCCCACTATCATAAAATACCTTTTTACATGGCTTTCCCCTTATCCAGTGTAGACTTTAATATAAAAGAGGGCAAAGAAATCCCCATCGAGGAAAGAAACCCAGAAGAAGTAATTGCCCCGCGGGGAATGAGAATTGCCCCGATAGGGGTAGGAGTAAGAAATCCGGCTTTTGATGTTACTCCTCATCATTTAATTACTGCTCTGATTACCGAGAAAGGGATTATTTATCCCCCCTTTGAGCAAACATTGTCAAATTGGAAAACGGAGGTATAACAAAATGAATGACAATATAATTACCGCAGAAGAGGTAAGGGAGCTTCTGGAGTTCCAGCCTGGTGGGACTTTAGTCACTTCTTTCTACCTCAATGTAGATCCTCGCCACGTCCCCTCCAGTAAATTCACCACTCTAACTCGTAATTTACTGCGGGATAAGCAACAATCCTTAGAGAAAGAAGATTGGCCCAGGGAGATGTTAGATAAAGTAAAAGAGGATTTTAAGAAAATTGAGAATTTTGTGATCAATCATTTTGAATTAAAAGGAAGAGTGAGGGGCCTGGTAATAATAGCTGATGCAGCACGTGATTTCTTTCAAGTCTATCGGGTTGCCCAGCCCGTTAAATCTCAAGTAGTAGTAGACCCCGATCCTTATATTCGCCCTCTGATAGCAATTCTGGATGAATATCATCGGCTGATGCTGGTTCTTGTGGATCAGCGGGAGGCCCGGTTGCTGACCGTGTACATGGGAGAGATATTAGAATATGAAGCTTATCATTCTGATGTTCGAGGAAAAGTAAAAGAAGGAGGATGGTATGGCTTAGAGGAGCGCCGCATTGAGAGAAGCATTAAAAATAAAATTGTGCGTCACTATCAAAGAGTAGCCGATGCCGTACTGGAACACTTCAGAAGGGGACATTTTGAGTATCTTTTCATAGGCATGAAAGTAGAAGACTACTCTCTTTTCTTTCCTCTTCTCCATAGCTATTTACAGCCTCTGGTGAAAGAAAGGCTGGATATTGGTCCTAAAGACCATATAAATACCATAATTGACGCGGCGTTGAAAGCAGAAAGGAAAATAGAAGAAGAGGAAGATAATAGAATTCTGGAACAACTGGTGGAGACCTTAAATAGAGGAGGATTGGCTACCAAAGGAATAGATAATGTTTTACGCTCCATACCTCTGGGGGCTTGCCAGGCTTTGGTAGTAGATGATGATTACCACATGCCAGGATACGTTTGTGAAGATTGCCCTTATTTAGCATTACAAGAAGGAATTTGCACCTTTTGTGGAAAAGAGGCTCTTCCAGTAGAAGATGTAATAGAAGAAGCTATGGAAGAGGTTCTTCTCCAAAGAGGGGAGATTAAATATATAACTGCTGATAACCCCCGATTAGAAGAAATCTCCCACATTGGAGCTTTTTTGCGATACCAAATCTGAAGGAGAAGGTGATGGTGGTTTGACTCATCGAGAAAGAGTACTTTTAGCCTTGAATCATGAGGAAGGAGATAGAGTTCCCATTGACTTTGGAGCGATGCGCTCTACCGGTATCCATGTTCTGGCTTACCTTCAGCTCAAAAAATATTTAGGAATGGAAGGAGGAATGGTCAAGGTATATGACCTCATGCAGATGCTGGCAGAGCCAGAGAAAGAGATTTTAGAGTTCTTTGATGCCGATGTGGTGCAGCTCCACCGCTATGCTCCCACTTTTGGCATTCCTATCGATGAGTTTCAAAAGAGAAATTTGCCTACTGGAGAGGAGATCTGGTTCCCAGCTGCTTTTCAACCAGTAACTCGAGAAAACGGAAGTAGAGAAATAGTAGTAGACAGTAAAGCGGTGGCGGTTTTGCCTCAGGGAGGTTTCTGGTTTGATTGGGCCTCTTTTCCCCTCGCCGGGGCAGAAAGAAAAGAAGACATTGACCGATATCAATTTTACGTTATAGATGAAAAAGAAGTTGATTTTCTGCAAACTGAGCTTCAGGAGCTAAAAACGAAATATCCCGATTATGCCATTCTGGGAGCTTTCGGTGGAAACATCTTTGAAGATGGGCTTTTTACTTTTGGCCTGGAGAAGTATCTCACTCTTCTGATAGAAAAACCAGAATTAGTAGAATATTTTAATCAGAAAAATGCTCAGAACCACATCCATAATTTGCGAAAATACCTGCAAGTAGTAGGAGATGAGATAGACATAATCCAGATGGGCGACGACTTAGGAACGCAAAACGCTCCTTATCTCTCCCCTTCCCTCTACCGGCGTTTAATCAAACCCTATCAAAAAATGGTCTATGACGAGGTTCATCGACTCAACCCCGGGGTGAAAGTTTTTCTCCACTCCTGCGGCAGTATTTATCCCTTCATTCCCGACCTCATTGAAATTGGAGTGGATATTCTCAACCCGGTACAGACCACCGCTAAAGGTATGGATCCTCGCAAACTAAAGGAAGAGTTCGGTAGAGACCTGGTATTCTGGGGAGGAGGAGTGGAAACCCAGGGAGTATTGCTTTACGGCACCGAAGAGGAAGTAAGAAGACAGGTGAGAGAAAGAATAGATGTTTTAGGACCAGGAGGAGGCTTTGTCTTTAATCAGGTGCACAACATTTTGCCTGATGTACCTCCTTCTAATGTGGTAGCTGCCTACCAGGAAGCTCAAAAGTACGGAATATATCCCCTTCGAGGAGGAAGATAATGGAAAGATATGGCTTAGTCTTAGATTGCGGAGCTACCAGTCTTCGAGCGGTAGCAGTGAGTGAGAGAGGAGAAATATTGCATCTTTCTTCTTTTCCCAATGCCCCTTCTTTCCAGGAAGGAGAAAAAGATTTTCTTATCTGGGATATCGATGAGATCTGGAGAAAATTAACCCTGGCTATTCAGCAGGTCATCTCCCAGGTGGGAAAAGAGATTTTTGCCGTTACTGTTACCACTTTTGGAGCAGATGGAGCACCGGTGCGAAAAGATGGCACTTTGACTTACCCGGTCATTTCCTGGCAGTGCCAGAGAACTGTTCCCCAGGCTAAAGAAATCACCAATTTCTTCAGTCCCCGGGAGATTTTCCGCATCACCGGGTATCAGATAATACCTTTCAACACCCTGTTTAAACTTCTGTGGCTGCGAGAAAATGCTCCCCGCTCTTTAGATGAAGCTGATACTTTTTTGATGATGCCCGGTATCCTGAGTTTCAAGCTCTGTGGAGAGATGAGTATAGATTTTACCTCCGCTTCCACTACCATGATGTTAGATATAGAAAAGAAATGTTGGTCGGAGCCCCTGCTCTCCCTGGTGGATTTGTCTCCTTCCTTTTTCCCTCCTCTTCAGCATCCCGGAGAGGTAATCGGGAAAGTCCAAGGTAAAGCAAGCGAGGAAACCGGGATTCCCCCGGGTACACCAGTGGTTGCAGCTGGCCATGATACACAATTCGCTATAGTGGGCTCTTTGGCCTCTCCCCAGGAGCTAGTATTAAGCTCTGGCACCTGGGAGATCGCTGCACTGCGCCTTCCTTATTATCGAGATTCCTCTACTTTTTTTGAGCAGGGAGGCTTAACGGAATTAGATGCCGAAGAGAACTTATGGAACCCTCAAATGCTTATGATAGCCGGAGGAGTGGTGGAATGGGTAAGGAGGAATTTTTTCTCCGACATCAAGGATGAGAAAAATATCTACGAGGTAATGATAGAGTCTGCCCGCTCCGTCTCTCCCGGGGCAGGAGGAGTGGTAGTGATTCCCGCTTTTATGCCCTCTGGCCCTACTAAACCTTATGCCACTCAAGGGACTATTCTGGGTCTGGAGCTCACTTCCGACCGGGGGCAGGTTTTTCGCGCTGCTTTAGAAGGTCTATCTTTTCAGCTAAAAGAAGCGGTTTTAGCTCTACAGGAGGCGTTCGACTATACCCCTCCGGGAGTGCGAGTGGTAGGAGGAGGAGCTAAAAATAAGCTATGGAACCAGATCAGAGCCGATGTGTTGAACCTTCCGGTGGTTACCACGTCTTGCGCCGAAGCTACTGTTCTGGGAGCGTCCCTTTTTTCTCAGGTGGGAGCAGGAATAGTAAAGAACTTAGAGGAAGCCAAAAATCGAGTGAAAGTAGAAACCACAGTGTGGGAACCTTCTCCTCAAAAAGAAATATATGAGGAACTTTTTGCCCAATATGCAGAACTTCCTCCTCTTTTAGCTCCTTTCTACCGGGAAAGAGGATTAATTTAGCCCCGAGATAAATAAGCCTGGGCTAACTTCTCTACCTGCTCGATTATCTGGTGGCATTTTCTTCGCAGGTTTTTCTCCCGGTAAATTGTCATTGCCTCATCAGTGTTCAAAGTTAAACCGATGAGATCCCGGCAATTCAAGCTCCCCAACTCTTGTTCTGCATCTTGCAAGAAATTCTCCACTCTCCGGTAGAGCCAATCTCGTTGCTCTTTGTCCTGGGGGTCTTGTCTCCCGTATTTTATTCCCAGAGCCATCACTGCTCCGGTTATTGCCCCACACACTCCTCCAGTGTGTCCAATTCCTCCTCCAAAACCAGTAGCAATAGAGGGGATTAAATCGCTCTTTACCCCTAAGTAATCTCCCAGACCTTGAAGAACAGATTCACAACAGTTAAATCCCTGATCATGATATTCACCAGCAGTCATTATTTTATTCCCTCTTTTCTTTGACTATTCTGGCTGCCTCTCGGGCAACCATTAACTCCTCATTGGTAGGTATAACCCATACCTCAACTGGAGAAGCAGAACAACTTATTTTTCCTTCTTTTCCTTTAATTTCTCGATTTTTCTCCCGGTCGATTTTTATTCCTAAATAATCGAGGTCTCTGCCGATTTCCTCCCTGATGAAACTATCATTTTCTCCTATTCCTCCAGTAAAGACCAGACTATCTAAGCCGTTCAGAAGAGCAGTAAAAGCTCCAATATACTTTTTAACCTGATAGATAAACACCTCTATCGCTAATTTTGCCCTCTCTTCTCCCCTCTTCGATAATTCCTCCAATTCCCACATTTCTCCACTTAACCCCGATATCCCTAAAAGTCCTGATTCCCTGGTAAGAATACGGTTGATTTCCGGAGGAGAAAAGCCTTCTTTTTCTTCAAGATAAGTAATTATTTGCGGGTCAAAATCTCCCGGACGAGTGGACATGATGGTTCCGCTCTGAGGAGTAAAACCACTCGAGATATCCAACGACTTCCCCTCTTTTATGGCACAAACACTACATCCACTCCCTAAGTGACAGCTTATCACTTTCTGAGCTCGGAAAGTAAGAGAAGTGATTCTTTCTGCTATGTAGCGGTGGGAGTTACCGTGAAACCCTAATTTTTTTAAACCGTATTTCTGACTTAATTCCCAGGGTAAGCCATAAGTACAGTAAGGGAGAGGTATAGAGAGGTGAAAAGTGGTTTCAAAAACTCCTATCAGAGGAGTGTGGGGAAGAATTTTTTGAAACATCTCTATAGCTAAAAGGGAAGGAGGGTTATGAACCGGAGTTACCCCCGAGAGGTCCTGAAGAGCCTGAGTAACTCCAGAGTCGATAAAAGAAGTTTGAGTAACCCTCGCTCCTCCATTGATAAGCTTTATTCCCACTGCTTCAATCTCCTGCATACTGCGCAAGGGCCCTTGTTGAGTTAGAATATCGATGATTAAGCGCAGGCCTTTTTCGTGGTCGAGGTGGGGGACTTCCTTTTTAGTCCCGGCTCCTTCTTGTTCTCCTTCCCAGAAAGAATCAGAGCGGTATAGTCTTTTTACGCTCCCCCGGGCGAGAGACCTTTCTTTCTTCTCCTCCATGGAAAAAAGTTCATATTTGATAGATGAACCGCCACTATTTACCGCCATTACGATCAAGATATTTTTCCTCCCTTTCTTTTACCTTTTGCATTAACCGGCAGAAGGAACAAACCTCCTGAGTGGTGGGCATACCACAGATGGAGCACTCTCCCAGATAGAGAGGGGGCTCTTCTTTCCGGAAGTATTTTTGTCCTCTCTCCAAAAATCCCAGCCAGAACATATGCTTGGTGCCTGGAGACTTCTCTTCCAGGAAGTTCAGCGCTTCTTTGTAGTCCCAGCTTTTGGCTCTCTGTGAAAGGGGGCATCTCTCTTCTAAAAAGGGGATATTCTGGAGATGAGCATAAATTGTTATCTCCTCTTCGGTTAAAGTATAAAAAGGCTTCACTTTCTTCACCATTTTGGGATGAGGACTGGGGAGAGTAGGATGCTGGTGAGATAAGTAATCTATCTGCCAGTGCAAAACATTACCTAAAAGAGTGGCCGCTTCATCATCTAAGTTATGGCCGGTGGCATAAACCGGAAATTGTTCTCTGAAGGCCCAGAAGTTTAAAAGGTACCTTTTAATAAGACCGCACATAGAGCAGACAGGACGATAGGGAATCTGCTTTTTAACTTCCGGAATGGAAAATCCTACCTCCTTTTTGACCTCTATAATTTCCAGAGGAAGGGACTTCTGGCGAGCAAATTCTTCTACTATCCGGCGGGATTTCTGAGAATGTTCTTCTATTCCCAAATCAAAGTGAATAGCCACCACCTCATATCCCGCTTTTTCAAGGTAGTGCCACAGAGACATGCTGTCCTTTCCCCCTGATACCCCCACTAACACCTTTTCTTCCTTAGAAAACATCTCCCCTTTTTTTATAGCTGATTCTACCTGGCGGGAGAAGAAAATCTCAAAACAATCTCCACAAAACTTGGCATTATGTCTTCTCAACTTGACCAGAGCTTCTTTTTTACATCGAGTACATTTCATTTTGACATCCCTTTTGCCCTTAGATTTAAAGGTATTATAATGAAAAGTAGAAATACAATACGACCTTTAAAATACCTGTATCAGTACCCTGTCAGATAATGGGGATACAAATGAGCAATATAATCAGCAAATACCACCTGTATAGTCCCATCTTCACGCAACTCAACACAACTAAAAGCCGTATGGGCAAATCTAAATCGGTTATGATCACATGGAGGAGCTTCAGCCAATACAGTCATCAGCACCGAACCAAAAGCCCCGTGGCCTACCAGAGCAACACGACAGTCACCATTCCCATGTTGCTGCTCAATTGCATCTATTACTTTCCGCGCCCTCGCATAAGCTGCTTCTCTTGTTTCATCCACTAAGGGCAGCCACCACTTATCAGGCCAGTCGAAAGGCTGAGAGAGAACGATATGGGGATATTGCTCTTGCAGTTCCCCCAACAAGGGATAGCGCTCTCGAGGATAATCTCTCTCGAGTTCAGGTGCTTTTTCTGTAACACCACTTCTACAACAATCATCAGCCAATTCCTCGCTGCAATTTTGCATCTCTCGTAAACGCGGCCATTGTGACCGGCCAGTTTCACAGAGTGCAGGCCATACATACCAGGGAACCTGGAACCAGTCATAAAATGCTTTTGCAGTATCCAGAGCCCGATATAATGTACTAGAGTAAATATAATCCACTCCCCCCAGTTTTTCCACCTCAGCAGCAGCAAGAATTGCCTGCTTTCTACCCCTTGGCCCCAAGGGAGAATTAGGTATATCTTGTTCAATTTCTGCACTAAGTGGCTGACCATGACGGACAATATATATTTTAATAGACGTCTACCCCCTTTTAGCTACATTCTTGCTCTTTTTATAATACTTATGATTTATCTTGTTTACCTCTACGCTGCACATCACGCAAATTTTTCCAGGAAATGATTTTAATATTTTCCCTAACGAGAACTTCTTTAACTTCCGGGTCCTGAAAAACTAAGTATTCATTGTGTCTCCCTGGCCAATTTTCAGTAATTGCCCGAAGTTCTTCCGAGTCTTTAGCAGGATGAATGTATAATTCTGTGACACCGGGCTTTAAACCAATTAAAGTATTTATAATTTGTTCCCGGCACACATCATAATCTGCATGTTCCACCGTCGAAAGTCCAATCAGATAGTCTGGTAGCATTATTCCCCTGCTCTCAGCTTCTGCAATCCGATTATAGAGCATTTCCTTAGTCTTGAAGGGAAGTTTCTGTTCTATATCCTGCTGTGGCTTTTTAGGCAATCTAAAAGGTAACCCATATTCTTCACAGAAATCAAAGACTGCACTAAGAAAATCTCGTCCGGTGGATAAACCATAAAGGCTACCCATATGATTATCCAGATGAGATGGCTCCACTTTCATGGTTAGCGCTCTTTTTATTTGACTTTCAATTTCTCGCCTCACCTGTAGAGGATCGGCATATCTTTCTACTGCATAAGCTGAATCATAAAAAAAACCGTAATCATCAGTTAAAGAATTTGTTTTATGTGACACCGTAGCAGGACCCCATTTATAATATTTCCATTCACTGGTAAAAGTAAGATGTATTCCCACACTAAACTGGGGATTTTCTCGGCTAAAATAAGCTGCCTCGCAGGCCCAGGGGCAGGGCATCATAATACTGGCTGACGATATATACCCGTTCTTTAGTAACTCCACAACCGCTTGATTGGTAGAGTGGCTCATCCCAAAGTCATCAGCATTTATTATCAAGTAGCGTTCCTCTTGAAAGTTATTGCCATTTTCCACCATACTTCTACCCTCCTCTTGCATTCAGGTATCTTCCTGACTCTCCCCAAAGTATATTAACATTTTAACATAATACCTGTACCACCTCAGAGCGGATTACTGGCCTAAAATCAAGGGAAAGTATTATCCCTTTTAAGGATATCCTAGAAAAGTCAGGTATGAGGTTTTTATGTCCGGGGAAGAGAAATCGCCATACCACGTTATTTTAACTCCTTTCCTCGATGCTAAAGTGCTCAAATTTTACCATGCGCATTTCCGGACTGGCAGAATTTACAAACAAACCTACCTCTTGAAATGTGCCAGCACCGGGAACATTTGCTTTATTAAGTAAAACCCAGTCAACACCATCTTTACTATAATAACCAGCAAAAAAATTCCCTCTCTTCTCAAGTTTTAGCCAGTAAGGGGCTTCTGGACATCCCAGCGCATATTTATAAGGCTTACAATAGTTATTTACAGAAGTATGACAGTTAAAAAAATATCCCCGCCTGGACATAGCGCCCACTGTAGTATATCCATTTAAATCTTCCATATCTCTCATATTATTTTTTACGATAATTCCAGCTGGTGCATAAGGACTGGTATTCTCTTCGGTAGCGATCTTTGTAATAACATCAAAATTACCTTTTATTTTCCTGTTTAGATAGAGAATCCCGAATTCTGGCCTATTATGATAGCCTGCTGCCTTAATATATAAATGCGCCCCCGCCTGGTAATACTCAGCTCTGGTTGTGGAAAAAGTACACCATCTTTCGTCCGGTTTGACTGCTATATCCACAATCTCAGGAAGAGAACGTCCTATTCT
>JAKPIQ010000127.1 GCA_029549715.1 Candidatus Atribacteria bacterium | reverse complement strand
CACTTCTTCGTCTGTCCCGGTTTGTAAAAGACCACAATTAACATTACCTATAAGAGAGATCCTATCCCCCACCAATCTTTTAATCTCTGCTATATCCACCCCTCCCTGTGGATCTAAAGAGTGTAAAGCATGAGGATTAGCCTGGACAAGCTGATCTAAAATAGGCATTATATTTCCATCGGTGTGTTTAATTACATAAAAGCCCCTATCTCTATAGCCCCTCACCAGTTTAGATAAATACGGAGTTATAAACTCTGAAAATAGAGAGGGACTTAAAAAAGGCCCGGTGTTGAAACAGTAATCGGAACACAATGCAAAACCATCAAGCCCACCATGTTTGGCTATTAACTCAGCCCTTTTCAGGGCTCTGTTAACCATGAAATCTGCCTCTTCTTTAACTCGATGGGGTTCATCCTTTAGCCTGTACACAAAATTTACCATTTCAGAACCCGATGGAACGCTAAAAGTTGCATCTCCTTCTACCATAAGAAAATATTTATTTCCGCTCCTCTCCCTCACTAAATCTATAAGACGTAGAGTCTCCTCTAACGTCCCGGGATTGGGGTGAAGAAAGATTGCGCTATGCTCATATTTCTCCGCAGTAGCTATATAGATATCGGCCATGTCTTCTCTGTGGAGCTGTCTTTCTTTTTCGGTCATCTGAAACCACTGACTGTAGTTTCTGTGAGAGGGATGAACCTTTCCAAAAGCCTCCATAGTGAGAAAAAAGACCAGTTCAAAATGAGGCACCCTACCTTTAAGAGGCTTTCTCTGTAGGGCTTGCGTGAATCTTTCCCTGGGGAGTAGTGAGCTTTCTTTCCTATCCATACTCATCATGATACTCCTTTCTAAATCATCTAAAAGACTTACAGTACTCAGATATCCATCTTACCCTCTCTATCCCCTCCTCACCCACCCCTTCAGGAATTTCATCTGAAATGCCCAATACCAGGTCAGGATGAAACAACTTTACTATCTTTTCCACACATTGATATAACTCTTCTTCCGAATAGGTAGGCAAAAAAAGCAGGGCCGGAATCCCATCCAGCAATATTTTATCTCCTATAGATTCCTTCATTTCTTCTATGGAAACATCCCCCTGAGGCAGAGGAGTTAGAGCCTCAAGCCCATCAAACGGTAAATCTTTTAAATACTTAAGGATAGACCTAAAATGTCCATCTATATGGATATGGGTATATATACCATTATCCCTCAGTTGGTTAGACCTCTTTTCATAAAATGGTATCAAATACCCTTCCAGATATTTAGGGGAGAGAAGCAGGCTATCGATATTTTCACCAAAATTTACTATTTTAACCTTATCTTTATGGGCTATTATCTCCTCATAAAGGGTATCATAGGAGCTATCTATGGCTTTCATCAGGTCTTCTATCTCTTGAGGATAATCTGTAAGAGCATAAACTAAACCTTCCAGAGTCATCCACGAACTATCCACATGAAGAGTCTGGTATGGACTCCGGGGTAGAAAAAACTGAGGCTCTCCTCTCTCTCCTATAAACTGGCTCCCCTGATCAAAATACTCCTCCACAAAGTGATACCGAGTATGTTCAAAAACCCATCGAGCTTTTCTTACATCTTCTTTTCTTTTTATGGGTGACTCAGAAGTTCTCCAATTTCCATCAGAAGCTAATTTCATCTCTCTTACCAGTTCTCCGAAAGGCGTCTCTATAACTGTCAGCATCTCTTCCCGATTTTTCTGGATATTACCTATCTTTACAGTATCAGCATACTCTATATCCACAGGATTTGGCATACCCGTATAATAAGCGACATATCTCATAGAGATATCTAAATCGTCATATAGTTCTAAAAGAGTATAATCTTTATATCTATCGGGCAATTTATTGAACTGTCTGTGCCAATGAAGCCAGGATTCAATGCGGGGCTGGAAAAAAGGATAGGGAATCTCCTCTCTCTGAAAAATCCTTATGTTCATTTCTCGCTTAGTCATTTGCAAATCTCCTTAAGTTATTTTCGTAAGCTTCGTACATTGATTTTATATGTAGTGCAATCCGCAAGTCAAGACCTATTTCTCTATGCGTCGTATATTTACGCGATACTTAACTTAATCTTCACAGCCATGCGTTTCACAAATTGTACATACTAAAACTGGATAATCTCTTCTTTTCAGATCAGTTCTTGAAAGATGGTATCGTTCAAAGCCAAAAGCCTTTTTAGCTCAGGAATGTTATAATGAGAGAAACTATGATAAAAGGAGGGAAAAAGTGGATAAAGAATTTATTTTAAAATTGGCTATTCCTGTTCTCTGCTTTTTCACTCTATCACCCTCTGCTTCTGTGTGTGCTTTCGTTTCTCAGCCTTTAGCTCCTGATGAGGTTCGTATAGTCGTATATCAAGGAGTGAACAAAGCCTGGATAGAGGAAATATTTTCTCTTAATCTTTCTTCTGGAGAAAATAAATTAATTTTCTCCTCGGAAAACTTAACAGGAAAAAGATTATTGCTCACTCCTCTATCTAAAGAAGTTAACCTGGAGAAAATAGAAAATATCTCCGGAGGTCAAGAAATTTCTCTCTTTGCTCATTCCCCGGGAAAATACCAGATAATCCTGGGTTTCTTTGAAGAAGGATGGGATTGGAGAGAATTTTATGATTGTATTATTCACAAAGAGAGAAATGAGCTGATACTCTACCCTTCTATCCTCATCACCAACCAGAGTAAAAGGCAAGAAAAAGAAGTTTCTCTGAGTTGGCTGTTTGGTACACCTCTGTGGCAAGAAGAGATCCCCATTTTTGCCACTAAAGCCCTTGGTGAGGGAATGGCAGAAGAAGCATTATCTGGGAAGGATTCTTCTGCCCCCAGAAGGGAGAGAGTTTCTGAATACCAGCTTTTTACCTTCCCCGAAAAGGTAGAAATCTCACCCTCTACCATACTACAATTTGTCCTTCCTCCTCAGACTTTTCTTTTTGAGGAGATTATCCGTTTCCAGGAAGGGGAAATTTACCAGGTCCTTACCTTCGAAAACCCTCAAAACCCCCTTCCTCCCGGAGTTATCAATCTCTTCTGGGAAGACCGACCTCCTGTTGAAGAACTCTTTCCAGGAGCACGCACAGGAGAAAAGGCAGAACTTTCCATTTCTGCCCCGCCTTTAATTTCCATAAAGCGAAAAATTACTGAGTACCAGCGAGAAGAAGCTCGTTTCAGTGATAAAAAAGAAGTGGTAGGTTTCATATCCCGGGTAAAAATTACTTTTGAGATAGAAAATCAAAGAGATGAAGAAATACACGTAGAGTTAATAGAGCCAGTCCCTGCTCCCCCAGGCGGGATTCTAACTGCAGGATGGGAATGGAAAGACCATAAAGCATTTAAAAAAACGACTCTTTTACCTGCGGAGAAAAAAGAAGTGGTTCTATCTTACCGGTTTGAGGAGGCTGTTTCATGAAAAAGATTTTCTTGTTTCTGTGTTTTGCTTTTATGCTTGTAGGGAACTCCCTACCTGCTCAGGAGCTCCTCCAATATAGTCAAAAAGAGGAATATCTACTGGTTTTTCCTGATGGTCAGATATTTGGTCAAGAAGTGTGGCCGGTAAATTTTCAAAAGGGCACCAATCATTTCTTATGGCAGCGAACAGAGGGGAAAGAGCTAGAAAATGTATCCTGGAAAGTCCAGGGAGGACGTTTAAAAAGTATCGCTCATGAGCTGAACAGTTTAACTTCCCATCTTTCTATCGAAGCAGAAGAAGAGAGAAAAGGAGAAATTATCCTCCTTTATCCCCAAAAAGACATAGAATCTCAATTTATTTATCAGGTAATCTGGGAAAAGAAAAATGCCCGTCCTCAGGTACTTCTCTGGTTAACCATAAAGGAACTGGGACCTTATTCCTCCCCCGGCGTCAGATTAAAAATACTGGAAAGAGAGTTTGTTTTAGACCTTGAGCCCCACAGAGAAAAACGCCTTCTCTTGGCTTCTACTATAGCAGAAGAGGCAGAAAAAGTGATCAAATACTATAGTAAAGAAGGCGGGGCCAAACTATTCTGGAAAATAAAATTACCCCCTCATCTTTTGTTTCCAGCCAAAGTAGAATGCTTTGAGCAAGAAGAACAAATGACTACTTTTTTAGGAGAAGGAAATTTTTATCCTGCGGGAGAAGGGCATCTGGAGCTCCCCTTGGGAGAAACTGCAGATATTATCTTGGAAGAGACCATTATCCACCAGGAAAAAATTAACAAGATATGGGACGCTGCGGGAAAAGAAGTCCTTTATGATACTAAAGAAGAAAAATCGTATCGCCTGCAAAACCGCGGGGAGGAAGCTAAAAAAATTATAGTATATGACCGAGTGTTTCCCAGTTTAGAGATAATTTCTTCTTCGCTCCCGGTAAAGTTAGAAGAAGCAAGCTTGCTTTCCTTTGAAGTAATACTCTCTCCTCAGGAAGAAAAAGAAATTTATATTTCCGTGCAGGGTGAAAAACTGACCGAGGGATGGATATGGAATTAAATTTTTAAAAAGTGGTAAACTACCTGACCCCTCCTCTCGTGACCCGGGAAGAAAAGGAGGAGAGAACCAAATTACCCAATACATGAATTAAAGTTGCCCCGGTGAGAGTCCACCCTCCTGGCTAAAAAATAACCGATTACCCCTTTTGCAAACTTTTCCCGAGAAGAAAAAAAGCCAGGGATCAGCCTTCTAATTTAATCCGGAAGAAATCTTTTTTGCCCACTTTCAGGTAATCACCATCTTGTATGGGAAGGTCAGTATTTACATTAGAAATTCTTTCTCCATTAAAATATACTCCACCCTGTTCGATAAGTCTTCGCAACTCGGCATTGGAAGAGGAAACCCCCGTTTCCTGGAGGAGTCTCAAAATCCAGATTTTCCCCTCCCTGAGAAGAGAAGAGGGAATTACTATTTCATGGGCTTCCTCGGGCATCTCTTTGCGGGTAAAAGCTCGTTCGAAATCTTCCTGAGAGAGGATAGCTTCTTTTTCTCCGTGATACATCCGAACTATCTCAAAAGCTAACCGTTTTTTCCAATCCCGAGGATGAAGCTCACCTTTTTCATATTCAGTCTTCATTTTCTGAATTTCTTCTACGGAGACATCAGTCACCAGAAGAAAATATTTTTCGATTAAAGAGTCAGGAATGGACATAACTTTACCAAACATAGTAAAAGGAGGTTCGTCTATACCAATGTAATTACCCAAGCTTTTGCTCATTTTTTCTACCCCATCGGTTCCTTCTAAAAGAGGCATAGTTATTACCACCTGAGGTTCCTGACCAAGCTCTCTCTGCAGGTCCCGGCCTACTAAAAGATTAAAGCGCTGGTCTCTCCCCCCTAACTCTACATCAGCTTGAAGAGCCACCGAATCGTAAGCCTGCATCACAGGATAGAGAAATTCATGTAATCCCACCGGTTTTCCGGTTTTCAGTCTTTTAGCGAAATCTTCTCGCTCTAACATCCGGGCTACGGTAATACGAGAAGTAATCTCAATCAAGTCAGCAAGAGTTAATTTGCTCAACCACTTGCTGTTAAACTCGATGATAGTTTTTTGTAAATCGAGAATTTTAGAAACCTGCTGAGCGTAGGTTTGGGCATTTTGCTTAACTTCTTCCTCGGTCAATTGCCGACGAGTTTCGCTTCTGCCGGAGGGGTCTCCAATTCTTCCCGTAAAATCACCAATTAAAAAAACTACTTGGTGCCCCAAATCCTGGAATTGACGTAATTTTCTTAAAGTAACAGTATGTCCCAGATGAATATCGGGGGCACTGGGGTCAAAGCCCTCTTTTACCACTAAAGGTTTACCAGTTTGGTAAAAACGCAATAATTTTCTCTTCAAATCTTCTATTCCGATGATTTCTTCTACTCCTCGTTCAATGAGCGCCAGGTCTTTATCTAATCTCTCTTTTGGGGACAATTTCATCCATGCTCCTTTCTGTAATATTTTAGTTTAGTTAATAAAAATGTCAAAAGAGGATATCCCAAACCATAAGCAGCTATACTTTCTCCCAGCATAACGTAAAGCACCGAGTACAAATAAGGAACTCTAAACCACAAAGAAAGGTAGATAGATACACCAAAACCATTTATCAAAACGGGAGGCAGAGGGGCCAAAAAAGGATAAGGAACCCGAGATGTTAAATATCCAGCCACGATAGTAAAAATAGTTCCCAGAAAAAAGTCATAAAAACCCAAGCCTCCCACTAAATTAGCTAAAAAACAACCCAAGCCCAAACCCCATATGGTCTCGGGAAAAAGAAAGGGTAGAACAGTCAAACATTCTGCTACCCTCACCTGGATGGGACCATAAGAAAAAGAATAAAAAGGGGGAAGAATGGTTAATAAAACGTAAAGAGCAGCTATTAGAGCAGCTCGAGAAATTTTTCTGATTTTTTCCGAACCTTGACTTTTGTCCATGAAGCTATTTTATTATACTATATCAAATAAAGAAAGGATTTCACATTATATAGAATGAAAGTCGTGAAAAAGACTAAAAATAACTCTCCCTGGTTGGTTTTCCTCTGCGGTCTTTTGGTAGGAGGAATAATATGGTGTGTGCTTTTTGTTTTTGTGCTGGGTGATTTAAAAACAGTTTCCAGTCAATTAGATGATTTTTCTCCTCCTTTAACCACTCGTATCTATGATATCGAGGGTCGCCTTCTGGCAGAGCTCTTTACCGAGAATAGGGAGTATGTTGAGCTCTCCCAAATCCCGGATATAATAAAGAAGGCTTTCATTGCCAGTGAAGATCAAAATTTTTATCACCACCCGGGTATAGACCCAGGGGGCATTGCTCGAGCAGCCTGGCAAAACCTGATAAACATGGATATAGTAGAAGGGGCAAGCACTATAACCCAGCAGCTTTCTCGAAACCTGTTCCTTTCCCATCACCGTACCTGGAAAAGAAAAATACAAGAGATTTTCTTGGCTTTCACCTTAGAAAAAAAATATACCAAGAATGAAATATTAGAAGCTTATCTAAATCAGATTTATTTTGGGCATGGTGCTTATGGAATAAAGGCTGCTGCCCAGATTTATTTTGGAAAAAACTTAGAAGATCTCAATCTGGCAGAAATAGCCATGTTAGCGGGAGTGGCTCGCTCCCCAGGCAATTTTTCTCCTTATGTAGATTTATCTGCTGCCCAGAGACAACAAAGAAGAGTACTGAGAAGAATGAAAGAGGCCGGTTTTATTTCTAAAGAAGAGCTGGAAGAGGCTCTCGCTACCCCTATAGTCCTTTCTGGGAGAGAGAAAAACCGCTCTCCGGCCCCCTATTTTGTGGATTATCTTATTAAGGAACTACAAAAAAGTTATAATGAAGAAACTATATTTGGTGGAGGGTTAAAAATATACACCACCATAGATTTAGACATCCAAAAAGTAGCCGATCAAGCTCTAAAAGACAGTGGATATCAAGGAGCTATTCTGTGCATTGAACCCCAAACTGGCTATATCAAAACCATGGTAGGAGGACGAGATTATGATGAGAGCAAGTTCAACCGGGCGGTTCAAGCCTACCGTCAACCCGGGTCTGCTTTCAAGCCTTTCATCTATTCTGCTGCTCTAGATAGCGGTTTCACACCCAGTACCATTTTAGTGGATGAACCTCTGGTTTTTCCTAATGGCTGGAAACCCCAAAACTATGAAAAGACTTTTAACGGCCCCATTACTTTAAGAGAAGCTTTAGAAAAATCAGTAAACATAATCGGGATAAAACTCCTGCAGGAAACTGGAGTAGATAAAGTAATAAATTATGCTCGTAAAATGGGAATTAAGAGTGATCTTCGCCGAGATTTGTCCCTGGCCTTAGGAACCTCAGAAGTAAACCTCTTGGAGTTAACCAATGCTTATTGCGCTTTTGCTAATAGAGGCCTGGTCCCTGAACCCATTGCCATCTTACGTATAGAGAATTTTTCTGGAGAAACTCTCTATGAAAGCCAGAGAACCTTACGTCGAGCTCTATCAGAAGATACTGCTTATATTATGGCCCGCCTATTGCAGGGAGTAATAGAGCGAGGAACAGCAAAAGCAGCCCGAATAGATCGTCCCGCAGGAGGTAAAACCGGGACGACCGAAGATTTCATTGATGCCTGGTTTGTGGGCTTCACCCCTGATTTAGTCTGCGGAATATATTTAGGTAACGATGACCGCACTCCTTTAGGTCCGCGAAAAACTGGAGGAGTAATAGCTGCTCCTTTGTTTTCCCAGGTTATGAAGGAAGCTCACCAAGATATTCCCGTTCACGATTTTACCCCTCCTCCGGGAATAAGAGAGGTAAAAGTTTGTATGAGAAGTGGAAAACTGGCGTCTTCCAACTGCAGTGCGGTTACCCTTCCTTTCAAAGCGGGAACAGAACCCCGGGAGTGGTGTAGCGAGTAACCAGGAAGCTAAGATTTAAGGGTGACTACAGTAATTCCCGCTCCTCCCTCTTCGGGAGATCCCAGGCGGAAGCTTTCCACGTAAGGATGGTCGCGCAAAAACTGATGAGTGGCCTCCCGAAGAATACCCTCTCCCTTTCCATGAATAACATAAACAGTTTGGAAGCCAGTGAGGATTACCTGATCAAAATATTTCTCTAGCTTTTCCTGAGCTTCTTCTCGGCTAAGAGCTATTATTTCTATCTGGTTCCCAACCCGAGGCACAGGAGAAGAATAACTCACCACAGAAGAAGATAATTTGTTCTTTTCAAGTTCGCTTTCTGCTCTCTTAAGATGAGAAAAAGAGGTTTTAACCTTTCTTCCTTCTATTTCTACCACCGCTTCTTTCTTTTTGAAATCCAGGGAAATAATTTCCCCCTCCTGCCGGAGAAAATCAACTACAGCTATTTCTCCTTCCTGCCAATTTTCCTGCAGAGAGGGAGCTTCTACATCTCTAGCTAATTCTTCCCATCGCTTTTCTTCTTCTCTCAGGCGCTTCTTTAACTTTTGATACTCCTCCTGATTCAATCTTTCCTCTTTTCTCAGCTTTCCTACCAGTTGAGATATTTCCCCTCGAGTGCGGCGAAGATAGCCAGCAAACTCTTCTTTTATCTCCTTTTCTATCTTCCTCTTTTTCCTCTCCAGTTCCTCCTCTTTCTGCTTCAATGTTTCTTCTTTCTCCTGTAACTCCTCCATTTTACTTTCATATTCTTCCACCAACCTGTCCAAATCTTTCCGACGCTGGGATAGGACAAGAAGAAGCTGATTAAATTCCCACTCTTTTTTATCTACAATGGCAATGGCAGTTTGAATGATCTCCGGAGGAATACCCACTCTCTCGGCAATATGGATTCCATAACTGGGCCCAATCTCCCCCACCACTAACTGATAAGTAGGTTCCAGAGTCTGGGGGTCAAAAGCTAAAGATGCTGGAACTGCTCCTTCTTCTTGAAAAGCATATTGTTTCACCGCTGGAAGATGAGTGGTAACTAAGGTAGTGATTCCCCTTTTTTGGAGATATTGAAGAATAGCTATAGCTAAGGCAGAACCTTCCTCCGGGTCTGTACCACCTCCTAACTCATCAATTAAAAACAGAGCCGGGCTTTCAGCCTCCTGTAACGCTTTCTTCAAGCCATTCAGACGATAAGTAAAAGTGCTCAGTTCGTTTTCCAAATCTTGATGGTCACCAATATCTACAAAAAGATAACGGTAAAGAGGGAGAGATGAGCCTTTCTCCAGGGGCGGAGGAATACCACAAAAAGTCAGAAAAACTATTAAAGCTACACTTTTTAAAAGGACAGTTTTGCCTCCGGCATTAGGTCCACTTATCACCAAAATACATTTATCAGGAGATAGCTCCAGGTCAAAGGGAACCGCTTTTTCTCCCAACAGAGGATGGTGACCACCACGAATTACCAGATTTTCTCCCCATTGAGGCACATTTCCCCTCCACGATTTACCTAAATTAGCCTTAGCTTGCAATAGATCCAGATAGACTAAAGTCTCATAACTCTCTCCTATTTCTCCCAAAAAAGGGCGAAGCTCGGAAGTTAGCTCCCGCAGTAAGCGAGCAATCTCCTCTTCTTCTTGCAACCGATTCAATTCCAATTCGTTATCCAATTCCAAAATCTTAGCTGGTTCAATAAAAACAGTTGAGCCACTGGAAGAATAATCGATTACCAGACCATCTATAGCATTGCGATATTGAATTTTCAAAGGAATGACATACCGTCCTCTTCTCTGGGTATAGGTCCTGTCCTGGAGAAGAGGAGCTAAGCGAGAACTATTGAGCATATCTTCTAACTCTCTTCCAATTCTATCCTGGAGAAATTTAATCCTCTTTCTAAGCGCCCAGAGCCTCTCGCTTGCCGTATCCAAAATATAGCCCTCCTTAGAAATAACTTTCTCCATTTTCTTTACCAGAGGACGAAAATTCTTTATTCTATCAAAGTAGGGAGAAAGAGAAGGGTACTTCTCTTTTATCTTTCGCTCTTTTGCTTCTTCTTGAATTTCCAAACTCAATCGGAAAAAATTTAAAATCTCTATTAAATTCTCTAAGCTCAGGGAAGAACCCACCACTTCTATTCGGGAAAAAAGAGGGCCAAGGTCAGATAATCCTCGAAAACTCAAAGCTCCGTCAAACTGGACCATATCCAGAGCTTCTCGGGCTTCTTGAATCCTGAGATAAACCTCTTCCACAGGAAAAGGAGTGATAGAGCGGGCTAGTTCTTGAGCAGGGGAAGAAGAACAGAGAGATACTAAGCGTTCTACAATCTTATCAAAGTCAAAAGTTTCCAGAACTAAAGGAGAGAGATTTATACCCATCCTATCCCTTTTTGTAATATTCCTTGTAAAAATTGAAGGTGAGGAATCTCTCGCACCCACTCATATAAGTAAATAAAAAGAGGCTGAATCAATCGAAAATAAAGAGAGGAACGATAAATGTGTTGATTCACCACCGAAAAGTAGGAGAGATTGAGAAGAAAAAGAGTGAGAAGGGAAAACCATAAGACTCCCTTTGCTATTCCTGTTACGGAACCCAAAATCGAATCCACCCACACTATATCCAAATTTTCAAATACTTTCCGGAACCGTACCCCTACCCAGGAGGAAATTATAACTAAAGGCAAAAAAAGAAGTAGAAAACCCACCGGGGAAAGCCAGATATAATACTTGCCCAACAAATGAGCAAAAAAACCACCTATCACAGGATAATACTGTAAACCTGCTACCAGACCACCCAGAAAACCTATTAACCCCAGGGACTCTTTACTAAACCCCCGCAAAGCGCTCCTTATGATGTTGATACCTAATATTATCAGACCTACAATGGAATACCAATCTATGGTCAAAAACTTACCAGTTCCTCCCGCAAAAGCAGACCTTCTTTTTCTTTGAGGTCCGCTTTAATTTTTTGCACCCATTTATCTACTTCCTCATCATTCAAAGTCCTCTCCGGGGAGCGAAAAGTAACCCGAAAAGAAAAATTCTTCTTACCCTGAGGAACATTTCCTCCCTGGAAAAGGTCAAAAATTTCTACCGCTTCTACCTCCATTCTTTCCCGAGAGATGGTACTTTTCACTATTTCTTCTATTTCCCCCCATCTAGTAGCCTCATCTACCAGAAGAGAAATATCTCGAACCACAGAGGGAAAAGTAACCACTTCTTGTAACTGGAAAGTTTTCTTTTCTTCAGTAATTAATAAATCCAGATTAAGCTCCGCTACATATATTTCAGCCCCAAAACCCCATTCTCGAATAAAGGAAGAGGATAAAATCCCTCCTCTTCCTGCTTCTTGTTTCGAAATTTCTACTCGAAAAGAAGAAGAAGGTTCTAAACCAAATCCTCCGTCCTCCCGGAAACAGATTTCTTCTTGTTCAAAACCCGCTATATCCAGAAGTTCTTCTATTAAGCCCTTCAGTAAGAAAATATCCACTTCTCCGCCCTTCTGCCACAGAGGAGGCAACAAATAACCAGTTAAAGCTATAAACAGCCTTTTTTCTTCTTGAAAAGGAAAATTTAGCCCCTTTCGGAATACTTTCCCTATTTCAAATAATCCCCAGTTATTTCTTCCCCGGGTAGCATTGATCTTCAAAACCTCCAAAGTTGATAAAAGAAGATGAGGGCGAAGATAAGATTGCTCTTGAGAAAGAGGATTTTTGATCTCTATCTGTTCTTCTTTTGTCCCCCATAACTCCGCTAACCGGGGGCTAATTAGAGGAAAACTGACTATTTCTTTCAAACCTCTATCTACCAGGTGTCTCCTCAATTTTTCTTCTGTGAGGATACCCTTATCTTTGTTTCCAGGGTCAAAAGAAAACTGGGGGAGACGAGGGATAATTTTATCATAACCGTGTATTCGACCTATTTCTTCGGCAATATCTACAGGAAGATAAACATCACTTCGCCAGCTGGGAGCTTTAACTTGAATGGTCTCTCCTCTAGAAGAGGAGTCTATCTCAAAACCCAATCCAGTCAAAATTTTTATCATTTCCTCCCTGGTTACAGAACAACCCAATGTTTTTTCTACCTCCTGGGGAGAAAAAGATACTCTTCGCTCTTCTTCAGGAGGGCTACCCGCTATAAGCCAGCCGGAGGCGGGTTCTCCATCTTTTCCTAGAAGGTGAAGCACTCGACGAGAAGCATAAGTCACTTTTTCTGGATCTACCCCTCGCTCAAAACGAGCAGAGGCTTCGGTTCTCATCCCCAAGGCTTTAGCTGTTTTTCTCACCGCCACCCGGTCAAAAATAGCTGCTTCTAAAAATACCTCTGAGGTAAAAGGAGTAATTTCGCTCTCTTTTCCCCCCATCACTCCTGCTATACCTATGGGACGCTCAGCATCGGCTATTACCAGCATCTCTGAAGATAGCTCTCTTTCTATCCCATCAAGGGTAATTAGCTTTTCTCCCTCTTGCGCTCTTCTCACCACTACTTTCCGCCCCTTAATAACTGAGGCATCAAAAGCGTGCAAAGGCTGGCCAATCTCCATCATTACTAAGTTAGTAAAATCCACTACGTTATTAACCGGCCTCAAGCCCAAAAAAGAAAGTTCTTTCACCACCCACCAGGGGGAAGGACGAACAGAAAGTCGCCTCAGATGTTTTCCCGTATAATAAGGACAGAGATCCGGTGCCTGGTTTTCCAAACTGAAATCAGCAGGAGTATCGGCTTCCTCATAAGTAACCGGGGGGATTTGCCACTTGAGATCTAATTTTGCCCCTACCTCTCGAGCTACACCCAGAGAAGAAAGACAGTCTCCCCGATTAGCAGTGACTTCTATATCTAAAATTACATCATCACCTAAAAGAAGAGAGGTGACTTCCTCTCCTTCTTCTGCAGGAAAAGGAACAGTAATCAGAAAATCTATTATTTCTTCCCTTCCTCCTCCCCAGGGCAAAAAATGAGGTATCCCCTCTTCCATTCCCACTATTATTTTACTTTTCTCCTCAGGCATACCCCAGTTATCTACTTTTATATTCCAAACCTCTCCTCGAAAATGAACCTCTCCTTCGGAATAAAGTATTCCTTTTTTTACGTTATCCAATGTAGCTACCACAAGAGGAAAAGGAAATATCTCCTCTGTTTTCCAGATTTTCTCCACCATCAACCCTTGTTCAGTAAGAAGAGTAGCCAATTCTTCGCCGGGGAGGTCTAAATCAGGTAAAAATCTTTTTAAAATACCATAGGAAATTCTCATAATAATACCGGCCTCACCTAAAAAATCTTAAATTGCTCCAAAAACTGCACATCGTTTTCTAAAAACCACCTTATATCTTTTATGCCGAATTTGAGCATGGTAATTCTTTCCACCCCCATGCCAAAGGCAAACCCTCGTACCTTTTGAGGGTCATAGCCAGCATGAACAAAAACCTGAGGATGAACTAAGCCACACCCCAGGATTTCTAACCATCCACTATATCCGCAGGAGCGGCAACCTTTGCCTCCACATACTCCGCAGGAAACATCTACTTCTGCGCTGGGCTCAGTAAAAGGAAAATACCCGGGACGAAACCTTGTCTTTCTCTCCTCTCCGAAAAAACGACGTACAAAAGTCTCTAAGGTGCCTTTCAAATCCCCCATGGAAATATCTTCAGCCACTACCAGACCCTCTATTTGGTGAAACATAGGACTATGAGTAGCATCAAAGGCATCTCGACGATAGCATTTTCCTGGAACTACCACTTTAAAAGGAGGTTCCATTTTTTCCATCACCCGGATTTGAGCAGGAGAAGTGTGGGTGCGAAGTAGATAACCGGGAGCCAGATAAAAAGAATCTTGATCGTCTCGAGCGGGATGGTCAGGGGGAATATTCAGGGCTTCAAAGTTGTAAAACTCGGTTTCTATCTCCGGTCCTTCTTCTATCCTAAATCCCAGACTCTCAAAGATGGCCAAAATCCAATCCCGGGTAAGGAGAACAGGATGGAAGGAACCCGACCATCCTTTCTTTCCGGGAAGAGTAATATCAATTTCTGACTTTTCCTCAGTGGAGAGAAGCTCCTGGTATTTTTTCTCCAGTAACTCTTCCATTTCCCGCTTGAGCTGGTTAATTTTTCTACCCCAGACTCTTTTCTCCTCGGCAGGCAGCTCTTTTAGCTCACTTAAAAATTCTCCCCACCGGCTTTTTTTCCCCACGTATTTACCTTTCAGGTAATTCCAGTCACTCAGGGTATTGACTTCTCTAAGCTCTTCCTGAAAACTTTCCCAATATTCTTCTAACTCTCGCAAAACATTTCCTCCATTCCCATAAAATAACCGGAAAACTGTTAGTGGTTTTCAATTTTTCAGAATGAAAGGACAAAATCAAAAATTTAGAGCTGGGATTTGGCTATTTCCACCAGCTTTTGGAAGGCTTCTTGGTCTTCAATGGACAGGCGAGAGAGGTTTTTCCGATCCAGATTTACTCCCGCTTTGCGGAGAGCACCCATAAACTCACTATAAGTTATGCCTTCTGCTCTCGCTGCAGCATTTATCCGCACAATCCATAAACGACGAAAATCCCGTTTACGGGTTTTTCGGTCTCGATAGGCATAAGCCTGAGACCTCATTTCTTGTTCTTTAGCTCTTCGGTAAGAACGGGAACGAGCCCCCCGATAGCCTTTGGCCGACTTCATGGTTTTCTTTCTTCTCTTTCGAGAAGCTACACTGCTTTTTACTCTAGGCATACTCTATTCACTCCTTCAAGCACGAGCAAGCAATTTCTGCACCCTTTTTTCTTCCGCTTTATTCAAGATAACAGATTTTTTAAGTCTTCTTTTCCTATCTCTACTTTTGTGAGCCAAAAGATGACTTTTCCCAGCCTGCTTTCTTTTTATTTTACCAGTAGCAGTAACTTTAAACCGCTTTGCTGCACCTCGATGAGTTTTCATCTTAGGCATAGTCATTCCTCCTCACTTCTTAGGGGCTAAAGTAACTGTAAGATGGGGCCCCTCATGTTTTATATCCTGTTCCACTTTCCCCACTTCTTCTAAGTCGGCTATCATCCTTTTTAAGAGTTCTTCTCCTCTTTCCTGGAAAGTCATCTCTCTTCCTCGAAACCTGACCGTTATTTTTACCCGATCACCATCTTCTAAAAAGCGAAGGGCGTTCCTGAGTTTTACCTGGTAATCATGTTCGTCAATCTTGGGTCTTAAGTTAAGTTGCTTTAACTCAGAAGTTTTTTGCTTCTTACGGGAGAGCTTAATTTTTTTCTCCTTTTCATACCTGAACTTCCCATAATCCATTATTCGACACACAGGAGGGTTGGCATCAGGAGCTACCTCTACCAGATCCAGGCCCGCTTCTTCAGCCATCTCCAGAGCTTTTTTCAAGGGAACAACTCCCAGCTGCTCTCCCTCCGGAGAAATCAATCTCACTTCCCGCGCTCCAATCTGATGGTTAACGCGGTATTTTACTTCTATGCTTATCGCCTCCCTAGTCTTTTTCTTAGACGACTCAAAACATATCATATTTATCCATCTTAGTCAATTATTTTGAGGCTCTATTTATAGTTATTCTGTAATAATGCATGCGATATGCGACACTGAAAAAAACAAACACCCCAGATGGCTACATGTAAGTTTCAGAAAGTACAATTTTCTGAAACTTGGATTCGCCACCAAACGAGCGACTCGATGCTTTTTAAAGCAAGTTTGAACTGGTATACTAAGCAAATTTTCTTTTCACGACTTACTCTTTCTAAAGTATCGAGAAATTCATTAGCTTGAAAGAGAAGGATGCACGGAACATCACTACTAAACCCGCAGGCAGATGTCTCTTCCCATTTATTAGAATTATTATAGAATGTTATCTGATGGTTCTTCCTATTTACTACAAGGTCCCTTTCACTTCCTATAAGTTCAATATCCATTGTAATGGATATTGAAACTGATTTACAAAAATATCTACTAACTCTCCACTATTAAGCCTTAAAGTGATAATAAAACTATTTTCTTTCATAGTTAATGTTCACTTATGTTTATATTTTATAAATTTAATACGTAGTGTCAATCCTGATGGCTCTGCGTCAAATTGAGGGGAAATATTCTCCTCGGGGTATGAATCCCAGTAACATCTTTCTCCAGACCTCTTCATATTTCACTGCTCACCGGCCCTCTGTGAAGAGTTACCATCTTTTTACTTCTTACTTTCTCTATATAGAGGATAAACACGGCCTCTTCTGTCCGGTTTATGGGCTCTATTGCCTTCAGTATTTTCCATATTCTTTGCATGCCTCATACATAGCTGCTATATTTACCACAGGGGTATAAGGGGCTAAATTGTTGGCTTCACGCAACACAAAACGCTTGTTGCTTTTGACCCCGCTTTCCATAATGCGGCGCACTTCTTGCCTCACCTCTTCCGGGCTGGCGGTGCGCAAAAATTCTACATGTGGTCCACCATTCACTCGCACTTTCGGACCTAATTCCCTAATTACCTCAGCTAAATCTATAGGGAAACCTGTATCAAACTCATATACATTTAACTCCCGTTTTATCAATGAAAAATGACGCGATGCATCACCACACAAATGAATTGAGCGCACAGCATGAGGTGCTGACAAAGCCTCACACAATCGCTTGTGATACGGCAATATGAACTCTTTATACATCTCACAGGAAAGAAGCGATATGCTATCATCAGCAAACCCCCACAAGTCAGGATACATATCAAGCCCCATATACTTGCGCCATGCCTGTATACGCTGTATAGTAGCCTCAGTGATATAGGAGAGCAATTTATGAGCATATTCCGGGTCCAGCACCAGGTCCATACAAAATTCAGCAGCCCCGCGAAGGTTGCAGGCTACAGTCATAGGGCCATCAGTACCTAAACCCGACACCCCTCCTACTCTGACTTTTACCCCTTTATAGCTATAAACTTCAGCTTTAGTCTGGAAATACTCATAATATTCTCTGGCTTTAGCCATAATTCCAGAAAAGGGATCTGGTATACCTTTATCAAACAACATATTTTTATGATTATCATCCAGTATTGGACGAGTATCAGGTACGTTACCTTCTATGTAATACACTGGACAACCAAACCACGCAGCCTCATAAAAATTCTGAAAATCAACCCCCACATTCCAAAACTCTCCATCTTGAGGTAACCCCATCATTTGATCACACAGAATATGATGGCGGCTCCAATCGTTGAATATCACCTGGCATTCAAACATGGTGTCTGGATTCTCTATATACTGTTTAAAGGTGATATTTTGGGGATTGGCATCCTCGTTGAATATGAAGTAACGGGTGCTGGTGCCAATAATCATAGGTACACGTATGGGTCGCCCAGCATTATAAGCATCCCATACTGCTTTAACTTCCTGATTGTGTCTTACAAAATCGTAATTCTTTAAATCCACCACTCTCTACACCTCATTTTAGCGCAATTTTATTATTACAGAAGACCCCTCTTCAACTCTTACAGGACCATCCAACCCAATATCTCCTTCCAGATTGTGATAATCCACTACTCTATTCCCGGCACGAATCGATTCAATACTCCTATCTTTTATAAAAGGCAGACGCAATATTCCCAAATCTAAATATCCATAGAGAACCTTTAGTTCAACTTTATCTTGCGCTCGCTCAAAAATCCCCCATCCAGAATCTAAAGACCAGAATACGCGAAATGGTATATCATCTATAACCGGATTGAATCCTATGAGGTGCCTGGTCATATCAAAAACAAAACCGGAGTAAGCCAGTAGCAATGCATAGCTGGCCATAGACCTGGCATAGTTACTTCCGCATTCAAATTCGTTCCAGGGATTGCGTTTTTCTCCATCATATCTTTCCCGGATTGCTTCCACTACTTCCTGTCCTTCTTTTATAAACCCCTCTTGAATGAGATGTGCTGCTGCCTGATATTCAAATCCATTCATGGTCTCCTGAGCATAGGGAACCGGTATAGCAGGCCTTCTACTTCCTTCAGGATAGGAACATATTATCATACCGCTTTCATCATTCAGGGAGAAAACCCGACAGGGATTAAAAACTTCTCTCATCCTCTTTTTAAAGTTGTTTTTATAAACGGCGTATATAGCCTTTCGAGTATTATCTGGATCAAATATTTCTCCCAGACCTATCAAATTGGCATGCCATTGTGCCAGTACCTGATCAATGATACAGCCCTCTCCTACCTGATACTTGATTTCTCCTCTTTCTTCATCCCAGTATGCCTCCAAAGTCGAACCACCTATAAGTGTTCCGGCCTCATCACTATCAAAGTACTCCAGAATGGACTTATCTTCGAGGTCAATGCAGTGGTAATAGTATTCGCCATTAAACAAGTTAGAATCTACCCAAGCTTTTCCTCGGTGACATATATCGATGTATTTTTGTGCAGTTTGCTCATCCCCCAGGTGATTTGCCATCTCCGACCCTGCTTTTAGAGCGGCAAGATAAAAACCAGTAAGCCAGGAATTAGGACCGAAGAGCTCCATATCCAGTGTATGATGTTGTCGTCCAGTCAACACTCCTTTTTGTTCCGGATCCCAGCGATCTTTATTAGTATCAGCCCATGCATATTCAATAGATTTCTTTACCGACGGCCACAGCGACCTCAACCACTCGTCATTTCCTGAAATTTTCCACTCCCGATACGTTTTTAAAACGCCTCCTAGTTGCCCATCAGCACAGGGCCTAAAAGATGAGGGCGGGCTTCCCAGGGGAAGTTGAAGTCTGAAAGACATTCCCCCATCTTCCCTCAGGTTATATCGATAGTCCAGCTCACGCATAGAACGCTCTAAGCTGGGAAACAAAAACGGCAAGGCGTATGCATAATTCCATACGTGGGTGCAGGAGCCCTCGCAACAACCGCTGTCACAATGACATCCTTCAAAACCATAAAACGACCCATCTTCTAACCGCAGGACCGTAGGGCTCTTGAGTATCGATAGATTTGCCGATACAGCATCTATGACCGCCGGTGGAAGAGTGGAAGAAAACAGAGCCTCCTTAAAACGAAGGGTTTGCTCATACAACCGGCCCCAATTTTTAAGAGAATATTCAGCAACGGCAAGGGAATCTCGGAATAAAGTGGCATAATAATTTTTCCACTGCCCTTTCTGCGGTGTTTGAGATAAACAGCAATTTTGCTCATTACCCACAGTCCAATAATTAGTGCAGTTAGGATAATACCAGGTTAGAACAAATCGTACTTTTTTAGTCTCTCCGGCAGGTAAAGAAAAATGAGCAGCCAAAGTACACATATCCCCCGGATTACCTGAGCCTATTTTGTTACCGCCATTTTTATTTTCATAATTTCTATTAATGAATTTACCCGGCGTGTTCAAATCCCTCCAGTATATTTCCAGATCGTCAAACCAGTTTCCTCTGTACCAGTATTCCTGGTAGCTCACATCATCCATATCAGTAGCAATAGTAAGGTTCCCATAGTGCACATCATCCTGCGGAACACTCTGGCAATTCATCTTGATTCCCTGCCCAAAGTCTCTTTTTATATATTCATTATGCCCCCCACTCATATTGCCTATGCAGGAGGTAAGGGTATAGTGCAAATCCTCACCGGTAGGGTTAGTAACACATATTTCAAAGAAAGCTGCTGGCAGGCTCGAATCCTGGTCATTGAGGGGAATAAAGGGATTGAATGCAGTTATTTCTACCTTACCGGGAAATGTGTCATCTATAAAGGCTAATCTGGAAATTGGAAATTCACCTCTGAACTCCACATCCTTAAAATGAGGCACTCCCGATAAATAGGCTCGTGGAGGGCCGAATCCGAAACTATTAAAATGGGGACCCCCATGATTACCAGAGTAAGGCGGATGCAAATCTCCATTTAATATCCGGGCCTCAACTACTCTGGCATCTTTTTCTACCTTTATAGCAAAATGGGAGTAGCCGTTGTAGCTACCTTTGTTGGGCCTGTTTTGAATTTCCCAATCTATCAGTCGACCATTGCCTGCCAAACCTATACATCCCGCACCTATTCCTCCCAGAGGAAATGAAATCTCCTTAAGTCTTTCTCCAGTATAACGAAAATGCATATGCAAGAGTCTCCTTATGCTGAATATTTGCCCAGTTCGAGGCCCCTCTCCACAAAATATCGGTAAGTTTCATAATTGACCGTATTGGGTATAGAATGGTCGCTATGAAGTGCATATCCATATTTACCTTTAACTATGGGTATTTTGGCCTCTAATTCGGCATCGATTTTCTTTTTATCATTGGTATACAATACTCTAACATCTATGCCCCCCATAAATGACAATACATCACCATAATCTCTATATAAACGTAATAAATCCATTCCCGCCTTGACCTCTATAACTTGCAGGCAATCCATCCCCGCTTCCCAAAGACCCGGAACTAAAGGCTCTACATAGCCACAGGAGTGAACAATTACAGGAAGATTACAGCTTTTAGCAAACTGGAAGGTTCTTACATGGCCAGGTTGTATTATCTCCCGGTACATGGTCGGCGACATAAAGGGATGTTCTTTGAAGCCCATGTCCTCGTAATACCATATACCGTCTGGATATCCCTCTTCCCGGAAAAGAATTTCCTGCAGTTCTACAGTAAGACGAGAATAGGTATCGACCATGTCCCTCACCCAGTCGGGATCCAGCGCCATACCCATCAGCATATATTCATGTCCACATACCGGATGTATTAGTTCAAACACATTTACTCCCGACCATACAAAAAAACGGTTCCTGTCAGCGGCACGCCCTTTAGCCTCCCGGTAAGCTTCAAAGTTTATTCGCCTTCGCTCAGGATTAAGCAAAGGTTTTATATGTTCCTCCCACCCCCGGCGGTCTTTCACCATGAAGTCAACGTGCTCTGGAGTGGCGTCATGCAATTTATGGCGACGCAATAGAGCACCATTCCCATCTCGGGTCAGGATAGTCTCATCCGTTTCTTCCACCACTTCAGGAATAAAATCCAGATCGGCTACCATGTTGAAAGGCCAGCACTCATCCATATCAAAGCCAAAATGATCAACCAGATTTTCCCCCTGCTTTACATAGCCCTCTTCGGTCCACTTCTTCTGAGTATCCCCCCAGAAATGCTCATACAACCCTATTCGATCTACAGGTTTGCGTTGCAGTATATTAGTCATACGTTCCACTCCGGTCATGACGTCCATTTTCTTATCCCTCCATTCACTAAAGTTTGACCTGACTGTAACTTTACAACGATAATACAAAACTCAACCACTTTTGCTCCCTATATCTCTATCGCCTCTTTTCTCCCCAGCAATTCATTTTCCTCGTTTCACACTCGACCTTTTATCTCTGCCAGTACAGTTTATAAAATTCCTCTACGTTTTCTTTGTAGTTTACGATATTTTGCTGTTCAGAAGCTATATACTCCATCATAGCAATTCCTTCTTTCTCACATATTTTCTTATGTACCGGGAACAGCTCTGTGATCAAAAAGAGCGTAAAAAGCGTAAGTCTTAAGCTTCCATAAACTCTGACTTCTCTACCGGGTATAGCTTCTACTCCTACACTATAGCCAGCTTTTATGCTCTCTATAATATCCTCTAATTCCAGGCTGGTAGAGAAAACTACTGTATAATACCACCCAAAAAGACTCCCCGTTTCACACCCATGTGCATCTGTAACTCCCACTACCGGGATATTTCCTCCCCTGCTCTTTTCGTAGTAAGAGACTATCTGCAGATTGTTAGATGTTAACTCAGACATGTGATACCCACCAACTATTTCAACTGCCTGGAAGGGCCTCTTCTCATACAAAAGGTCGAGCAATCTCTCAGATATATAGTATCCTTCCTTAACCCTCCAGAAAGGATGACATAAGATACCCAGTCCTCCCGCTTCTTTAATCTTGTCAAAACACCATATGGATGATGCTAGCTGATATCGTTCAGGAATATTGGGAATATCTGATTTAAACTTTTCTTCTATTGCTAAAACATCTCTCTCATACCCCTCTCTATCCTTTTTAAATAGTTCGTTAATGCTGAATTTCCCGCCGAAATTTACTATGTGTAGCGGATTACCAGGGGCATGCACTTCCTCGCCAGGAAATATTTTAAAACTTAATTCTAAATCCTTAAATGTCTCAATAGCTTCTATAGAGGGAAGATATTGTCCATGATCGGTTATGGCTACAAAGTCCAGCCCTATCTTTCTACAGCAACAGGCTACGTATGCCGGAGACTCTATCCCATCGGAATAATATGTATGTATGTGCATATCCCCTTTATAGGGGGTTCTAAATAAAAGGTCCTCATTTACAGAATAGACCGAGAACGAAAGAGTTGCATCCCCTGTATCTATATAAATTATATGTTCTCCTTCTCCCTCAAAGAAGCCTTCTGTGTAGAATTTATTCTGCTCTCGCCCTACATTTAGCTCTCTACAGTCCTGGTTACCACAACGATTAACTGAATAGTAATAAAACTTATACTTGCCCTCTGGCAAGTGCCAATCTGAAAATCTTGGCTCAATAGTTAAAGTCGCTTTTGAATCTGCTTTTACAATCTTTGGATAAATTTTAAAGTAATTATCTAAATTTATCATCTTACATCCCCCTTTTGACTTTGATATATGCTTGCCATCCCTATTACCAATAGTATTCCCCACGACAGGATAACCTTATTCCATCCCAGGTTAGTAGCCATAATCCCGGTTAATATACTGGCCAATGCAGAGCCCATATATGAGAAAAAGTCCAAAAATCCTGCTACCGTTGACGCACTACCACGTTTTGCAAATCTCAATGGAATGTTTGCTAACAAGAGAACATTGGCTCCATAAAGGAGAGCGGAAGATACACCTAACAGAAATATAGATAAAATAGCATTAAACCTCAGCACAACCGAGAGGACAACGCAGACTGCCAGATTAATCAAGTATAGAATCAATACCGACAGTTCGTCTCTATTTTTATTCTTGTGGTTTATCCAGCCAGCAAAAAACAATCCTATCAGACTCATAAAGGGGATAAACATAGTAAATAAAGGAATATCTTCTCCAAATGTTTCCTTTAAAATAGTAGGGGTCCAGAGTCCTATGCTCTCCTTCACCATCCCTTGAACCAAACAGGCCACCGCAATTAGAAATAACGTTAGAGTTAACAGCTCTCTTAGAGATAATTTTTCAGAACGTGAGCTCTTTTTTTCTATCTCTGCTGGTTTGAAAGGTATAGATTTTAGCCAGTAAAAGGAAAAAAGAAGCACTGCTATTCCAGGTAAATAGAATGCCAATCTCCAGTTAACATCCCTAATCAATCTCCCTATCGGGCTCCAGTATATCAGGTAACTTACAAACATAGATGTGGATATTCCAGAACTAATTTTATTTCTTTGCCATTCTAAAAACCACAGGCCCAAGATCCTTATAATCGGGCCCCAGAGCATGGAAAGCAGGAAACCATTTATAGCCCACAGCACAATAAATAAAGATCTATTAAATACAAAACCCAACACTATATTTATCAATGACGAAGAAAAGAGGGAAATAAATATAAATATCCGCGGATTTACCCGGTCTCCGATATATCCATTTATAAGTTGACCAAATGCATATGTCCAGAAAAACAGACTCCCCATTAATCCTATAGAGGCCTTATCCCACCCTAAATCTTGAATAAGCGATGGGATTACTATAGATAAATTTGTTCTACAGAGGTATCCTCCTGCATATGCACACCAGCAAAGTGCAAAAACCTTTTTCTGCAACCTGGTGCGATCTTCTTCTTTTTGAATTTGAATAAATTCACCCTTCTTTTACTTAAAATTTTTCTCTGATAAAGATTATATCCCGTATTCCAGCAAAAAATAGATAACTCTTGATAAGTTTTCAAAAAATAAACTTTAAGAAAAGTTCCGTAACAATAAACAGCAGATGACCACTGCAGTAAACTATAAAGCAGCGATGATAAAATTTCCATACCTCGCACCGAACAACGCCATCACAGAATAACCACCCACAAAATGATAGCGAGCTCTATAAACCCTGGGAGGGGGGATACCTTAGGCCCTGATAGCCTGGAGGCCTCCCGGAGGTGCTTTTTTATCCTCGCAGCTTCTCTTTCCGATAGTCTTTGCTTTTTTAAGCTTCTGCTTTCTGGAGCTATAAGGGAGCTTCCTCCCCATTGTTCTTTCCGTCATTCCCCAAATCTTCAATCGGGAATCCAAAGGCCTTTACTAAGGGAGAGGAAAAGAATATGTAGGGTCTCCCTTTGAGGGAAAGAAAAGAGGAGTCAATGGGATCGATCTCCAAGGGTCGCTACCCCTCCTTACAAACGCCCCAGGTGGTCATTGCGAGCTCGTGGCATCAGTGCGTGGCAATCTCACTTTTCTTGCCCGAAGGCTTCCTTTTCCGTCATTCCCAAAATCTTCAATCGGGAATCCACTGAGGGAGGCTTTTTATCCCTCGGTTGTATTCGTTTTTTTCTGCTTTTTCAATTCTTTTTTGCTTATGTCGTAGACTGTCCGTTTTCCCTCTTCAATGGTTTTTTATCTTTGTGTTTTTCTGTTTATACTTAATTTTTTATAAACGCCGGAATATTTGGGAACGAGGAATAATCACCAAAAACTCCGGCGTTATTTTACTTTTTTCTCATTTGTCCCGGGAAATCACTTCGATGTCCACTGTGGGTTTATTTTTATATATCTCTCCCAGATTTAACTCCTGTTGCCAGACTTTATCTTTTACCTCTCCTTCCACATAGCTCAGTATCTCTCCGGGCATATAAGCTTTAATAAAAAGAGTGATAGAGTCTAAAAAGGGTTTTACGGCAGACCCTCCCCATTGATTTAAAAGGTTGTCCAGTTCTTTCCCTTCCAGGCTAGCCTCTAAGACCACCAGGTCTCCATCTTTAGAAAGACGAGCAGCACTACCCAGGAATTGTTGAGTAAACTCCTGAGCTTTTTCCTGGTCGGGGAAATTCCACTCCCAGGCCACTACATAGGGAGGCTCATCTTCTTTGGTCATTACTTTTACAAATTCTCTTTCTTCCTCGGGTAACTTTTTGTATTCATCTATCGCTACTTTCTTTAGTTGACTTAAAACCACGGTATCGTTTACTATCACCGCAAGACGAGCGGCAGGAATAGTAGCATCACCAGCCACCTTAACTGCTAACTCTACCTGAGCACAACCAGAGAGGAAAAAAAGGGAAAGAGTCACCAGGGAAAGCAACCACCATTTTTTAGCCATGATCTTACCTCCTTTTTACTTTTCACTGTAAAATAGTATTTACTTCTTAAAATAGAGTTCCATCATATAATGATACAATGATACCAAACCTTAATCTCAAAAATCAGTGAGGAGGTAGAAAATAATGGCTCAGGTAGAACTTGTAGCCCAAAAAGGAAAAATTGAAGCCCGGGTGGGAAAAGAAACAATTTTATTTAAAAGCAAGGGGGCAGAAAGCGAAGCAGAATACTGGCCGGTAGAGTGTCTACTGGCTGCTTTAGGGAGTTGCTTTGCCGGGACAGTCTTTGCCTATGCCCAGACCAAAAATTTTCCTCTGGAGGGAGTAGTCGCCCGAATCACCGGAGAATTAGGCTCCTCTCCTTCCCGGGTACAAAAAATAGAAATGGAAGTGGAATTACTTGGTAATTTAACTCACGAAGAAAAAGAAAGAATTTTAAAAGCAGGAGAGAGAGGCTGCACAGTTATGAATACCTTGCGAGGAGGCGTAGAAGAAATAGTAACCAAATTATCTTACTGACCTCTCGATAAAATTAAAGTATCCCGCGGAACCTATTAAATGGTTAAAACTTTAAAAAGTAAATTATGTCAAAAGTTAAAAAATGGGAGACGCTACGCAGCAAAAGACATTTTTCCTCCTATACTTGGGAAATCTCTTCTTCCCCGTGGTTTTGGTCTTCAGTCTTTTAGGTTTTTGTGTTTCTGGAAGTTATAGGAGGTATTTTTTCTTCTGTAATCTGGATTCCTGATAGATACACTCAGGAATGACGGATGAGATATACCGAGGGTGCCTTTCCCCTCGGTGGTTTTTGCTTTTTTTATGCTTTCATTGTTTTCAGTTTATGCCGTAGGCCGTCTGCTTTTTCTACCGGTAGTTTTTATTCTTTTGTCTTTTATTTTTGCTTACGCCGTAGGCTGTCTTTTTCTTTCTCAGTTAGTCTTTTTCTTTTTATGTTTTCAGAAGGGGGTTATAAGGGGGAATATTCCCCCTTATAGTTTACGATATGCGACCTTAGTCAGAAGAGCGAGCGTCAGCTAATTTCTCATGAGCTAAATTCAATTTATAAATAATAGGTATTTTATAGGGACAGCGAGGCTCGCACTCCCCGCACTCGTTACACACCGAAGCTTTGGGATTCAATTCCTGATAAGCTTTCCGGGCATAATCTTGATTCCCCAACCAGAAGCGGAGGCGCTCTCGCAGGGCATATTGAGCAGGATCGCGAATTATTCCATCTTGCATCTGTCGGTCATATTGCCCCTCCAGAAGAAAAATTCTGGGGATATCGATACCTAAAGGACAGGGCAGGCATTTATCACACTGCCGGCAAACATAGTTACCCAATTCTGGGGCTTCCTCCCAAAGCTTTTCTATTTCTTCCGGAGTAAAAGGAACAAAATTTTCCACCGCTTCTATATCTCTGTTCAGATATTCTTCTGTGTTAGCTCCCATAACTAAACTGTCTACTCCCAGACTCAGAGTGTACCGTATAGCCTTCCGTTCACTTTCCCACAAAAAACCATCAGCCAGAACTTTCATAGCCAGAACTCCCATTCTCTTTTCCCGAGCCCGGGGTAAAACTTCTTCTTCCCAGCCCGGAAAATTAAACCGGTCAAAATAGTTTAAGGGAACCATTAGAAGGTCAAAGGGGTAAAGAGAAAGAGCATTGAGTGCTACATCAGGAGTAACATGATTGGAAAAAGCTACAAAACGAATTTTCCCTTCTTTTTTAGCTTTTTCTACTCCCTCTAAAGCTCCCTGGGGAGAAGCTATGGCATCCAGCTCCTCAAAGCGATTTAAACCATGAACAAAAAATATATCTACCTCGCTGGTGTGGAGTCTCCTCAGGCTTCCCTCTAAAGCTTTAGTTATACCTTCTTTACTCCTTTGTGTGGATTTAGTAGCCAGGACGAAGTCATTTCTTCGAACTTTGGCTACTTTACCTATCTTTTCTTCTGAATTACCAGACCCGTAGCTTTCTGCGGTTTCTAAGTAATTTCCTCCCTGGTCCAAATACAAATTAATAATTCGCAGTGCCTCTCTCTCTGGTAGCTCCACCAGATGAAAACCGCCTAGCCCCAGAAGGGAAACAGAAAGGTCAGTGCTTCCTAATTTCCTTTTTTCCATACTTCTCACCCCCCTCAAATTATCTCACAAAAGTAAGAATTCTATACTTCCTCAAGATAAAATTTCCTTGAGGCGCTGGGCGTTTTTCACTGCAAAACCTTTATAATCATTATCAAAGTAGCAATAAACATCTCGCTCCCCGAGCCAGAAACGAATCTTAGCTCCCCACTCTTCGAGTTCTTCTTCACTATAAAAATCGGTATAAAGGCTGCCGTGCCCGTGAAGCCGAAGGTAAATAAAAGAAGAAGTTACAACCTCTCGGTAGGGAAAAGAAGGAGTATCAGAAAAACAGAGACAGATATCTTTCTTTTTAAGAATTTCATAAACTTCTTCGGTGAAAAAACTGTCATTGCGAAACTCAAAAGCATAGCAAAAATCAGGAGAAAGGAGCTCCACAAAAGAGGAAAAAACTCCTTTATCAAATTTAAGCTGAGGGGGAAATTGAAAAAGAAGAGGACCTAATTTATTCCCCAGCTCTCTCACCACCTCATAAAGTCTTGCCAAGGGTTCTTCCACCTCTCTCATCTTCTTTATATGAGTTATGTAGCGGCTGGCTTTCACAGCAAAAATAAATCCTGGAGGAGTGGTATCTCTCCATTGGGAAAAAGTAGTAGAACGGGGAAGATGATAAAAAGAGGAGTTAATCTCCACCGTATCAAAAAACCGAGAATAGTAAGAAAGCCACTTTTTTTGAGGTAAACGAGGAGGATAAAACACTCCTTCCCAATGAGAATAAGACCAACCGGAAGTACCTATCCGGGGCTCTCTCACCAATATCTCCCTCCCTCTTGTGGATCCACTCCTTCTCTGAGGAAAAGAGGAGCTAAATGGTTAACCGGGCCGAACCCTTTACCCAGGCTTAAGGAATGGGTAATCACCTGACTCATGTATTCATGAGCCACTTTTACTGCCTCAGTAATTGAGTATCCTAAAGATAGGAGAGCACATATAGCCGCAGAATAAGTGCAACCTGTCCCATGGGTGTTTTTGGTGGCGATACGTCGAGTGGGAAAGAGCGTAAATTCTTTCCCATCAAAAAGGATATCCACTATCTCTTCTCCCGGGAGATGCCCTCCTTTTAAGAGAACATAGCGAGGGCCCCACTTTTTGATCGACACACAGGCTTTTTCCATATCGGAAACGTTCTTTATTTCCTCACCCACTAAAAAGGAAGCTTCAGGAAGATTGGGAGTAACCAAAAAAGAGAGAGGGAAAATCTTGCGTACAAGAGTATCCACGGCATCTCGCTCAAGAAGCAAAGCTCCACTTTTAGATACCATCACCGGATCTACTACTAATTTCTCTATGTTAAACTTTTTAATCTCCTCAGCCACTACCTCAATAATAGAAGAATTAGAAAGCATACCGGTTTTAGCTGCATCCACCCCTATATCACTCACCACACACTCTATTTGTTTGGCTACCAGAGAGGGAGGTAAGTCAAAAATGGCTTCCACCCCTTGAGTGTTCTGGGCGGTTATGGAGGTAATAGATGACATACCATACACTCCAAAAGCACAAAAGGTTTTCAGGTCAGCCTGAATTCCTGCTCCCCCTCCTGAATCTGAACCAGCTATGGTTAGCGCTCTTTTCATCTTTTTTCTCCTTTAGTGAAAATGATCCCAGCCTGAGATGATTTTTTCTTCTCTTCCCCCTCTACGCAGAGAAACCCCTCCTTGCGAGACAACCTCTCCCACAATAGTTACCGGAACTCCATTTTCTCTTTCTATAAATTCTTTAACCTCTTCCCCGCGCTCCCGGGAAACGGTAAAAATTAACTCAAAATCTTCCCCTCCCGCAAGAGCAAAAAGAAAGGGGTCTTCCCCTTTCTCCCCACTCCACTCCCGAAGAGAAGGAGAAATAGGCAGTTTATCCACCTCTATCACTGCCCCCACTCCACTTTCTTTGGTAATGTGCCCGAGGTCCTGGGAAAACCCATCAGAAACATCAATCGTAGCTATTGTTTCTCCTAAACTGTGCAATAACCTCCCTACCTGTAGGCGAGGAGCAGGAGTAAAGAAACGCTCCAAAAGAAAAGAATACTTTTCTTTTTCTTCCTCGCTACCTCGAAGAGCTATCTCTAACCCTGCCCGGGAATCGCCCAAGGTCCCCGTAACCAGAACTAAGTCTCCAGGTCGAGCATTACTGCGCAAAAGGAGAGGAAGGTTATTTTCTACCTCTCCCACTAAAGTTAAGTCAAAAACTATCTGGCTATCAGTACGAGATAAATTCCCTCCTATAATGTCTACTCCGTGAGCTTCCGCTTCTTCTTTGATTCCCCGCATAAATTCCTTTAGCCACTCTGCTTCCATATCCGGTCTCAGCACCCAGGAAAGAAGAGCAAAAAGAGGCTTTCCCCCCATAGCAGCAATATCACTCAAATTCACTGCCAGAACTCTTCTCCCTAAAGAAAAGGGAGAGAAGAGAGATAAAATAAAATGCACATTTTCTACCTGGGAATCGCAGGTAAGAAGATAGAAAAAGCCCCGGGGACCTCTCACCACCGCGCAATCATCTTCAATTCCTAAAACCACTCTTTTCCCCCGGGAAGGGAAAAAATTTTTCAGATAGTCAATAATTCCAAATTCTCCCCACTCTTTGAGTTTCATAATTTTCTCCGAAAAAGCTCAATTTTTTGCCGGAAAGAGCGAGTAGCTTCCCTGACTGATTCTGCCCCTACAATAGCTGACACCACTGCCACTCCATCCACTCCGGTTGCTAAAACTTCCTCCAGGTTAGAGAGATTTATCCCTCCGATAGCCACCACCGGTATATTCACTGCTTTTTTAATTTCTTTCAGTCTTTCTAAACCAATGGGTTCCCCAGCATCTTTTTTAGTAGAAGTAGGAAAAACCGTCCCCGCCCCCAGATAATCCGCTCCTTCTTTTTCTGCTTTCAGGGCTTCTTCTACTGTGGATACCGAATAGCCAATTATAAGGGAAGGGGCAATTTTCCGGGCTAAAACTAAAGGCATATCTTCTTCTCCTAAGTGTACTCCATCAGCATCTACCGCTAAAGCAATATCTATACGGTCATTGATGATTAAAGGAATTCCCCTCCGGCGGGTAACTTCCCTCACTTTTTGAGCTTCCTCTACCCATGGTCGGGTAGCTAAATTCTTTTCTCGCAGTTGAATCACTGAAGCTCCAGCATCTGCAGCTTCTTCTACTACCTCTTTATTGCTTTTCTTCTGAATTTTTCTATCAGTAATCACATAGAGAGACCAATCTATAACTTTCAATCTCCCACCTCCACAGAAAGCAGCGCTTTAAATTCCTCTTTTTTTATACCATAAAAGGTATCAAAAAGAGAAACTCGAAAACTACCCGGCCCTAAAGAGTGGCGAGCAGCTATTTCTCCACAAACTCCCAGAAAGCCTAAAGCCGAAGATGCCGCCCATAGATAATCTTTTTCTACTGCTGCACAAGCAGCACAAAGGGAAGTAGCCATGCAACCAGTGCCGGTAATTCTGGTGAGGAGGATATCCCCATTTTTTATTCTGACTACTCTTTTTCCGTCACTCACTACATCAATTTTTCCGGTTATGGCCACCACAGTCTGGAATTTCTGGCTGGCTTTTTGTGCTAAACCATGAGCATCTGCATCTCCCGCTCCTCCTTCCACCCCTCTGACTTCAGCTTTTATTCCCAGTAGATTTCCTATCTCCCCTGTGTTTCCCCGCAAAATAGAGATTTTAACCTCTTGCAAAATTTTTAAAGCACTCTCAGTGCGGAATTGAGTAGCCCCTGCTCCCACCGGATCTAAAACCACCGGAATACCTAACTCATTAGCCTTTTTACCTGCTAAAATTGCACTTTCTACCATATCCTGGGTTAGAGTCCCGATATTCAAAACCAGAGCTTGAGATAAAGCTACCATTTCCTCCACTTCTTCCCGGGCATAACTCATCACCGGGAGTGCCCCTATTGCTAACATAATATTAGCATTATCATTAATAACCACAAAATTGGTGATATGATGAACCAGAGGCTTTTCTTCTTTTATCTTTTTAAAAATAAGGGCGCATTTTTCTTCATAAGTCATTGAGCTTCCTCCTTATTTCTCAAATAAACTGAGCTAGGACACTCCTCCATCTCACCTGCAGCGATAAGAAGAGCAACAAAATATTATCTGAAAAAAATAAAAAATATAAGTGGTTTTCATATCCCTTCCCAGAAAAACAAAATATTGTAAAGGATAACCATAGAAACCTACCTGAAAAATTGGCCTTGTTATCAGATTAAGATAAACAGATTAGTTCTAACCAGGAGTAAAAACTATGAAATCCCAATCTTTCTCTACAGGGTGAGGACTCCTCTATCCATAATCAACTTTCCATCAAACTTTACTGTGGGATTGCGGATTATGCCATCATCGTGAGTCTTAGATTCTATTTTACCACCCATATCCACGTTCATACCTAAGGCAATATGCACGGTACGGAGAGCTTTTTCATCTTCTAAAATATTTCCGGTAAGGCGCGCTTTTTCATTGGTGCCAATGCCCAACTCCCCAATCCAATAAGCACAAGGATCAGCCAATTCCTCAAGAAAACGAGAAAGTTCCTCTGCCTCTCTTCCTCCTTCTATTTTTATCACTCTCCCTCCCTGAATGGTGAGTCGAATTGGCTCGGCTAATAGCCCGATGGGGGACATAGAACCATCAATAACTGCTATTCCTTCTACTGATTCCTCTACCGGAGCAATAAAAGCCTCTCCAGCAGGTAAGTTACCCCACCTCCCCCGCTCCCGATATAGACCGTCATCAGGAGGGGTAGCCGGGCTTCTATCTTTTAAGCTCAAACGCAAATCAGTTCCCTTCTCCGTAGATATCTCTACGAGATCAGTGGTTTCCAAAAGGCGGGTTAACTTCCAGCTCAGCTCCGAAACTTTCTCATAATCGGCAGTCATAGCTCCCACAGTAAGCATATCTTCAGTGATACCCGGCATACTGGCTATGCGCACACCTTTTTTTGTTGCTTCCATACGGGCATAAGTGTGGCTCAAGCTCGCAGTAGTTACGAGAAGCGCTACATCTACCGATGCCATAGCTACCCCAATTTCCGGGGGCGGCTCCTCAGCATGGTGAGAGCGAGGTATCATCAAGAATAAAGTAGCATCCACTCCTAAAGCGTGAAGAGCAAAAAGAAAACTCTGGGCAATATCAATTTTACCTGTGTCAGTAATCACTGCCACTTTTTCTTCTTTGTTCACTCCCATACAATCCCGAACGGCAATCATGGCTCCTTTCATCAAAGGGGCGATCTTCAATTTATCTACCTCCTTACCATTCAGTTGCTTATACACTCCTTCGTTTTCTGAAATACATCCCTACTGCTCCTCTATCAAGGAGAGGAAACATCTTTATCTGCTCCACTTTCTGGTAAAGTATAGCACAAGAAACCTGTACCTTTACGGCTTTTCCCGAATCTGATAAAAGCTAAATATAGAATCACGGCTCAGGAATGAATCTTTACTGATCCTTCGATCTCAGTTGTTGACGATAAACAATTGTGCAGGAACACACTATAAGAATTTTTCAGAAAAAAATAATGCTGATAAAATTCGCTTACCTCAAGAAAAAAGCTTCCAAAAATTGCCTGAGGAGAACTCTCTCCGTACCGGAAAGTCTTCAAGCGTGTTTTATAATTTCTATTAAAAAGGAACTAAAAAATAAAAGGTCGATATTTTAGGATGGTAGCTTACAAAGTTTATTAATTTTATTAACTTCTTGACTGCTAAGTTATAATAGTTAATTAACCTAAAAAGGAGCCAGGATAAGTGAAAAAGCTTACCAGAATCATTATTACCCTCGTTTTAGTAGGAGGAGGAATTTTAACTGTTTTTTTATTTTCCCCTCGTTTTTCCTCCTCAGGACAAACCACCAACACAGTTAATATACCTGCTGTTAAAGCAACCAGAGGTACCATCTACCAAACCGTATCAGAGTTAGGAACACTTGAACCTAAGAATAGAGTGGAATTAAAATCGGAAGTAAGTGGAAAGGTAATAAAAGTTCTTGCCCAGGCAGGAGAAAAAGTAGAAAAAGACCAACCTCTGGTCCAGCTGGATACCGCCAATCTGGAAATCTCTCTTCGAAAAGCGAAAGCGCAACTAAAGAGCGCTCAAGCGGATCTTAAAAAACTCTTAGCTCAACCTAAAGAGGTGGAACTAAGACAGGCTGAGGCTCAGCTAAAAGAAGCTCAAATTGCCTATCAATCAGCACAAGAAACTTTAGCTAAAAATCAGGAATTGTTTAAAAGTGGTGGCATTTCTAAAGAAACCTTAGAGCAAAGCAAAGACCAGGTAATATTGAAGGAAGCACTTTATCTCTCTGCCCAAGCCCGCTTTGAAGAAGTCAAAAGTGGAGCCGCTCCAGAAGATATAGAAAAGTTACAAGCCCAGATTGAGCAAATAGAGGCTGATATAGAATCTATTGAAAACAATTTAGAAAAATGCATTTTTACCTCTCCCATTGACGGTACACTTCTGACCCTTGACCCGGAAGAAGGAGATTCAGTCTTTACTGAAGGAAGGGTGGCTGTAATAGGAAGTCTCTCTACTATGAAAGTAAAAATACTAATAAACGAAATTGATGTTCCACAAGTGAAAGAAGGCCAGAAGGCTGTGGTTACTCTTGATGCTTTCCCTGGCCAGCAATTTGAGGGAAAAGTAACCAGCATTGCCCCGGAAGGAAAAATAGTAGAAAACATAGTGGTTTTTGAAACCACTATAGAGTTACCTAACCCCGATGACATCCTCCTATCCGGGATGACTGCTGAGACAGAAATTATCATCAAAAGTAAAGATAATGCTATTCTCATTCCTCTTGAGGCCCTGGAAGAGAAAGGAGGAAAAGCCTGGGTGTCGGTAAAAGGCCCTGATGGACAACCCATTCGAAAAGAAGTAAAAGTAGGGTTAAGAAACAATACCCAGGTAGAAATTGCAGAAGGGCTGGAAGAAGGCGAAGAAGTTTTTCTGGCTCTTTCCTCTTATCAACGCAATTTTGGTCCTCCAATGGGTATGCCGGGGGGAAGGTAGAATTAAAGTGAAAACAATGAATCAACCAGTAATAAAAGTAGAAGACCTGTGGAAAATTTACCAGTTAGGAGAAGTGCAAGTCGAGGCGCTGCGAGGAGTGTCTTTTGAAATAGAAGAAGGAGAATTTGTTGCCGTTATGGGGCCTTCTGGCTCAGGAAAATCTACCCTGCTAAATATCTTAGGATGCTTGGATCGCCCCACCCGGGGCCGTTATTTTCTCGATGGGCAAGAAGTATCACAACTTAATGAAAATCAGTTAGCTCAGATTCGAAACCAGAAAATAGGTTTCGTCTTTCAGACTTTCAATCTTCTTCCTCGATTGACCGCCCTTCAAAACGTGGAACTTCCTTTAATCTACGCGGGGGTTCCCTCTCAAAAAAGAAAAGAGCAAGCTATAAAATCCCTGGAGGCAGTGGGCTTAGAAGACCGCGTTCATCACTACCCTAATCAGCTCTCCGGAGGCCAACAACAACGAGTGGCCATCGCCCGGGCTTTAGTTAATAACCCCTCCATCATTTTAGCTGATGAGCCCACCGGAAATTTAGATACTCGCTCCAGTGAAGAGATAATGTATATTCTCCAGGGACTCAACCGAGAAGGTAAAACCATAATTTTAGTTACTCACGAACGGGATATCGCCTCTCACACTCGCCGGATCCTCCATTTTAGAGATGGACAATTAGTAGATGACGAAATTGTAGAGCAACCCCTGGAAGCCGGAGAGATTCTAAAGGAATTGAGGGAGGAAAAAGTAGTTGAATCTCTCTGAGACTTTGCACAGTGCTATTTCGAGCATCCTATCCAATAAACTTCGCTCTTTCCTCACTATGTTAGGAATTATCATTGGAGTAGCTGCTGTCATAGCTATGATTAGCTTAGGAGAAGGAACAACCGAAGAAATAGTAGGTCAGATTGGAAGCTTAGGTTCCAACCAGATTACCGTCATTCCCGGGAGAAGTCGAGGTATGCCAGGAATGCCGGTGGCTTCTCGAGGAGGAAATATGCTTGAATGGGAACACTACCTACAGCTCCGCGACTTTACCTTTCCCGGGATTAAAAATATAATAGTGGAAAACACCACTTCATTCCCTATAACCTATGGTAGAGAAAGCGTAAGAGGAAGAGTAGTAGGTACTACTCCTCAATATCCCGAGGTCCGCAATTTTAAAGTAGATATAGGACGTTTTTTCGACCAGAGGGAATTGGACAATGCAGAAAGAGTAATAGTATTAGGGAGAACAATAGCCCAGGATCTATTTCCCTCTCCAGAAGAAGCGCTGGGGAAGAAAATCCGGGTGGGAAGAATAACAGCTACAGTTATCGGGGTGATGGAGGAAAAAAGTACCGGTATTCAAGACTTAGGAGAACAGGTATTCATTCCCCTAACCACCATGCAAAAAAGGTTAACTGGCAGTAAATACATTCAGAGCATGACCATCCAGACAGAAACAGAAGAAAACCTGGATTCCGTAGCTCAATTCTTAGAAACTTTTTTCCTCAATCGGCTGAAAGACCCGGAAAAATTCTCTATCATCAACCAACAAGATATTTTAGACACCATAAATCAGGTTACCGGAACCATGACTTTATTCTTAACCGCTATAACGGGGATCTCTCTTCTGGTGGGAGGTATCGGGATTATGAATATCATGTTGGTGTCAGTTACCGAGCGCACTCGGGAAATTGGGTTGCGAAAGGCCATAGGAGCTCGACCTTTTGACATTCTCATCCAGTTTGTAATTGAATCTTCTCTTTTGAGCGCTCTGGGAGGGTTAATAGGAATAGTTCTGGGAATCGTGGGTTCTCAGGTAATTTCTAAATTTACTTCCTACCCCGCCATTATATCTGTAGAGGCAATAATCATCGCTTTTTCTATTTCGGTGGGAATAGGTCTTTTCTTTGGAATTTACCCTGCCCGACGGGCAAGTCAATTAGATCCTATTGTTGCTCTTCGCTACGAATGATTTACAATATAAAGGGGAGCTGATGAACCATGAAAAAATCTAAAACTTTTCTCTGGGGAGTACATCTGATATGGCTCCTCAGTTTTTTTTCTTTTGGAGTTTCTCAAGCTGAAGAGATAGAAACTATAAATCTTTCTTATGTAGTAGAAAAGGTTTTAGCTAATTCTCCGGAGGTATTAAATGCCCGAGATGCGGTAGAAACTGCTAAGTTGAACTTATCCTCTTCTGCTTCTCAGAGTTTATCCCCGGAGGTCACCTTATCGGGCAACTGGCCTATCATAAACGGTGAAGACACAAGCGAGATGACCTGGGGGATAAGTATCAAAGATGCCGTTTATCTTTTTGATAAATCCCCCACCGAGAAAACTGCCCAGATTCTCCTACAGGAAGCCGAAAGTCAACTTCTCCTTAAAGAGGAGGAAGCTAAAGTTCAAGCCATCACTTATTATTTAGAAATTGTAAATGGGGAAAAAGATTATAGTGTCGCTCAAAAAGCTGCAGAATTGTATCAAATTCTTCTGGAAGACCAGCAAAGAAAATGGGAAGAAGGAAATGCTTCTTCTATCGATTTACTGAAAGCTCAGGAAAATCTGGAAAACTCAAGATTTTTACTACAAGAAAAAGAGCGGGAGCTCAAATTAGCCCGAGAAAATTTAAACCAGCTCATGGGTGTTCCTCTCGATACTTTCTTTTCTTTAACTCCTATCTCCTCTCCTCCTCCTTTCCGGGAACTGGATCATTCTTCATTATCCCTCCTGCTTCAGGAAAGGAGTTCAGAAAAGGACACTCTCCAGCGAGAGAAAGAGAAAAAAGAAATACAAAAGAAAGAAACTCAAAAAACTACTCAACCTCAAATAGCCTTAGCAGGGCAATACCAGGGAGAGGATTTTCAAACCCAGCTTTCTCTCAACCGGGAGGGGATTCTCTCTTACCAGATTCAAGGAGGAAATCCCTCATATCTGCGAAACAGTAGCTATTTCTCTTCCCCTGAAAGCTGGGGGGTGGGGCTTGAAGTAAGCTGGAAAATTTGGGATGGAAAAGTTACCAGTAACCAATTAGAAGCGGCAGAAATAGAAATCAACCGAATAGAAAGAGAAATGGAGATACTTCCTCAAGCTCTCAGCCTTAAAGTAGAGAAGGCTGTGAACCAATTTCTGCAAACTCAAAGCAATCGAGAACTAACCTCGCTGGTTCGGCAAAGCGCCCAGGATACTTATCAGATTATGGAAGAACAACTAAAAATGGGGTTTATCACCAACCGTGAACTCTTACAGAGCGAGCTCCAAACCCAGCAAGCAGAAGCTAACTACCAGAAAGCAGAAAACAATCTCTGGCAAGCCATTGTAAATCTTTTAAGAACTCTAGAAGAACCAATCCAGGTAGAGGAAAACCAGATAGTAATTCCTTCTTTTCTATCTTAAAAATAACTGGTTTAATCACATCATTTAGGGGGTGGGAATTTGAAAGTAAAGGAAAGGATTTTAAGCTGGACACTGGTGATGTGCTTGATAGGTTTTTTATTTGTCCCGGGGGGAGAAACACAAGAAATCGTTACTCTCTCTTTACAGGAAGCAGTAAGGTCAGGGTTAGAAGAGAGCAACGAAGCCCGGCTAGCCAAAGAGAAATTAGAAGAGGCACGAATCAATTTTGAAGAAGGTAAAGCCATCCTTCTTCTATCTCCTTCTATTATTCAGGAGTTATCTCTTCAAAATACCTGGAAAGTAGCCCAGAGGAATTATGAAATGACTTTGACTCAACACGCCCTCGCTGTGGAGCGAGGATATTACAACGTTCTTAAAGCTCAGCAGAGTTTAGATTTAGCTCAAAATAATCTAAAAAGAGCAGAAAACCAATACCAGAATATCCAGACCAGGTATTCTCTAGGAATGGTAGCAGAAATTGACTTATTATCAGCAGAGCTGGAGCTAAACCGGGCCGAAAATGAAATCCAGAAATCCCGAAGAGCTCTGAGTTTAGCTCAGTTTCAGTTCAATCAGTTAATAGGAAACCGAGAGAGCCAGAATTATCAGCTCTCCGACAAACTGGATTTCCAGCCCTTAGAGGTAAATCTGGAAGAAAGTCTAAAGTATGCCCTCGCTCATCGGTTAGAAATAGAACAAGCTCATGATGCCGTCAATCTAAAAGAAAAAGAGGTAGAAGTAAATAGTAACCCCTATACTCCACCTCTTACTCTCCAAAAATCAAAAGTTCAACTTTCCCAGGCACGAGTAAATTTAGAAAATATTCAGAACTCAGTGATTTTAGAAGTACATCAAAATTATTCCACCCTGAAAGATGCCGAAGAGCGGGTACCCCTGCAGGCTCAAAGCTCTAAAATTGCTCAGGAAAAACTGTACATTGCTCAGGCTCAATTCGATGCTGGCTTAATAACCACCGTAGACCTATTAGACAAACAATACGCTACCTATGAAGCCGAAACCGCTTATCTCCAGGCGGTGTTCGATTATCGAGTAGCTCAAGCCACCTTTTTTACCTCTTTAGGTATGAGCTTAGAAGAAAGGCCTAAAACCTGGCAAGAAGAAAATACAGAGCAACCCCCGGCACAAGATTAAAAGCATAAAAGATAAAGAAAAAACAGAAAAACTACGCTGGAGGGAAAACACTCCAGCGTAATCAGCTACAAGCTCATCACATTAACCACTAACCAATAAAAAAAGCCCGGAGCAAACTCCGGGCTTTTTTTATTGACCCACTTCTATTTCTACTTTTTTCGCTTTGGGTTTACTGGGTTCAACTTTGGGAAGAGTAATGTGCAAAACACCATCTTTGTATTGAGCCTTAACCTCATCCTGTTTTACTTTAGCAGGTAAAGGCAAAGTGCGTTCAAAAGTTCCATAATAACGTTCACGAGCGTAGTAACCTACGTCTTTCTCTTCCCACTCGTCTCTCACTTCACCTTTGATATTTAAAGTATCTTCAGTAACATGCACTTCTAAGTCCTTAGGATCTACCCCCGGAACTTCTACCTTAGCTATTACTTCATTTTCAGTTTCTGCTATATCTACGGGTGGAAAACCAGCAACTAAAGAAGGGGTAGTAAAGAAAGGAAACTCCATCAATTCATCAAAAATCTCATCCAGATCGGTTCGTAGATCAAAAAGATCCCACATTTGCCTTCCCGGACTTACTCTTCTCTCTTCTCTCCGAGCCGGTAAGAATCTTCTAGCCATTTCATTTCCCTCCTTCTTTTATTTATTTTCTGGTCCCTATTATAATCAGAGAAAATTAATTTGTCAATAGCTTGGTCAAAGAAAGTCAAAAAAATTTTTACTCTTCTAAATGGTACTCTAAAACTTGCTTTACCGAGAGATCAGGAATTCCCAGATAAAAACCAGCCACATCTATCAGAGCCTCGAGAGGCAAAAGCCCGATTATCTCTCCTCCTTTTACTTCTACTCCCCACCGCTTAGCTTCCAGTTTCACCAGCTCAAAAGCCTGATAAATGGTGCTTTTCTTAAAATCTAAAAGGTTCATAGAAACTTGAACCATACCTTTGCTTTGTAAATTAACCCCGATAGCTTTAACATAGCGCAATCCCCCTGTCTCCCCCCGCAGCTTGCGAGCAATTGCTTTTGCAATATCGAGGTCCTGGGTTTTCAGGTTTACATTGAAAGCCACGAGAGGCCCTCGAGCTCCAATGACCACCGCTCCTAAGCTGCGGTGAATTTTAGCTGGACCCAGATCCGGATGCCTCTCAGGAACTTTATCTATCTCTTCCTTCAGGAGCTCATATCCTCCCCGACGGATGCGGGAAAGGTCCCGGTGCTCCTCCCGGAGAGCCGCCTCCCCATAAAAATAAACCGGGACATCAAATCTCTCGGCTACTTTTTCTCCCACCTCCCAGGCTAATTTCTTACAGTCCTCCATATCTACTCCTCGCCAGGGAGTAAAAGGAATCACATCTACTGCTCCCACTCGAGGATGCTCTCCCCGATGCCGGGATATATCTATTTCTCTTTCTGCTATTCCCACAATCTTAAGCACAGCTTTTTCTAAACTTTCTTCTTCTCCCAGGAGAGTTACCACTGAGCGATTATGGTCAGGGTCGGAAGAATAATCAGCCACTTTTAATCCAGAAAGATTGGAAATTTCTTCAACTATTTTTTCCACGAGGAAAGGAGAGGAAGTGCTCAAATTAATAGCACTCTGAATCACTCTTTTCAATTACTTCACCTCTACCCCTAAAGTGTTTTTCATCTCCCGAAGAGCCCATTCGTGAGCCGCTAAATCAAAAGAGGTAACCCCCTTTTCGCGAACTACCACCTGGTAATTAAGCATTCGAGCCCCTGCTGAAGTGTATAGAACACAAATATTAGTGCATACTCCTACTATTTCCAGCTGTTCTATTTTTTTCTCCCGCAAAAGAAGGTCTAAAGAAGTACCAAAGAAGGCACTGAATCTTCTTTTGGGGATAATACAGTCACCGGCTTGAGGAGTGAGCGCTTCTGTGACTTTTCCTCCCCAGCTTCCCTCTATGCTATGGGGAGGAAAGAGAGTAAATTCCTGATCATCGGGACGGTGAGAATCACAAACATAAATGATAGGTATATTTTCCTTCCGATATTCAGAAATTATTTCTTGAGAAAAAGTTATCACTTCTTTAGCTCTTTCTCCCACAAAAAGCGCTCCCTGGGGATGGACAAAGTCATTCAAAAGGTCTATCACGAGCAGAGCTTTCATTTTGATTCCTCCTATATACAGTACTATGAGGGGGTAGCCCCCCCATAACCCCCAAAAGACAACAAACAAAAAAGCAAAAAACTACTAAGAAAATTATAGTATCCCTCAGCACATAGTAATTTTAAGTTTTTGACCTCCGACGTTAATTTACTTTTTAAAGTTTTAGTAGTTTAATAGGTTCCGCGGGGTACTATAATTCATCTTCCACTAAAGGTACAAAAACACAGCCTCCGTGGTCTTCTAACACCAATTTTCCCTTCCTCTTTATCCCTCGCACCAGGTTTTGCCCTCTTTCTTCCTCCAAAGGCAAAACAATTATCCCTCCCTCTTTTAGTTCTTCCACCCACACAGGATAAATCTTTTTAGAACAGGCACTTACTATTATTTTATCGTAGGGAGAGAACTGAGGTAGCCCCTTACTTCCATCCCCTTCTACCAAGATAACATTACGATACCCTAGCTGGGAGAGAACATCTCCCGCCCGCTTTATGAGCTCGGGAATCCTCTCCACACTATAAACCACTTTGACCAACTCAGTGAGAATAGCCGTCTGGTATCCCGAGCCGGTGCCTATTTCTAAAACCTCATCTCCTTCCTGGGGATTTAAAAGCTCCACCATCAAAGCCACGATGTAAGGTTGAGAAATGGTCTGGTTATATCCAATGGGAAGAGGAGTATCCTGGTAAGATAGGTCTCTGTGAGAAGGAGGAACAAACAGATGGCGAGGAACACGCAAAAAGGCTTCAATCACCCGCTGGTTCTTTATCCCCCGCAGGATTAGTTGCCTCTCCACCATATTTTTTCTCTGTTCTATAGTTTCTTTGCTATCAAACTCCATC
>JAKPIQ010000112.1 GCA_029549715.1 Candidatus Atribacteria bacterium | reverse complement strand
AGTTAACCGTAAAAATTCCGTTTTCTCTTCTTTCCACGAGGGCTCCTCTTTTTTGGTTTTTGCGAGGAATAGAGCGATGTGGTAATTCCTTTCTCTACCGCTGCGAACATGGTGGAAGAGAGCACAAACTAAAATGCAATGGCTAAAAAATAACACTGGGAAAAACATCCCGGTATTCTGTGGCGGTCTCTCCTTTAGATTTTTGTAATTATGAAAAACCATTTACTTTTGTGGGGATGTAGACTTGACCTTCTGCTTTTAATTTGTGTAACATGATTGTAGTTCGCTTCTTGTTGTTTTTTTTGGGGCGAGTTAGTTGTTATGCGTAAGGTAGCAAGAGGAGGTAAAAATTCATGAATGAAACTATCAAATCGATATTGAGCAGAAGGAGCGTAAAAGAGTACCGGCCCGAGCAAATAAAAGCTGAAGAGTTAGAAATGATTCTTCTGGCTGGCAGGTATGCTCCCTCGGGCATGAACAGGCAGCCCTGGCTTTTTGTGGTAATACAAAACAAAGATGAGCTGATAAAAATCAAAGAAATTCTCCAGAAAAACATGCCTGCTCCCCCCGGAGGAGGAAGAAGACCTCATCTTCTAGAGACGGCTCCCACGCTCATTATTGTTTTCGGGCAAGACGGTTCATCTACTACCATTCACGATTGCACCCTGGCTATGGGTAACATGATGATTGCTGCTGCATCTTTGGGGATAGGCTCAAACTGGATACATGCAGTAGTTAAAGATTTATTCCTCTTTGAAGAGGGGAAAGCCTTAAAGAAAGAATGGGGAGTGTCTGATGAATATGTTCCCTATGCCGCAGCGGTGTTTGGATATCAGGCCAAAGAACCCCTGTATCGCCCTCCTCGAAAAGAAGGAGTGGTGAAAATCATCAGCTAACCGGGTGGTGTAGTGGGATGTCAACTACGGTTTCTGGGAAAAAGAAATACCGAAATGTGGGATATTTATTTTCCAGAGGCGGTAACCTCGCCGGAATTGATGTCACCAGAGTTACTCATTTAAATATAGCATTTGGATTAATTTACAACGAAGAGTATAAAGAAATTGGGCCAGAAAACGCTCCCGTCGCGGTACCTGCAGATTTTGGCCCCGGGAAGCAGCATACCATTTACTTACCGCCTGCAGGGGCAGAAATTCTATCACAAGTGGATGAGCTAAAAGCGCAAAATCCAGACCTCAAGATATTATTATCGGTTGGGGGATGGGGAGCGAGAGGGTTTTCAGACGCAGCGGCAACTGAAGAAGGAAGAAAAAGATTTGCCCGATCCGGCAGAGAAATTATAGACCAGTTTGGCTTACAGGGAATTGACCTGGATTGGGAATACCCGGTAGACGGAGGAGGAGGGATTATAAAAGCCAGGCCTGAGGACAAACAGAACTTTACTCTATTATTGCAGGAAGTAAGAGAGGCCATAGGAGAGGATAAAATACTATCGATAGCAGGTGCGGCTATGGTAGAGTTTACCGGCTCGTCAACCCGCCCCGATGATGGTAGGTGGACGGAGTTTGATAAAATAATCCCCATTTTAGACTATATAAACCTAATGACCTATGATTTTCAGTTTGGTTCCAATTACTTTGGGTCTGCCCTGTATTGGCCCGAAGATTGGCCTCCCCGGGACGAGATAGAAGGATACTGGGTTAGCAAAGCGGTAGAAAATTATCTCTCCCATGGATGTCCAGCGGATAATTAATCTGGGATTTGCCTTGGCTGCGCCTATACCTCAGGTAGTTCGGGAAAGCCCCCGGTGGAGGGAAATAGAAAAGAAGCTGAAAGCAGCAGGCTGGTATGATTCTCAGGAGCCTCCATTGAAAAAAGTACAAGACTTATTAGAAGACAAAAATGGGTTCACTAAAGAATGGGATAGAGGCGCCAGAATGGCATATATAGCAACTGAAATTGAGGGGCAAAAACAATTTGTTTTGAGCTATATTGAGCCCCGGGGTATTAGGGAAAAGTTAAATTATGTAAAAGAACGGGGGTTGGGAGGAGCGATGTTCTGGGAATTGGGCGCCGATTATGATAATTCTCTGGTAGCCCAAATTGCTGAAGAACTCTTTATGGTCTAAAAGGATAGACCCTCATTATGCTTTGCAGCACCAGAACAATGAAAACAGGGAGGTCTTTTCCCTCCGTAGGTTTTTCTCCTCTGATTTGGATTCCTGATAGAGACATTCAGGAATGACGGACACACAGAAGGGCTTCTTCTTTTTTTCTCCCTCCCCTGGAGGGAGGGAGTGCCCGGGTTCCCTGCCAAATCAGCGATTTGGCAGGGTGGGAAAGGGAGGGGATTTTTTCAGCAAGGAGATTTTTCGGGGAAAAGCCACCCTCACCCTAACCCTCTCCCGTCAAGGGAGAGGGAAAGAAAAAAAGAATCGAGGGAGAGGGGAAAAGAGTTCAGGAATGATGGAAAAGAAAGGGAGCCATAGAGATTTCCTCTTCCCTTATTTAGATTCCTGATAGGGACATTCAGGAATGACGGATACACAGAAGGGCTTCTTCTTTTTTTCTCCCTCCCCTGGAGGGAGGGAGTGCCCGGGT
>JAKPIQ010000099.1 GCA_029549715.1 Candidatus Atribacteria bacterium | reverse complement strand
CAGGCAGTTTCTACCTCTACTTCCCGGGGAGGGGGATTTTCTCACGGTGGAGGTGGGGGTGGGGGAGGGGGAAGCTCCCGAGCAGGTTGAAAGGAGGAACGTAGATGGTCTGGATCATTTTACTAATAATTGTAGTTTTGGCAATTTATCTCATTGTTCTTTACAATCGTCTGGTGGTCTACAAAAACCGGGTAGATAACAGCTGGTCTCAAGTAGAAGTGCAGCTCCGCCGACGTTATGACCTCATTCCTAACCTGGTAGAAACGGTCAAGGGATATGCTGCTCATGAGAGAGAGGTGCTGGAAAATGTCACTCGTGCTCGTCAAATGGCTCTGGGAGCTCAAACTCCGCAGGAGCGAGGAGAAGCAGAAGAAGGTATAACCCGGGCTTTGAGACAATTATTTGCTGTAGTAGAGGCTTATCCTGCTTTGCAGGCTAATGAGAATTTCCAGAGTTTGCAAAAAGAACTTGCTGATACGGAAGATAAAATTGCTTACGCTCGTCAATTCTACAACGATACAGTTTATAAATATAATACCGCCATAGAAAAATTCCCCGCTAATATCTTTGCTCGAATTCTGGGATTTTCCCGCCGAGATTATTTTGAAGCAGGAGAGGGGAGAGGTCCAGTGCAAGTTAACTTCAGGGAGGAAGAAAAATGAGTAAGGTAGTAGTGTTATCTCGTTCTTTTTCTCAAGGCTCACGAGAGCCTCGAGAATTATTGAGCGAGGCTGGTTTAGAGGTAGTATTTAAGAAAAACCCTACTCCCGAAAAAGAGGAGAAGGTAGCAGAGCTCATTGGGGATGCAGAAGCAGTGATTGTAGGGGTGGACCGAATAGGAGAAGTGGTATTTTCTCGCTGTTCCAACCTCCGGGTAGTTTCCAAACACGGTGTGGGAGTAGATAATATCGATTTAGAGGCAGCTAAAAGACACGCAGTGGTGGTGGCCAATGCTCCGGGCACCAATTCCCAGTCGGTAGCAGATATGGCCTTTCTTTTAATTCTGGCTTGTGCTCGGGGGTTATCTCTCCTTTTAGAGCAGGTAAAAAATAAAATCTGGAGTTCTCCTTTTCTGGGGATAGAGTTAGAGGATAAAGTTTTAGGTATAGTAGGTTTGGGGCGTATCGGCCGGGAAGTGGGGAAAAGAGGTCGGAGTTTTGGAATGAAGGTGATTTATTATGACCCTGTGGTAGAGGATAAAGAATTCACTTCGGTTTCTTTAGAAAATTTATTTAAAAGGGCAGACTTTGTTAGCCTTCATGTTCCCTTAACCGAAGATACCGAAAAAATGGTAGGAGAGGAGTTATTATCTTTGATGAAGGAGGAGGCTTTTCTCATAAATACCGCTCGGGGAGGGTTGGTGGATGAAGAGGCTCTTCATCAATTCTTGCGGGAAAAAAGAATTAAAGGGGCAGCTTTAGATGTGTTGAGTTTTGAGCCTCCTTTTGAGAGCCCTCTTCTTTCTCTTCCCAACGTTATTGTTACTCCTCATGTTGCGGCTCATACCAGAGAAGCCAATATAAAAATGGGGAAAATTGCTGCTTTGAATGTCATCCGAGTTCTACAGGGAGAAGAACCTCTGTATCGAGTGGTATGAGTAAAAATCGGCGCAGCGCTACCTCTCCTTCGAATAGGTGGCTATATTATTTAATAATTATCCTTTTTCTCTTCTTCTATTTTCAAAGTGAAGAAGAAGGGACTTATCTGGTAGTAAGAGTTATAGATGGAGATACCATAGAGCTATCTAACGGAGAAAAAGTGCGCTATATCGGAATAGACACTCCCGAACTTCACCATCCCCAAAAAGAAGTAGAGCGTTATGCCCGGGAGGCTTATGAGGCTAATCGTCGGATGGTGGAAGGGAAAAGAGTGCGACTGGAGCTGGATGTAGAAGAGAGAGACCGGTACGGGCGAATTTTGGCCTACGTTTATGTGGATGATTTAATGGTTAATGAATGGTTGGTGGCCAACGGTTATGCCCGGGTGGCCACCTTCCCTCCTAATGTAAAGTATACTGAGCGTTTCTTACAACTGGAAAGAGAAGCACGCCAGGAGAAAATCGGTTTGTGGGCCGATTAGCTATTTTGAGCTACTTTCTGGAATTGCTTGGCCAGTTCTTTCAATTCTTCCCATTTTTTCTCCTGGAGAAACTCATTCTTAACCAGTGCTCCTCCCACTCCCACACAGCTGGCCCCTGCTTTTAAGAAAGAAGAAAGATTATCCAGGTTAACTCCTCCGGTGGGGCAGAGCTTAATCTGAGGGAAAGGTCCTTTTAAATCTTTGATATAGGCCGGGCCCAAGCTTCCGGCTGGAAATACCTTAACCATATCTGCACCTCTTTCCCAGGCGGCAAGAATTTCAGTGGGAGTCAAGGCTCCCGGGATTATGGGAATATCGTAGCGATGAGCCATTTCAATTACCGAAAAATTGAGAGATGGAGTAACTAAAAATCGAGCCCCGCTTAAAATGCACAATCGCGCGGTCTCTGGGTCAAGAACTGTCCCGGCCCCCAGAAGCACTCCTTCCACTTTATTGCTTACTTCTTCTAAGGTATTTAGCGCCCCGGGGGTAGTCATGGTAACCTCGACGCAGTTTATCCCTCCCTCTCGAAGTGCAGTTGCGGCTTCGGTGAGCGATTGTGCTTCCTGGGCTCTGATGATGGCAATAATTTTACTCTTTTCTAAAAATTGAGTAACTTCTTGGCGACTTTTAAGTTGCATCTTATCTACCTCCTAAGAATTGGCTTTCATTACTATTTTACCAGTAAACCCGGGCCTATAATGATAGTATTCTGCAAAAGCTATCGAGGGAAAAGCGTCCCTCAGTATAAAGGTGGGTGAGCAGATGCTGCCCGGTATTTGAAGACTCTGTAAGGTCGCGGTATAGTGAGCATTTTCTACTCAGGAGGTAAAACCCAAACTTTCCAGCCAAGCGGACACTTGCGATTCT
>JAKPIQ010000098.1 GCA_029549715.1 Candidatus Atribacteria bacterium | reverse complement strand
AACCAGAGCCTCTCCCCAAAAACGCTCCAGGGGTATCTCTTCCACCGTTTTTCCTCCTTCAATAAAGTGAGCAGGAGCATCGAGATGAGTTCCGGTATGTTCTACCATAAAAAATGCATTGGTGGCATTGCCATGAACTTTCAAATTACTCCAGGGTAAAAAAGAAAGAGGAGGTTGACCGGGAAAAACCGGGATATGGGAAGTAAGGGTAAGAGTTAAGTCGTAAGTTTTTTTCATTTCGGTTGATGAAGGAAAAACCATATGAAGCGACCACAGTGAAAAATATAACCCATAAAATTCGCTTCTATGTTACACCATGGCACCGTGTCTTTCTTCCTCCCCCACCAGCTTAGGCCAATTTTCTATTCGCTTCTTATAAAGAAAAAGAGTCTGCACTATTTCTTTATACATTTTAATCCGATGATAAAGCCCCAAAAAGAAACCATACTTCTCCTCTTTGTGATAGTGGGCTAAACCAGAGAGCGCCGGGAACTCTACACTTACCTTAGTTTCTCGGGCAACTCTAGTCAGAAAAGTCTCCACTCCAAAACGAGTCCAGGAAAAATCAGGTAAATTTCTCACCCACTCTCCCCGCACCCCTCGCATTCCGTTGAGAATAGGAAAAAGCTTTTGAGCCAGGTCGCCCAATTTTCGGCCCTCCTTAAAAACACCAATAGTCATGGCTAAAGAGGGATCTTCTATCAAAGGTTTAACCAGTGCCAGAAGATGTCCTTCCTTCAAACCAATCAAATCAGCATCTAAAAAGATATAAATGTCACTGTCTTTCTCTCGCCGGATCCCTTCTGCCAAAGCCGCTCCCTTCCCCTTATCGCTATTCAAAGAGATAACCTCTACCGGGAAACGACGAGCTACATCCGCAGTCCCATCCTGGGAGTAACTATCGATTACCACTATTTTATCTATCCACTTGACCTTACAGACTGCCTCCAGTACTCCAGGTAACCTGGGAGCCTCGTTGTGAGTGGGAATTAAAGCGGTGATTTTTTGCGTTTCTAATATTACCTCTTCATCCATTTTGTAAACTTTTTATTTTCCCTCTTGGAAATATCCTCTTATGCGTTTACAATAATATTACCACATAAAACAGGAAAGGGAAAATGAATACCTCAGAAGAGGAAAAAATAATAAAAAATTTCTATCGCCTGGTTCTCATCATCATTGCTCTTTATCTCACCTACCTATTAAGAGATGTTTTAATACCCTTTGCCTTAGGGGGACTTTTAGCTTACGCCCTTTCTCCTGTTGTTCAATTCTTAAATTCTCGAGGGCTCTCCTGGAGAATTTCAGTGGTCATAGTATTTGTAGGGATATTGATATTTTTCTCAGCCCTTTTTATCTTTTTGGTCCCCGAAGTAACTTCTCAATTAAGAACTTTAACCTCTCAGTGGTCCCAATACTCAGAAACTCTGATTGAGAAAATAATCGAAGGAGTAGAGAAACTGGACGAACGCTACCCAGATTCAAATATCTCTCAGACTGTAGAAAGTTTTCTAACCAGTATTTCTATTAACCTCCAAAATTACCTGACCCATATAATTAGCAGCATTCCTAACTTAGTATCTATTCTGGCCAATATTATCTTTTTAGGTTTCATCATGACCCCCGTAGCCCTTTACTTTTTTATGGCTGATGCTACTAAAATCCGCCGCTCTTTAGTAAGATTGTTTCCCCCTGCTCGACGAAGGGAATACGTAGCCTTACTTCGGGAAATTGACCAAGTTTTAGGAGGATTCATAAGAGGGAGAGCTCTGATTGCCCTTTTTGTAGGAACCTGCGCCAGCGTTGGCTTGGCCCTGATGAAAATAGATTTTGCTCTGGCTATAGGAGTAATTGCTGGAATCATAGACATAATTCCTTACCTGGGCCCAGTAATTGGTGCTATACCAGCTATTATTTTGGCAGCCACCAAATCACCATGGCTGGTTTTAGGAGTAGCACTTCTTTTTGGAGGTATCAATTTTGCAGAAGGAATATTTATATCACCCCAGCTCCTGGGTAAAGAAACTGGTCTTCATCCTTTGACTGTCCTTTTCGCTCTTGCGGTGGGGGGAAAGCTTTATGGGGCGTTGGGGATAATCATCGCTATACCAGTGGCCGGTGTTTTAAAAGGACTGCTTTCCCACCACCGAAAAACTAATAAGTTCTCCTCAGCTTCCTGAATTTTTCATAGCCTCATCAAGTCTCTCCAGAATCTCACTGGCTTTTCCCCGCAAAACAAAACGAGCCCGGTGGTCAAAGGGAGTGGGCTCCAGGTTAACTATGATAAGGTAAGGACTATAAGAAGGGAGAAAGTTGGCCGGAGAAACCTGCAAGCTGGAGCCAATAACCAAAAGAGGATAACGACGAGCCAGCTCTGCCGCTTCTTCAAAACAAGGAGGCAACATATCTCCAAACAACACCACATCGGGGCGGATAATGCCACCACAGTGGCAATGGGGTGGTATATCTCCTTCATCTACTTTTTCTTTTATGGCTTTCATAGGAAAAGAAGTCTTACATTTAAGGCAATGACCAGAGCGAAGGTGACCGTGAATCTCTAATACCTTTTGAGAACCGGCCTTGTAGTGCAAGCTATCTATGTTTTGAGTAACTACCGCCTTTACTAAACCCCTCTTTTCCCACTCAGCCAAAATGTAGTGAGCTCTATTAGGCTGGGCTTCTTCAAACTTCATAAGAACCGGAAGGCCTTCCTGATAAAAAACATGAGGGCGATTAAAAAGAATGCCGGTAGATAAAATCTCCATAGGGTCATAGTTTTCCCACAGACCACTGCCCGGGCTTCTAAAATCGGGAATGCCGCTTTCTGTAGATATTCCTGCTCCGGTAAGCACCAACCAGGGTTGATGCTCCACCATAAAAGAAGCTGCTTCTTTAGCTAAATTTTCATCCATTCTCTTCTCCTTAAATTATGATTGATACAATTATAAAAGTAATAACTATAGACATCACACTTCCAGCCACTACCTGATATACGTTGTGCTTTCCTAAATAAATTCTCGCCCAACCCAAAGGTAAAAGCAAAAGATAAAGAAACGCCCAGTAAGGGCTAATAATCATGACCAAAGCAGTAACAGGGCCGGCAATACCGGCCAAATGAAGGCTAATCTTCCAAAAAAGAGAGACAATTGCTCCCACCAAAGTTACTCCCAGATAGCAACAGGTGATGGCCACAAGAGGCAAAGGTGCAGAAGTAAGAAGAAAGATAACTAGAGCTAGGAAATAAAAGCCACAGACCATTAAGTAAGGGAAAAATCTCTCTTCTCTATTGGACAAATCAGGGTCAGATATCTTCCCCTTTTTAGTTAAAAAAAACATTAGCCATATGGGCAATAAACCCATAAACACCAAACCAATTAAGAAGAAAAGCCAGGCTTGCCAGCCTGTTGCAAAACTGAAGCTCACCACAAGATATAAAAGTACTGCAATAGCGCTGGGCTGGAGCACCAAGGAGAAAGCTTCAGCTAACTTCTCTTTTTCCATTTTTCCACCTCAACTTTCTCGTGCATTGTATCTACTCATAGTTCTCTCCCATCCCTCCTCTAAGATAGAGGAAAGAGCAGAAACGGCTTTCTCCTCTCCCTCGTCTAAGAGGATCTTCTCTTCTCCTTCCGGGATTCCCAGAACGTAATCTATGGCTTTCTCTCGAGAAAGGGGTTTACCTATTCCCACTCGAATACGTAAAAAATCATCCCTTTTTAAGGTTTCTATCACAGAATCCAATCCTCGATGTCCAGCACTGCCTCCTCCTTTTTTAATTCGCACCACTCCAGGAGGAAAATCCATCTCATCGTGGACTACAATCAAGGTCCCTTCACAAAAAAGATGAAATCGAGGAAAATAAAGAAGTCCCTCTCCACTCTGGTTCATATAGGTAAGGGGCTTTAACAGATAAACTTGCTTTCCTTTAACTTTTCCTTTTGCCCAACTCAGGTGGCTACTATTTCTCCATGTCAACCCATATTGGTGAGAAAAACGGTCTACCACCCGAAAGCCCACATTATGCCGGGTGAGCGAGTATTTCTCTCCTGGATTACCCAATCCTACTATAAGATATACCAACTATTATTCTTCTTTTTCCTCTTCTTCAGCTTCCTCTTCTTCAGCTTTACCTCTTCCTATTACTTGAGGCTCTTCCACTTCTTCCTCAAGCTCTTCTTCTATCTCTTCCTCTATCACTTCGACTCGAGGAGGAATAATTACTACTATTACTTCATCTGGGTCTTCCAGTACTGTAACATCTTGAGGAACTTTTAAATCTCCAACTCGAACAGTATCTCCAATTTCTAACTCGCTAACATCCACTTCAATACCTTCAGGTATAGCACCACTGGGACACTCTACTTCCAATTCTTGAGTTACCAATTGCAAAGTCCCGCCAGTTTCTATCCCTTTTGCTTCTCCTTTTATCCTCACGGGTAGCGAAAGAGTTATTCTTTGACCAGTTTGCACTTCATAAAAATCTACATGCCAGATCTCTTCTTTTATGGGATTCTTTTGCAAATCGCGGATAATTCCCTTTCTCGTTTCTCCCTCTAAAGACAGATCCAGCATGTGGTGAGTGATGCCTGGCATCTGTAAAACGCGCTTTAGGTCTTTCTCCCTCACCTTCACCAATTCTGCTTTTCCATCTTTACTCTCTCGAGAATATAAGACAGCCGGTATCCACCCTTCTCTTCTCAACTTACGGCTTTTTCCTTTGCCCTTTTCCTCTCTTCTTTCTAAGTTAATAGTAACGTTACCTTTTTCTACCATTTCATTTCTACCTCACTTTTTCATATAAAAAGATCACTAACTGATGATTCACCGTGAATTCTTTTAATTGCTTCGGCAAAAACAGGAGCTACAGAAAGTACCTTTATTTTATTTGCTCCCTGTTGAGAAAGCCCCTCCTGGTCTACTTTAATAGTATTGGTGACCACCACTTCCTGAAGACAAGAATTCTCAATTCTGGTAAAAGCCGGCCCGCTAAAAACCGGATGAGTAGCACAAGCATAAATTTCTTTTGCTCCTCGCCTATATAGTGCCTCTGCTCCTTCCACCAGAGTTCCAGCAGTATCAATAAGGTCATCAACGATAATTACTCTTTTATCTTTCACTTCTCCTACCACGTTCATCACCATCACTTGAGAATAACTGGGTCGATGCTTATCAATAATTGCTAAATCTGCTCCCAGTTGATTGGCAAAAGCCCGAGCTCGAGCTGCTCCTCCCACATCAGGACTGACCACTACTACTTCTTTCCACCCTCGGGATAGAAAATAGCGAGCCAGGAGAGACTGGGCAGCTAAATTATCTACCGGTATATCAAAGAAACCTTGAATTTGTCCGGCATGCAGATCCATGGTCAAAACCCGGTCTGCGCCGGCAACAACTAAGAGATTGGCTACCAGTTTTGCAGAAATTGGCTCCCGACCTTTAGTTTTGCGGTCCTGTTTACAGTAACCATAAAAGGGAATAACCGCCGTAACTCTCTCCGCCGAGGCGCGATGTAGAGCGTCAATCATTATTAAAAGTTCCATCAGATGGTCATTAGCTGGAGGAGAGGTGGGTTGTATGACAAAAACATCACAACCTCGTACACTTTCTTCAATTTGCACTCTTATTTCTCCGTTGGGAAAACGTCCCACATCTGCTTTTCCTAAAGGAATATCAAGATACCAGCATACTTCCTGAGCTAAAAGCGAGTTAGCCGTACCAGAAAAAACCTTTAGGTGACGGGAAAAGTCCCGGCTGGTAAACATTTAGTCTTTATTCCTCCGTATTTTTCTTTTTGCCCAATCCTCAATGTTTTTCTGCCTAGCCCTTCCTATTCCCAGAGAATAGGGGGGAACATCTTGAGTTATGGTAGAGCCGGCTGCTGTATAAGCACCTCTTCCAATACTCACCGGCGCTACCAGGGAATTATTGCTTCCTATGAAAACTTCATCTTCTATAAAGGTGGGGTTTTTCTTCACCCCGTCATAGTTACAAGTTATAGTTCCTGCCCCAATGTTTACTTTTTTACCTATTTGTGCATCTCCTAAATAACTCAAATGTAAAGCTTTAGTTTCTTCTCCAACCTGAGAATTTTTCACCTCTACGAAATTTCCCACCTTTACCCCCCGCTCCAGCTTCGTGCCCGGACGCAAATGAGAAAAAGGGCCAACTTTCACCTCTTCTCCTATAAAAGATTCTTCCACCACACTATACTCTACAGAGCTATTCCTTCCTACCCTGCTTTCTGATACTCGAGAAAAGGGCCCGATTCGCGCTCCTTTTGCGATCACGCTTTTCCCTTCTATCACTACCCCGGGATATAACCATACATCCTCTTCCATAACTACATCCCAATCAACATAGGTAGTAGAGGGGTCTAATATTTTTACTCCCTCATCCCACAGGGAAGCAATTTTTCTTTCTTTTAATATTAAAATAGCCTTACTAAAATCAGCGGGGGTATTAACATTCAAAAATTGTTCATCCCACTCCACCACAAAAGCCTCTGGCCTGTAGCCTCTTTCTCGAGCCACTCGAACTGCATCAGTTAAATAATATTCCTTTTGAGCATTACGGTTATCAATCACGGAGATAATTTCTCGAAAGGGCTCCCGCTGGAAGGCAAAAACCCCCAAACACACTTCGGATATTTTTTTCTCTTGAGGAGAGCAATCTTTCTCCTCTACAATCCCCAGAGGTTCTCCTTTTTCATCTCGCACCACCCGTCCAAAACCAGCAGGACGAGGAGCAATAGAGGTTAAAAAAGAAAGAGGGGAATGCTTTTCCTCCGCTTGAGAGAGAAAAGAAAAAATAGTCTCTCCCCGAAGAAGAGGCATATCAGCATAAAGCACTAAAAACCAGTCAATACCCTCTTGAATTAAGGGAAAAACAGTACTCGCAGCATGGGCAGTGCCTTTAGGCTCTCTTTGAACTACTATGGTCATCTCCTGGCCAAAATTATTTTGCATCAAATCTTCCATAGAAGGAGAAACCACCAGGAATCTTTGTCCAAACTCTTTCCACTCAATCTCTTCCAGCAAATATTGTATAATAGGCTTACCCCAAGCAGGTAGAAGCACCTTAGGAATGGAAGAGCGCATTCTCTTACCTTCACCCGCAGCTAAAACTATCAAACCCCATCGAGAAAGATCCATATTTTTCACCACACCAGAACGTGACCCAAAGTCACACTTGATTTGTGGAACCATTGCTTATTTTATCAAATTTCCACTCTTAATCAACCTTCCAATATTTGCATCTTGTCTTAAACCCAAAAGAGGGGTGTAGAGCTGCACCTGGCAGGAGAGCTATAACAGTTTGTTACCTCTATTTTTTACCTCTCTAAGAAAAACCCAAATTAATCTCATTTCTAACAGAGCCAATTTGCTTTTCAGCAAAGGAAATGGAAGGGGAAAAATGGCTGGGGCGGGAGGATTCGAACCTCCGAGTGAGGGATCCAAAGTCCCTTGCCTTACCGCTTGGCTACGCCCCAAAGCTCCTTTATTATATAAGAGTAAAAAAACCCTGTCAATCAATCACAGTTGCAGACTATGTCAATCTTTTCCTTTTAAAATTTTAATATCTGTCAGGGAAATACCACCTTCTCTTCCACATTCTAAACATCCAGAAAAAGACACTCATAAAGGAAAAACAGAAACAAAGAAGCCAATCATCTTTTGTTTTCTTCCATGAGGAAATATAAGGAGACCTCTCAAACCGACTTCTAGAAGATTTTGAGAAAAACACCAAGCTCAGTTCTTCCCACCTGAAGATTGTTCTTGTACAATCTCTCCTACCTTTCTTTCAATTGCTTCCAAATATTTAAGTCTTTCAGCATATTTTCCCCCGGCAAAAGGGGTAGAAAGAAAAATATCTACCAACTCCAGAGCTTGCACGAGGGAGATAGTACGAGATCCTAAAACCAAAATATTGGCATCGTTATGGCTACGAGCCGCCTCGGCGGTGAAGGGACTGAAGCAAAGTACCGCTCGAATACCGGGGTAGCGATTAGCAGAAACTGACATTCCTCCTCCAGTTCCACAGATGAGAATACCCCGCTCAAATTTGCCATCTAACAATCCCTCCGCCACTGCTTGAGCATAGGGAGCAGTGGCTACCGGACGTTCATCTTGAGTACCTACATCAATTACCTCATGTCCTTCTGCTTGCAATTTTCCTTTTATAGCTTCCTTAAATGCAAAACCGGCATGGTCCGAACCAATCCCTATCTTCAAGTTCCTCATCCTTTCCGCTCAATTTCTTTAAACACAGCCATACCTTGCCCTCTTGCCATTTTACCACAAAAGAACCTCGACTTAACCTCCTGTCTCAGTAAATCAAAGCTTTCCCTCGAGGGGAATTGAGCCGGGCTAACCTGGCAAAGCAGAAGGAAACCCAAAACTACACAAACGAAGGGGCCAACATAAAAGATATACTTCACGGAATAGAATTGAGGTTCTGACGCGGTTAGAGGATTTTTTCCGGAGCCTATAATAATAAACAACTTTCCCTTGTCTTTTGATTTTATGCAAATGACTGGAAATTTAACCAGTACTCAATCTTCAAAACCTGCTTCGCCTCTCCTCTCTTCCGGTACCCTGTAAACTTATCTACGTTTTACCCTCCATTTTTTTCACTAAGAGGAGTATCAGGGAGTTTTCTAAATCATTCGAGCTCTTCTATGAGGCAATACGAAGTGTACCAGCGGTAGCGTAACTAATAAATTCTTCCCTCCTGGACTAAATAATCGATAACCTCCTGAATGGCAGACTGTACTTTTTTATATTCGATCTCCTGCCAAGCCTTTAGGAGAGGGATGAAGCGGGCATTGTTCGTCTTCTGAATTTTCTGAAGCAGCAGGAGAATCATTTCTCGGTTCCGATCTTTGAGTTCAGTTACAAAAGTATAGTCTCTTTCTTCCATACATTTTTTAAGTTTTTGCATGAGTTCCTCCGCATAGGTCTCCCGCTCTATTGCCCAGCCCTTATCGGTATACACCAGGAGAGGAAGCCGGCCAAAATATTCCAGTTGAAGATAGCCCTGCTGAATCATCCAGTCTACTCGATTGGTAATTTCCGATACAGTCAAATCTCGATAGAAGCCATATGCCGGATTTTTATCTAGCTCGTAGGCTAATATTTTTTTATCTCGAGAGCCCTTCAAAACCTTAGCCAACGAACTTCTACCGCCTACAGTGATTAAATCATCTGCCGCTCGTAATATCATTTTAATCTCTTCCATGGGGAGGGTTTTGATTCCACCACTATCTAAATGGTAATGTACCCGACTCTGCTTTTTGCTCATATTTCAACTTTCCCCGGTTAACTTATATCAAAAGTCTTCCAGAATTTTCTTAGAATAATTCTTTTCCAGGCTTTCCAGTATAAACCTCTTACTCCGCAAAAGAACTGTCCCAGGATTCATTATATCAGGAATTTATAGTTAACCGCAAAATCCACCATAACTAACCGCCATCACGAGCACCAACAGCCCGCGACAGGCTATAAGGGGGAAGAAGGACCCCCCCATAACTCCCAAAAATACAAAGACACAAGAGATCAAAAACAAAAACCACTGAGGGGAAAAAGTGAGGAAGAAAAAGCATCCCTCAGTGGGGGAGATTCCGAATTTTTTACCCCCTGTAACTAGTTTTCAAGTCTTGAGCGACTCAGCAGATTTTGCAGGATACTATAAAATACCCTAAGGTTCTCGAAGCCGCTCTCCAGGTTAAGATTGTTTTTAAGAACCATTATAATTGTAGAGAAAAACACACCACCTTTTCGCGGCTAACCATATCCCTTTTGAATTACTTTTAATTAACCTATCACCTTTTCTCTAACCTGATGACATTCCAGGATAGCGGAGAAAGCTCAGCGCTGACTTTTTCTCTCTCAATGCGGGCTCCTCCTCCATCATGAGGTTTAACATTAAAAGGACTTGTTTCGGTATTAACTGCTTTAAGGTCGCTATTTTCCAGAACTATATGTTCAAGAACCGCATATCCTTCAAATCCTCTTAACTCGCACTCCAAGCTCATTTTGCTCTGCGCTCTATTAACAGCAAATATGGTTATCTCATCTTTTTCATCGTCAAAGACGGGAACAGCATCAAGATAGGGAACAGCGTTAAAGTCTTTTGTATCATAAGTATCGGTCGATATAATGGGTTGTAAAACTATCCCCCCTCTTCCATAATTTGAAGCATGCATAAAAGGATAAAAGATAGTTTGTCTCCACGCTCCCCCACCTTGCCTGGTCATAATAGGAGCGATAACATTCACCAATTGAGCTAAACAGGCTATCTTTACTCTATCAGCATGCCTTAGGAGAGTTATCAACATTAATCCTACGAGCAGTGCATCTTCAAAGGTATAAATATCTTCTAAAAGAGGAGGAGCAATCGTCCAGGGTTCTACTTTCTTATCTTGTTCTTGGGAATGGAACCACACATTCCATTCATCGAAAGAAATATCTATAGTTTTATTGCTTTTTTTGCAGCCTTTTATATAATCACAAATCGCTATAGTTGATTTTATATAGGAATCCATATCCAGGGATTTAGCCAGAAAGTTTTCAATATCATCTTCCAGATTGTTATAGTAAGTATGTAGAGATACATATTCTACATAATCATAGGTGTGCTCAAGAACGGTGGCTTCCCATACTCCAAAGGTGGGCATATGCCAGTTGGAACTTCCACAGGCCACCAGCTCAATGCCCGGGTCTACTATTTTCATAACTTTAGCTGTTTCTTCAGCTAAACGAGCATATTCCTTTGCTGTTTTGTGGCCAATCTGCCAGGGACCATCCATTTCATTTCCCAGGCACCACACCTTTATACTGT
>JAKPIQ010000072.1 GCA_029549715.1 Candidatus Atribacteria bacterium | reverse complement strand
TACACCGGCCTCACCCCCTCTGAGTTTGTAGAAACGGTGAAAATGGAAGCAGAAGCCCTAGGTTATGATGGACTGATCATCGTTGCTCTTGACCACGGAGGGCCGTGGCTTAAGGACCAGCACAGTATAGAAAATTGGAGTTTTGAGCAGACGATGAATGCGGTTAAGAGATCTTTGGAGGCAGTAATAGATGCCGGATATGATTTCTTGCATATTGACCCCACCGTGGACAAAACTATCCCCCCAGGAGAGACTATTCCCATAGAGTGGGTAGTCGAGAGAACCATAGAGTTGATTAAGCATGCTGAAAACTATCGTCGTAAAAAGGGGATTGGGCCTCTGGGGTATGAGGTGGGGACAGAAGAAGTCCATGGAGGGTTAGCAAACCTGGAAGTATTTGACCGTTTTCTTTCCCTTTTACGGGAAGGCTTAGAAAAAGAAGGGATAGGGGAGGCCTGGCCAGTACTTGTGGTGGGTAAGGTGGGAACAGATCTCCATACTACCACTTTTGACCCGCAAGTAGCGCGAGCACTGGCCGAAAAAGCGGCCCAGTATGGCTCTTTTATCAAAGGGCATTATACCGATTATGTAGAAAACCCCCAGGACTATCCCCTCTCGGGGATGGGGGCAGCCAATGTAGGTCCAGAATTTACCGAAGAGGAATATAATGCTCTGGTTCAACTGGCTGGTCTAGAAGATAAATTGAAAGAAGAGAGACTTATCGCTCGCTCTTCTTCGATTGTTCAGGTTCTGGAACAAGAAGTATACCAGAGTGGACGCTGGCAGAAGTGGTTAAAAGGAGAGGAGCAAGGTAAAGACTTGTATGAGCTTCCTCTCCCTCGCCGGGAGTGGCTAATAAGAACTGGCTGTCGCTACATCTGGGCTCGTCCTCCGGTAGTGGCCAGCCGCTCTCTTCTGTATCGTAACCTGGAGCGGAATGGCTACCAGGGAGAAGAGATGGTTCTTTTACAGGTGGAACGAGCTATGGACAAATATTTTAGAGCTTTCAATCTCATTAATCTCCATGACCGCCTGCGTAAAGTCATTGAAGGATAAGAGAGAGGAAGTTTAAGAAGGAATCGCTCGCTCGGGGAAGGAGAGAGGGGAAACTTCCCCTCTCTCTCTGAGGGGAGGGCCCGCCGAAGTCCCCACTATAGGGATAGCATTTTACTAGCCTCAAAGAAAAATAGTATTTATTTGTAACTACACAACCTGTCCTTCAGGTAATAAAATAGTCCCTACTTTAGATGGCTGAAAAGTTTGACTTAAACACTCCAGTATATTCTTACCTTGTTTTCTCACTGTAGAGATAAAACCACGGATAAATTAAAATAGATGAGAAAAAATCGGGAAAACAACGCTGGGAAAATAAACCCAGCGCACCTACGGCGTAAGATAAAAAAATAAAAGACAAAAGAAAAAGAACTACTGAGGGAGGAAAAGCCTCCCTCAGTGGATGCCTGATACAAGTGCTCAGGCATGACAGAACAATAGGGGGAAACTGATCCCCCTATAACCCCCTGGAAAAACATAAAGATAAAAACAAAAATACATAAAAGACAAATACTAACC
>JAKPIQ010000066.1 GCA_029549715.1 Candidatus Atribacteria bacterium | reverse complement strand
CTCCAGTGTCTAACTCCTCTAACAAATCTTTTAGCGTTTTATCTGAACTATGTGGGATTTAAACAATTTTAAACTTTCAGCCTGAAGGATAATTATATTTGGTTTTATCTGAACTATGTGGGATTTAAACAGATTAACATGGGAAATTCGTAGTGAATACAATGAGGAGTTTTATCTGAACTATGTGGGATTTAAACATAAATTCGGTAAGGTGCGAAATGAAAACGAAGCAAGTTTTATCTGAACTATGTGGGATTTAAACCCGGGGAAGAGCACTGTAACTTAGTAGGAACATTTTAAATTGTTAGTTTCAATTCCCCATAGGTAAGCTATAAACTTTCCTACTGGATCTTATAGAGGGGTAGCTCTCATCAAAGAAAAGGAGCACTGAGGCCGCCGGGGAGCAGAGAAGATACAGGAAGAGCTGATATTTTAGCCCTTTTTGCTTGTAGGATATATAATTTGAATAAAGAGACCCTGGTATTTTGAAGGGAGGGGATTCTAAGAAAAATCAGGAGGAGATGGTGGTGGTGTTTGAAAAAAAGTGGACAAGGGGATGGGCCATATGTCTGAAAATAGTTTAGAAAAAACAATGAAAGCTTTGGTACTGGAAAAACCAGCTCCCGTGGAAAGTGGTCCTCTTTTACTTTGTGACCTTCCTGTTCCCCAAATAGGAGAGGAGGAAGTTTTACTCCGGGTCAGAGCCTGTGGAGTATGTCGTACTGACCTCCATATTGTAGAGGGAGAGATTCCTTCTCATCTTTTGCCTCTTGTTCCTGGTCATCAGATAGTGGGAGCAGTGGAAGAGGTAGGGGAAAAGGTAAAAGATTTAGCCCGGGGAGCATTGGTGGGAGTTCCCTGGTTAAATCAGGTATGTGGAAGTTGCCGCTTTTGTCAGGAGGGAAAAGAAAATTTATGTGAGAATGCTTTATTTACCGGTTATGATGTTCCGGGGGGATATGCTGAATATGTAGCTACCTCCAGAGAAGCAGTATATAAGTTACCCGCAGGATATAAAGAAGAGGAGTTAGCTCCTCTTCTTTGTGCAGGGGTGATTGGTTATCGAGCTTACCGGATGAGCGGAGTAAAAGAAGGGGATGTGCTGGGTATTTTTGGATTTGGTTCCTCTGCTCACCTTGTGGCTCAGATAGCCAGGGCGGAAGGAGTGGAAATATTCGTTTTTACCAGAAGCCCCGAGCACCAGCGTTTGGCTCGAGATCTGGGAGCTTCTTTTGTGGGAAGAGCAGAAGACCATCCTCTGCGCCCTCTGACTTCTGCCATAATATTTGCCCCGGCTGGTAACTTAGTTAAAAATGCTCTTTCTTATGTGGAGCGAGGAGGGAAAGTGGTCATGGCCGGTATTTATTCCACACCTTTACCGGAGATTCCCTATTCTCTCCTTTACTGGGAACGGAGCGTGAAAAGTGTAGCCAATAGCACCCGTCAGGATGTTAGAGAACTTTTAGATTTTGCTCAGAAATTTCATCTGGAAGTAAAAAGTGAGGTTTTCCCTCTGGCAGAAGCTAACCGGGTTTTGCGATTACTGAAGGAGAGCAAAATTAAAGCCTCAGCGGTGCTTAAACCACAGCCGTAGAGAGACCAAAGCTGGTTACTAATGCACAGAGTTCTGACTATAGGGGGAAAAAGATTCCCCCTTATAGTCCCCTAAAAAAACAAAAGACAGGCAGTCTACGACGTAAACTGAAAAACAAAAAATAAAAGACAAAAGAATAAAAACCTACTGAGAAAGAAGAAGCGCCTTTCTCAGTATAAGGGGGCATCGCCCCCCTTATGAACCCGATAATAGGGGGGAAAACCGATCCCTCTATTATCCCCTTTCTTTCCTGTCACCGCGAGGAGCAAAGCGACGAAGCGATCTCTCTTTTAATGAGTGGGAGATTGCCACGCCAAACGATAAAACGACCCTCGCAGTAACTGTGATAAATGTCAAGATGCAGATGACAAAATTTCCACCTCCGGGAGAGAAAATTCTTGCCAGGGAGTATTGTCTCTTGCCATGGCATTCATGATAGTAAGGAGCTTCCTCATACAAGCAGTTAT
>JAKPIQ010000037.1 GCA_029549715.1 Candidatus Atribacteria bacterium | reverse complement strand
AGGAATCTTATGTGCCTGGGGAATATGTAGGGGAGGAGAAAAAGTTCTCCTCAGCGTAGGATTGGGAAATCAGGAAAGCTATGAAGATTGGTTAGAATTCTTGCGGGATATGGTAAAGAGAGGATTGAGAGTTCCTACCTTCATAACTACTGATGGAGCTCCAGGACTGATTAAAGCTGTGGAGGCAGTATTTCCTAAGAGTATCAGAGGAAGATGCTGGTTTCACCGGATGGAGAATTTCTCTCATAAAGTACCCAAAGAGAAGCCCTAAGATTAAATTAGAACTCATATCCATCAGAGATGCTAAAAACTATGAAGCTGGTTTGATATTAGCTCAAGAAATTGAGGAAGAATACTCCTCTACCTATCCTTCCCTGGTTAAAGCCCTCAATGATGATTTAGAAGCCTTACTCGCTCATCTGAAGTTACCAGCCAACCATAGAATTCATTGTCGTACTACCAATCTGATAGAGAGAAGCTTTACCGAGGAAAGGAGAAGAACTAAAGTACCCTCTTTTCTCACTGAGAAGCGAGCTTAAGTTAGTATTCTCTACTTTAATTAGGAGATGTAGGAGATGGCAAAGAGTAACCTTTACTCCAGTAGAGATTAACTTTTTAGATAGCTTAAGGAAAGAATTAGGTATCAACGATGAACAAGATCTGTCAGAAAAAGAACTGGTGAAGGAGAGGAGATGAGGTAATGAGAAGGCTATCCACTTTTACAGGAAAAAAAGGATTTGACCAACTTTTCCAACCAGTCATGGAGTTACAGTATAAGATTAGGGATAAGGGAAAAGTTTACCGGAAGTATGACACCCCTAAAACCCCTTATCAAAGATTGATGGAATCTCCCTCTATAACCGAGGAGACTAAGGAGAAGTTGAAAACTATTTATCTTTCCCTAAACCCGGCCGAGCTTAAAAGGAAAATTGATGAAAAACTAAATGAGCTCTACCAGGTGTACCAGGAAAAAAATAACCTGGAAGAGGTTAAACCTGATAAAAAACAAACACCTCATTCGGTTACATCTTATGTGACCCAACAAGAATTAATTGGGTTACCTTCTTAAATGACTTGACAGGGTATTCTGCAAGCCTAATTACAATTGCTATCCCTCACAGAGAAGAAAAAGAAGGAGGGCAAACACCCTCTTAAACTTCTTATTTCGTGCATTTGCTACATTTCTACTTTTCAAAAAATATGTTACAGCTCAACCCTCCTGCTTTTTAGTATTCCTTCCCCTCACCGCTCCTCTTCTCACTCCCAATTACCATCGATTACTCATTACTCATCACTTAAAACGACCTAAGCGGCGAAGAATGTGGAAGGCTAAAAGAGAGGCTCCGCTGGCTTTTAAAAGGTCTAGGACAACAAAAGGAAAAAACCTACTTGTAAGGTGGCGTAAAAATCCAGCGGCCTACCCAGAAGGAAGGTCATGCTCCACCACAGATAAAAAAACCTGGCAAAAATCCAAAAGGGGGATTAAGAAGATAGGCCAACCCTCCAAAGGAGGGAGAAGCAAAAACCGGAAAGCCT
>JAKPIQ010000015.1 GCA_029549715.1 Candidatus Atribacteria bacterium | reverse complement strand
CCTCCAGGAAAAATAATGTAGTCTTTGGAGTGATGCATCAATATAGAACTCTACCCGAGATCCGATTAGCCAGAAAGATTGTAGAAAGCGGGAAATTAGGAGAGATAAGAAGAACCTGCTCGGTTAATCTCTGGTACCGTTCCCAGGCTTATTATGAAACAGCTTCCTGGCGAGGAACCTGGAGTGGAGAAGGGGGAGGAGTATTAATAAATCAAGCTCCCCACTCTATAGATCTTTTTCTTCTCTTAGGTGGGCTACCCAGCACAGTTACAGCTAAAACTCGTACCCGGCTTCACGATATCGAAGTTGAAGATGAGGTATCAGCTTTATTAGAATATCCCAATGGAGCCTGGGGTTATTATTATATTACTGTTAACGAGCCTTCACCGTATAGTACTTTTATAGAAATCTCAGGCGACAGTGGAAAGCTGGTTTATCAAGATAACAGTCTTAAGTTTTATTCCTTCCACCCCTCAATCCCGGAATTCACCTTCTCCACAAAGGATATGTGGGCTTCTCCCCAGATAGTGGAAGAAAAGTTAGACCTTCCCTCGTGCGAAACCGGACATAAAGAGATTATCAGAAACTTCTGCCGGGCTATTCTTTATGGGGAGGAGTTAATTGCTCCAGGAGAAGAGGGATTGTGGACAGTAGAATTCATCAATGCTCTCATTCTTTCGGGAAAGAAAGATAAACCGGTTGATATCCCAGTCAACCGAGAAGAGTATGAAGAATTATTAGAAAGCCTAAGGAGGAGTTCTCAAGAAAAGAAAGTTAAAGAAACAAAGAGAATTACCGATCCACAACATCTTAAATAGAAGGAGGATAAAAGCATGTTTAAATTAAGTGGATTTGGAGATGAAATTTCTCCAGACTTAAATACTCAATTAGAAGTAATGGAATCAGTAGGAATAAAAAATCTGGAGATAAGAGGAGTGTATGGAAAAGGGGTTTTAGAGCTAAACGAGGAAGAGATAAAAAGAGTAAAAGATACTCTTCAGGAAAAGGATTTTAAAGTTTCAGCTATTGGTTCTCCTATTGGAAAGATAAAGATAACCGATGATTTTTCTATAGACCTGGAGAGACTGCAGAAGGCTTTCTCTCTAGCTAAGATTTTAGAAACCGAATATATCAGAATATTTTCTTACTATCTTCCCCAAGAAAATGAAGACCCCTCCACCTATAGTAAAGAAGTGATAGGAAGATTAAGGGAAATGACTAATCTGGCGGAGAAAGAGAATATAATTCTTCTTTGTGAAAATGAGTACGATGTCTATTGTGATATTCCAGAAAGATGCTTAGAAGTTTTAAAAAGCATAGATTCTCCCCATTTAAGGCTTACCTTTGATCCGGCCAATTTTATAATGGCCGATGTAAAACCCTATACAGAAGCCTTCCCTCAGCTGGTGAACTACATCGAGTATCTTCATATAAAAGATGCTAGATTTTCTGACAAGGCCATAGTCCCCGCCGGAGAGGGAGATGGAGAAATAAAAGAGATATTAAAAGAGCTTAAAGAAAGAGATTTTGATGGTTTCCTATCCCTGGAACCACATTTAGCAACCGCTGGAAAAGCAGGTGGTTTCTCTGGGGCAGAGCTATTTAAAAAAGCTGCTCTAGCCCTTCAGAAAATTTTAGAAGGAATATAGAAAAACAACCAGGTAATTAAATAACAGACGACGTGCACATTGCTCTTTTCTGAGTTGCTCGGGATTTACACCGAGCGGTTGCGCAATACAGTATTTTGCCAAATCTCTTATACCATAAATTACCAGTGAGAGGTAATATAAGCTTTATCGAGCATGGAGAAGCTCTAAAAAACGGAAAAGGTGAAAATGGTGGCTACTTACTATGTGGGTACCTGTTCCTGGACAGATAGAACTCTGATAGAAGAAGGCTCTTTTTACCCTCCTTCACTTAAAAATTCCGCTGAAAGGCTAAGTTTTTATGCCCAAAATTTTAACACTGTAGAAGTTGATTCCAGCTTTTATGCTTTCCCTGCCGAGAGGAATGCCCACCTCTGGGTAGAGAGGACTCCCACCTCTTTCCTTTTTAACATAAAATCCTTTTCTCTGTTTACCTTTCACAAAACCCCTCTATCGGCCCTTCCCTATTTTTTAAAAGAAGAGTTACCTGAAAACTTGCAAAAGCGATCTCACCTCTATTCATCGCAAGTTCCCAAACAGTGGCTGAAAATGGCCTTAGATGCTTTTCTTTCTGCTATAAGCCCCCTACAAGAAGAAGACAAATTAGGCTATATTCTGTTTCAGTTTCCTCCCTGGATAGAAAAAAGTAGAGAAGCTATGGAATATCTATCCTGGATGAGAGAAAATATCAAAGGAACAATAGCCGTAGAGTTTCGGCATAACTCCTGGCTCAGTGAAGAGAACCGGGGAGAAGTTTTTCGTTTTTTGCGCAAGGAGAAGCTATCTTATACCTGTGTAGATGAGCCCCAGCTTCCCTGGACGGTACCTCCCATAGTAGAAGCTACCACTCCGGAGCTCATAACTCGTTTCCATGGGCGTAATAAATCAGCCTGGGAAAAGAAAGGAGCACCGGTAGAGGAAAAATTTGCCTACCTTTATAAAGAAGAAGAATTAAACAGGTGGAAAGAGACTGTAAACAAAAAATCCCCGGATGTAGAAAGAATTTTCTTGATGTTTAATAACTGTTTTCGTGATTATGCGATAGTAAACGCCCAACAAATGAAACTATTTGTGGGGGAATGAGGTGACATTATGGAAATCATCGATATATCTCTTTCTCTGTCAGAGGAAACTCCCACTTATAAAGGGAGAAAAGAGGGAAAACCTCGCTTAGAAAGGATAAGAACTCTTGCTCAAGGAGCCAACGAAACTCGCCTGACTCTGGAAACTCACACCGGAACTCATGTAGACGCTCCTCTTCATATGCTCTCTCCTGCTAGCTCTATCGATCAGTTACCTCTCTCTTCATTTCTCGGTCCGGCTTTAGTTGTAGAAATAAAAGGGGTGGAGGCCATAGCCCCAGAGCACCTCTTTCCGTTTCAACAATTCCTATCTCCCCGACAATTTTTAATTCTGAAAACTGATAACTCTTTTTCTGACCTATCGAGGGAAAACTTTGTTTACCTTTCTGCGTCCGGTGCTTCTTATTTAGCCCAACAAGGTACAAAAGGCGTAGGGATTGATTCCTTAGGGATAGAACGCGACCAGCCCGGGCACCCCACTCATCGCCTTCTTTTAGAAAAAGGTATTTTAATATTCGAGGGGCTATATCTCCGGGAGGTAGAACCTGGCTTTTACTATTTCCTATCTCTCCCTCTAAAAATTGAAGGAGGAGATGGCTCCCCGGCAAGAGCTGTGCTTTTTAGAATGTAAAATGAAAACTTAATATTCTTTGGGGCCGGGGATGGGACTATATTATTTACCCACCCGGCTAAATTTCACCTACCCTGGAAGTCCCAGAGCCAATACTCCCGAGGTTCATGAAAAAATAATATATGACCTGTTAGCCGGAGATCGAACCTTGTTCCTCGACTATACTTTTATTCGCTACACCTGACAAAATAGTAGATCAGTTAATCTCTATTATCCACAAGGCCAGGATACAACCTCACCTTCCCCCTTCTACCAACTCGGCGCCTACCATAAGTCCCACTATTTCATCAGAGTTGGTTTCTTTGGTCAGACGCTCCCCTACTTTCTCCCCCCGTCGCAACACTACCAGGCGATGTGCTACCTGAAATACATCATAGAGTTGATGACTGATTATGATTACTGCCACTCCCTGAGAGCTCAAAGTTCGTACTAGATCCAGTACCTTTTTCTGTTCGGTTACTCCCAGAGCAGCAGTAGGTTCATCAAGAATGAGAAGCTTGGCGTTCCAGTAGACCGAGCGAGAGATAGCCACTGATTGACGTTGTCCTCCGGAGAGGTTTTTGATCCGGTTTTTCAGGGAAGGAATTTCAATCCCCAGGTGACTTAAGACCGTTCGGGACTCTTCCATCATATACTCGTGGTCTAACACTGGAATCATCCCCAGTAAGCTTTTTACCTTTTCCCTCCCCAAAAAAATGTTAGAATAAACATTGAGGTTTTCGGCCAGAGCTAAATCTTGATATAGAGTTTCAATTCCCAGTTTTATGGCATCCATGGGGTTATTAATATTTACTTTTTCTCCCTCAAAATAGATTTCTCCTTCATCTGGCTGATAAACCCCAGAAATCACTTTAATTAAAGTAGATTTCCCTGCTCCATTGTCTCCTAAAAGGCCAACCACCTCTCCTGGATAAATTTCCATACTCACCCGATTAACTGCTACTAATCCTCCAAACCGCTTCACAATATCTTTTACCTCCAGGAGAGGAGTGTTTTTATCCATCATATTCCTCCTTTTTCCACAAATTCAGGGAAAAATTGGTCTATAAGAACCGCTAAAATCAAAATTACTCCCACGTAGACATATTTATTGTGGGTGGGTAAACCTAAATTTACCATTCCCGTTTCTAAAACTCCAATTATTAGAGTTCCAATTAAAGAGCCTATCATATTCCCGGTTCCTCCATATAAACTGGCTCCTCCAATTACCACCGCAGCAATGGAATCTAACATTCGAGCAGCTCCGGCATCTGCTCTACCAGTAACAAAACGCAAGGTGTACATCACTCCTCCCAGAGCAGCAAAAAAAGAAGAAATCATATACACTTTTATGAGATGACGGTCTACGGGGATACCGGCTCGGCGAGCAGCATCGATATTTCCTCCTATGGCATAGGTATGCTGTCCGAAAGGAGTGCG
>JAKPIQ010000011.1 GCA_029549715.1 Candidatus Atribacteria bacterium | reverse complement strand
ATATTATATATGTAAATACTTAGCCATTTTTTTATTAAAAGTGTTTTGTTCTTTTCAAGTAAAAGGGGTGGATAATATTCCCCTGGAGGGGCCTTGCTTTCTGGTGGCTAACCATTCTAGTAATCTGGACCCCATTGTGCTAGGATGTGCCTCTTCCCGTCAAGTATATTTTGTGGCCAAAGAGGAGCTGTTCCGTAACCCTTTAGCTTCCTTTTTCTTGCAGCGGTTAGGAGCTTTTCCTCTCCATCGGGGAGCAGGAGATAAAGGAGCAGTGCAGAGGATTTTTTCTCTTCTTGGAGAAGGGAAAGTAGTAGGTCTTTTTCCAGAAGGGACTCGGGGTGAGGGGAAGGTGGGAGATTTCCAGAGAGGAGCTCTGAAGCTTCTTCTCCGGGCTCAAGTACCAGTGGTAGTTGCTGGTATCCGGGGAACTTATGAGAGCTTACCTCGAGGTAAAAAGATACCTCGTCCTTTTCCCATCCAGGTGAGCTTCTCTTCTCCTGTGGAAGTTAAAGGATGGAACATAGAAGAAGTGGAGAAGAAAATCAGAGAGGAAATGGAGGCATTGTTGAGTGAGAGGTGCTAAAAGAGGAGCTTTTTTAGCATTGATATTTCTGGTAACTCTCTTTTCCGGAGTAGAGGTAGGGGGAAGAGAGGTAGAGAAGATAATTGAGGAGGTGGGAGGAGATCTCCCTTTTTTAGATTATCCGGTAGGTATCCTGGTGGAAGACCAGGAAGTGTTAGTCAGTGATTGGGGAAACAATAGATTACTTTCTCTCACTGGGGAAGGAGAGATACAGAAATCTTTAACTGGCTTGCACAGCCCAGCGGGATTGGGAAGAGATGAAGATCGAGAAAGGATATATATAGTAGAGCAGAAGGCAAACCAGGTGAGAATTATCCACCGGGATGACTTTTCTACAGTGGGCTTTTTACAAGCTAAAGTTCCCTTAGAGGAGCCTCGAGGTGTGTGGGTAGATGAGGGGGGGAAGATATATGTAGCTGATAGTGGTAAATCTCGAATAGTGGTTTTCTCTCCCGAAGGGGAGGAGCTGTTTACCTTTGGAAAAGAGGGGATAGGAAATGATGAGTTTTACTATCCCCGGGGAGTGGCAGTAGATGGTGATGGTCATATCTGGGTAGTGGATACTTACCATCATTGTATAAAAGTGTTTGATGGAAAAGGTCAGTTTCTGTTCCGCTTTGGTCAAGGTGGAGAGGGAGAAGAAGATTTCAATCAACCTCGTTATTTATTCATCCGGGGAGAGATGGTGTTCATTTCTGATTATCGTAACCATCGCATAAAAGTATATAACCGGGAAGGGGTGCTCCAGGAGATCATAGGAAAGGAAGGAAGTGCACCGGGGGAGTTTTCCTTTCCCGAAGGTCTGTGGATAGATGAGGAAGGTAAGCTATGGGTAGCCGATGCGGGGAACAATCGCCTGCAGGTTATAGATGTCAACTTTTTAGTCAATCCGGCCCTCCATTTAGCTGCTCTTTTAGCAGAAAATGATTACCAGGAGTTCAGGGAAGTACTGGAGAGACTCTCTCCCCAGGAGAAAGAAGATCCCCAAATATCTCGTCTGGTACTGGATTTCTATCAGAAAACAGGAGATGTGGATGGAGCAATTTATCAAGCAGAGGAGTTATTTTTGAGCGATAGTGAAAATCGAGATCAGTGGAAGAAAGTTCTGGGAGAACTTTACTACCAGAAAGGTGTTTATCTGCGAGGAGAAGGAAAGTTAAAAGAAGCCCAGAATTTCTTCCGTAAATCCTGGCAACATGGCTACCGTCGATCTCTATTCCTGTATCTGTGGACTTCTTTTCTCCTGATGGGAGGCTCCAATCTTTTTATCCTTATTCTGGCTTTGATTCTTTTATTTTTAGTTATTGTATTTTATCGCTTACGGAGAGAATATTATAGAGGGTGGTAGGGATGATCAGAAAACCAGCGGTAGCAGGATATTTCTATCCTGCTGAAGAAAGGGAGCTTCGCCTCCTGATAGAAGAGCTTTTTTCTTGTGAAGATGGTCCTCGGGGAAAAGAAGAGGAGCTGGGGAAGTGGAAAGAGATCAGTGGAGTGGTCAGCCCCCATGCTGGATATATCTACTCTGGTGTGGTAGCGTGCTGGTCTTTTTATTCTCTTTCTCTGGCCTCTCCGGTAGATACCATAGTCATAATTGGTCCCAATCATCGAGGAGTGGGTAGGAAAGTAGCAGTAAGTGATGCTCAGTGGTGGGAGACTCCTCTGGGACAGGTACCGGTGGATGAGGAGGCAGTGGAATTCCTCATCTCCCATTATCCTCTTTTTTCTCTCGATTCTCGAGCTCATCACCTGGAGCATTCTGTGGAAGTGCAGATTCCCTTTTTGCAGTATTTTCTTCCCTATCCTTTCCAGATTTTACCGGTGGTGGTGGGGGATCAAACCTTAACAGTTGCTTTACAGATTAGCCAGGCTCTCCAGGAGTTATCTCAAATACGCCAGATAGCAGTAGTGGCCAGTAGTGATTTTTCTCATTATGAGCCAGCCCGGATAGCCCAGGTCAAAGATAGCCATGCTCTATCCTGTATTGTTGCTCTGCAGACCGAGGAGTTCTATCAGGTGATAAGGAGAGAGGAGATAAGTATCTGTGGTCCAGCAGGAATTGCTGCTTTGATGGACTATCATAAGAGTCGCTCCCCACAGGAGGGAAAACTTCTCTTCTATTCCCACAGTGGAAAGGTGACTGGTGACTATCGAGAAGTAGTAGGCTATGCCTCTCTTGTTTTCCCGGTGAGTGTTGAAGAGTAAGTTGTAGAGCGCTAATTACTACGAACTTTTAGAGTGCTATAGCTCCTGGTAGGTGGCACTCATAGAGAAGGTGTTTTAGCTCTGCCCCTGGAAAATTAAGACCTCAATAAGAGACAATTTGCTTTCGGGAATAGTTTGCTGAGTAGTAAAAACCTATTTTGGTAAGGAGGTATAAAATATGGAATATTTTTCAACAGAACAGATAGGAAGGGTATTTGTATTGAGATTGGATCAAGGTGATATGCTGCTGGAGAGTATCAAGGAATTAATTGCTAAAGAAGGGATAAAAGATGCGGTAGTAATTTCAGCAATAGGAACACTGGATATGTGTGTATTGCATATGGTGACCACTACAGGTTATCCTCCAGAGGAGCATTTTGAACGCTGGGATAATGAACCTCTGGAGCTGGTATCGGTAGATGGCATAATAGCCGATGGTGAGCCTCATCTGCATGCGGTGGTTTCTGATTCTGAAAAGGCTTATGCCGGTCATTTAGAAAATGGGTGCAGGATTTTATATCTGGGGGAAATAGTTATTGGGGAGTTAGAATCTATGGATTTAAAGCGCATATATAACGACAAGCATATATTAAAATTAATAAGCCAGAGAGAGCAATAGATAGATAGATTTGTGTCATAGGGTTGGTATTAGTTTTGTGTTGACCTGCAATTTATAGAAAGGGGAGAAGTGGAAGACATGGATATGGAGGAGAGAAGAAAAATATTGGACATGTATAAGGACCTTAGAGTGGCTGATGTGCGCGATGGAATGGATTGGTGTGGCTATCATCACTATGGAAGCGTTCACCATAGTATTAAACCTTTATGGCGCACCAAAGCCGTAGGTTTTGCAAGAACAGCCAGATATTTGCCTTATGAAGGACCGGTTCCTAGGGAGACGGGCGAGGAATACACGGAGTGGTCAAGCTGGTATTATCAGAATGTCTGCAGGTATGATTGGGAAAAAGATATCATCGAGGGCGATTTTATTTGCCTGGATGTTTGTGAGCTCGATGTGGGGCTTTTAGGTTCTAATAACGCTCTTCACTACAAAAATAAAGGCGCTGTTGGGTTTTTGGTCAACGGAGGAGGAATAAGAGATACTGATGAAGTTATATTAGAAAAAATCCCGGTTTGGTCGAAATTTGTTTCTCAATCAATGGACCAGGCCCGTATCCGATATTATGAAAAAGATATCCCCATAGCCGTGGGAGGAGTTGCTATTTATCCCGGAGACCTGGTGGTGGCAGATGGAGATGGAGTTATTGTGGTTCCCAGGAAGATGATATATGACGTGCATAAATATGCCTATCGAGAGATGAAAAACGATAAAATTTCCCGGCGGAGGTTGTATATAGAAGGCAATTTACCCTTAGATGATACAGTAGATATAAATGGTCTAAGGGTATGAGATAAATTACACTTACTGTAAATACATCGAAAAAATAGTGAATAAATATGACAATATAGTGGATCACCATAAACTGGATAGAGGAGGGGCTGTATTTTAAGTGGAGGAAAAGCATAAAATGATAGAGCCGATGAACAGTGCTCGATCTCTCCCTCATAAGAAACAGGAACTGGAGGAGCAGAGTTTCCGGAGAGGTGATTTCTCTGGAGTAGTTGTCTTAGATGGCTGTTTTTTCTGTTTAGAAACTGTTTGTTCTCCT